>NZ_DASWNO010000030.1:0-28323 GCF_036399195.1 Brevundimonas sp.
AAGCCCCAGCCGACGGCCTGCCCGGCCGCCCGGAGCGCCAGCAGGGCGCCCGCCAGCAGCAGGAAGGTCGTCAGCACCCCGCCGAGGAAGGCCAGCCCGTCGCGGCGGGCGTGGACGGGATCGTGCGCCGACGCCGTCAGCGCCGCCGCCTTCATCGCCAGGATCGGGAAGACGCACGGCATCAGGTTCAGGATCAACCCGCCCAGCAGCGCGAGCAGCAAAGCCTGGACGAACACCATCGGGCCGCCGCCCGCCGTGTCCGTTTCAGGCGCCCCGTCCGCAGCGCCTGTCATGGCGCCCGAGCCGCTGGTTCCGGGTAGCGCCGGCCCCGGCTCGGCCGTGACCTCGAACGCGCCGTGCGCCGTCTCCAGGACGCCCGCGATCGGCCCGGTCACGCCCGCGGCCCGCGTCGCCCCGCCTGGCGTCAGCCGCAGCGTAAGACCGTTTGGGCCCCACTCGCCGGTCTGGACCGCCGCGTGGTCGATGACGCCGCCGGCGAAGGGGAAGAAATAGCTGGAGCCGGGATCACCCGCGGCCAACGGACCGCCGCTCGCCGTCAGGACCAGCACGCCGCCCTCGGCCCGCACCCGCGCCTCGATCGCGGCAGGGCGCGGCGCCCGCTCCAGCACCGCGGTGATCGCGGCGCCATTCCGGGGGGCCAGCGGCGCCGCCCCCTCGCGGATCGGCACGGACAGGGTGAGCGTCAGCTCATCCGGCACGCACATCTCGGCGCTGCACACGAGGAAGAGCGCCTTCACCGTCAGCGGCAGGCTGGTTCCCGGCCGTGCGCCCGCCGGAATCTCGAGCGGTACCGGCAGCCAGACCTCGCCCGAGTAGCCGTAATTCATCAGACCCGAGAGCCGCTGCCGCTCGGGCAGCGGCCACACGATCTCGCCAGGCTTCACGCCCGCTGGAACGGCCCACGTCAGCTCGGTCGCGCCGCCGGAGTCTCCGGGATTGCGCCAGTAGGTGTGCCAGCCCGGCTGGATGGCCTGCCTGACAGCGACCACGGCGGTCGAGCCGGGCGCGGCCCAGGCCGACATCGGCACGAGCTCCGCCTCGATGCGGGCGGTGCGTTTCGGACCGTCGCCGCCGCCGACGGGCGTCGGAACGGCCGCGGCCGCGAGGCCGGGCGCGAGCCAGAGGGCCGCGAGGATCAGGAATCGAACGACAGGCGCCACGCGGCCTCCAGCAGACGTCGCCGGCACCTTAGCCGTCCAGCACCGCCCGCGTCACCGTCCCGACGCAGCGGCGCGTCGTCTCACGCCCGTCAGGAGCGCGGAGCCGCGTCGATCAGGACTTCGGTGCGCCGACGCATCGGCTCGTTCACGCCGCCGCCCGCCTCCGCCCCGGCGTCGCCCGCGGCGCCGACTTCGAACACCGGCGAGGGCCACCCGGCCGCGGTCAGCGCTTCCGCGACCGCCAGCGCCCGCCGCTGCGACAGGCTCAGATTGGCCTCGGCCCCGCCGCGCGCGTCGGCCAGGCCGATGACCTGCACCTTGCGGATGTCGCAACCCTGCAGCTGGGTCGCGGTCATGGCGATGGCCTGACGGGCCGGCGCGGTCAGCGCGGCCTCGCTATCGGCGAAATAGACTTCAAACTGCTTGGGCGCACAGGCCGACGGCTCCGCCACCAGATCGCTGCGCTTGTTGAAACCCGGCGTGGAACAGCCCGAAACGACCACCGCGGCGGCCCCCAGCAGCAGGATCACTCGCTTCATATCCGTCCCTCCATCAGTCATGAAAAGGGCGGTCCGCCGTAACGAACCGCCCTGATCTTCAGGTCAGACCGACCGCCTTAGCGGCGCTGGCCGTTCTCCCAGTAGCATTCGTCCTGACGACCGTCGTAGCAATAGTAGTAGCGGCCGCCGCTGTCGCGGTAGCGCTGCTGGTTGCGACGGTCTTGCTCGGAGCCGCGGATGGCGCCGGCGGCGCCGCCCACGACCGCGCCGATGGCCGCGCCGCGCGCAGCGTTGCCGCCGCCCACGTTGTTGCCGATGATGGCGCCGGCGACGGCGCCGAGGCCGGCGCCGACAGCGCCCTGGCGAACCGTCTCATTGGTGTTGCCGTACTGGTCCGTGGCGCATGCGCTGGTCAGCAGACCTGCGGCAGCGATCGCGATGATTGCTTTGTTCATGGGTATGTCCTTCATCCCTCGGGTTCGCCCCTGCGGTGCAAACGCCACATAACAGCGCCGGTTCCGCCTGCATGACCTGCGCGCCCCCTGCGCCGGATTTATGGCAAAGCTTCCGCCCTCTCCGGAACATCGCCCCGAGCCGCACGTTCGGGCGGCATGACCGAAACCCTGACCCCGATCGCCGACCCGGCGACCGCGCCTGAAGACGCGGCCGCTCCGGCGTTCGTGCTGAGCCCGCACACACGGATCGGGAAGGTGGTGATGCTGGTGAACCCGCTCTCGGGCAGCGTCGGCTCGAACGCCGTCCGCGAGGCCGAGGGCATCCTCGCCGACTACGCTTGCGAAACCTCGGTGGTCGCGCTGGAGGCGGGGCAGTTCGACGCGCAGATCCAGGCGGCGCTCGACGCAAAGCCCGATGTTCTGTTCGTTCTCGCCGGGGACGGCACGGCGGGCACGATCGCGTCGCGGGCCGGTCCCGACGGCCCTCTGGTCGCCCCCCTCCCCGGCGGGACCATGAATATGCTGCCGCGGGCGCTGTACGGGACCGCCGACTGGAAGGCCGCATTGAAGGTCGCGCTGGAGGAAGGCGCGCCCCAGTGCGTGGCGGGCGGCGAGATTTCGGACGGGCACGCGACGCATTCGTTCTACTGCGCCGCCATTCTCGGCTCCCCCGCGCTCTGGGCGCCCGCGCGCGAGGCGATCCGGGAGGGCAAGCTGCAACTGGCGTGGCTTTACGCCCGTCGGGCGCTCAGGCGCTCGTTCTCGGGCCGTCTCCGCTTTTCTCTGGACGGCAAGGCCGACAAGCGGGCGGAGGCGCTCGTCCTGATCAGCCCGATGATCTCGCGGGTCATGGAGGAGCACACCGGCCTCGAGGCCGCGGCGATGAACCCATCCGACGCCGCCGAAGCGGTCCGCATGGCGGCGACCGCGGTCTTCAAGGACTGGCGCCAGGACCCCGCGGTCACCACTCGGGCGATCCAGCGCGCGCAGGTCCGCGGCCGCTCCCGCATTCCGGCGGTGATCGACGGGGAGCCGGTGCTGCTGCGCCATGAGGCGAGTGTGAAATTCATCAAGAAGGCGTTCCAGGCGCTGGCGCCCAATCCCGCGGCGGCCGAGGACAGCGTCTAGTGGGCCGCATTCTCCAGTTCTCTGACGTCCACTTCGGGCGGGAGCACAAGACCGCCTGCGCCGCGGCGGTCGAGTTCGCCCACGCCGCTGCGCCGGAGTTGGTGCTGATCACGGGCGACATCACCCAGCAGGGCTATCCCGACGAGTTCGAAGCGGCGGGGCGCTGGATCAGCGCGATGCCGGAACCCCGATTCGTGATCGTCGGCAATCACGACGTGCCCTACTGGGACCTGTTCGCCCGGCTGTTCGGGCCGTGGAAGGCGTTCGAGAAGGCCACCGGGCATCCGGCCCACGATCACCAGTTCCTCAACCCGAACGTCATGGTGCGCGGCGTGGTCACCGCCCGCGGCTGGCAGGCGCGGACCAACTGGTCCAAAGGCGTCATCGACCTGGCGCAGACCCGCAAGGCGGCGGAGGCCCTGCGTCAGGCCCCCGTCGGCGCCCTTCGGATTCTCGCCTGCCACCATCCGCTGATCGAGATGATCGGCACCCCCATGACCGGCGACGTGAAGCGCGGCGACGCGGCGGCCCTGATCTTCGCCGAGGCCGGGGTCGACATCATCGCCACCGGTCACGTCCATGTGCCGTTCGCCCTGCCGATCAGCCTCGGCGACCACTGCTCCTACGCCATCGGCTGCGGGACCCTGTCGCACCGCGAGCGGGGCGCGCCGCCCAGCTTCAATCAGATCGACTGGGACGCGCACGAGATCACCGTCACGGCCATCGCCTGGACCGGCGAGCGGTTCGAGCCAGGCCAGATCTGGCGGCTGCCGCGCCGGCAGGACACGCGCAAGACCGCCACCGCGCCCGATCCCAACGTCGCGGGCGCAAAGGAAAAGGCCGCGGTCTGATCGACCACGGCCTTCCGTCCTAAAGTTCAAAGCTAGTCTAGATTCGTTTCCCCCGACCGGTCACGAAGTGGACGATCAGCAGGATGACGAAAATGACGAACAGGACGTAGGCGATGGTCGTCGCGATCTCGGCTACCCCGCCCGCGCCGAGGAGGTATGCGACAATCCCGAGGACCAGAAAGATAAGGGCGTAGCGAAGCATCAGCGTTCCTTCCAGAGCGGTTGGTCCAAGGAGCGACGGGCTCGCCGCGCCTCAAGGACCAACGTTCCGGAACCGGCGCCGTTCCGAACTCAGCGGCGCCGGCGCGCCCCGTGCGAGCGCTCGGTGAACGCCGCGGCGACCATGGTGGCCAGCGCTGGGTTGCGCAGGAATATCCATCCACCCGCCAGCGCCGCCACCGTGCCGAGCATCGGCCGCTGGCGGAACAGCACATAGGCGCGCTGGCCGAGGCCGACAGGTTCGTCCTCGTCTTCCTCGTCGAGCTCTTCGCCCCGACGGACGAAGCTCATCGCCACGGCGCCGGCCGCCACGGCGAACAGCAGGCAGGTGATCGCCGCAGCCGCCAAGGGATAGAGGAAGTAGTCCAGCGCATAGAAGATGGTCGCGCCGAGCGCGATCGTCGCAACCAGCCCGGCGCCAGCCGCGACTGACGCCGCGACGGCCTTCCGGACCAGACCCCGGGCCAGCCCTCCGCCCAGCATCAGCGGCGACGACCGGCGAGCAGCATGCCGAGGACCACGCCCACGCCAAGCGCGATGGCGGTGGACTGCACGGGACGCTCCTGCACCCGCTCGGTGATGTAGCGCTGGGCCTCGTCGATACGCTCCTGCGCCTCGTCGTAATATTCCTGACCGCGCACGCGAGCCGTGTCGTAGTAGCCGCGGGCGCGCTCGCGCAGCACCTCGGACTGTTCGCGCAGCCGGGCCTCGACCTCGGCGGCCTTGGCGCGGGCGCGGGTTTCGGCGGCGGTCGCCTTCTCGCGCAGGCGCGCCTTTTCCTCGGTCCCGAGGACCTTCAGGTCGTCCTTGAGCGTGTTGAGGTCGTTCTTAACGGCGGCTCGTGCCGCCTTGTTCGTGGCCATGATGCGCGCTCCGGTTTTCAAGCTTGACGGTTTAATAGGGAACCCTGAGCCGGAACGCCACTGCATGACGCAGGTTCCCGCATCGCAGCATGGATCGCACCCTCCCCCGGGTTGGCCAACGGGCCTCGTCCGTCCTAGACAGGACGGATGACAAACTGGCTGTTTTCGCCCGCCCCCACACCCTCGCTGCCGATCGTCGGCGCCGCCGCCCGCTTCCCGGTTCGGCGCATCCTGTGCGTGGGCCAGAACTACGCCGCCCACGCCCGCGAGATGGGGCACGAACGCGCCGAGCCGTTCTTCTTCTCCAAGCCCGCGGACGCCGTCGTCACGGACGGCGCCGACCCGGTCTTCCCTCTGGCGACGGCCGACCTGCACCACGAGGTGGAACTGGTCTGTGCGATCGGTGAAGACGGCGAGATCGTGGGCTGGGGCGTCGGCTGCGACCTGACCCGCCGCGATCTTCAGGCCACGGCAAAGGAGAAGGGTCGCCCGTGGGACGCAGCCAAGGGCTTCGACCAGTCGGCGCCCTGCGGCGCGATCACGCTCGGCGCCCTGCCGGATCCGGCGGCGACCATCACCCTCGCGGTGAACGGCGAGACACGACAGTCTGGGCGGCTGGACGACATGGTCTGGAGCCCGGACGAGATCCTGCTCAAGGCGCGAACCCTGTGGGACGTCCGCCCCGGCGACCTGATCTTCACCGGCACGCCGGAGGGGGTGGGGCCCCTGCAAGAAGGCGACCTCGTCGACGCCTCGATCGGCGGTCTGGCGCCGCTCGCCTTCACCCTGAGGCCGCGATGATCCTGCACGGCTACTGGCGCTCCGGCGCCGCCTACCGCACCCGCATCGCTCTCGAGCTCAAGGGCCTGACCTTTGGCCAGGCCGGGGTCGACCTGCGGACCGGGGCGCAACGCTCAGACGGCTTCATGGCGCTGAACCCGCAGGGCATGGTGCCGGCCCTCGAGGTCGACGGCGCGGTCCTGACCCAGAGCCCGGCCATCCTGGAATGGCTGGAGGAGACCCACCCGACGCCGCCTCTGCTGCCGTCCGAACCGCTCGGGCGGGCGCAGGTCCGGGCCATGGCGGCGCTGATCGGCTGCGACATCCATCCGCTGAACAATCTCCGCGTCGGCAAGGCACTGCGCGAGACGTTCGGGGCCGACCAGGCGGCTGTCGACGCCTGGGCCGCGCGTTGGATCACGCCGGGCTTCGCGGCGCTCGAGGCGCTGACGGCGCAGCATGGCGAGGGCTGGTGCTTCGGCGGCGCCCCGACGCTGGCGGACTGCTACCTGATCCCGCAGATCTATTCGGCTCGGCGCTTCAACGTTCCGTTGGACGCCTTCCCCGCACTTCTCGCCGTCGACCGAAAGGCGGGCGAGCACCCCGCGTTCGCGGCGGCCCATCCCGACCGGCAACCCGACGCCGACTAGGCGAGGAACCGCTCGACAGCGGCGAGGAACCGGCGCGGCTGGTCGATCATGACCATGTGCTCGGCGCCCTCGATCCGTTCGAAGGTCGCGGGCCTGCGAAGACTGGCGTAGGCGCCCCGGAACAGGCTGTCGGCTCGCGCCCTGGGCGAGGCCTCGTCGGCGCTCCAGCCGTAGACCACCGTCACCGGGGCCGTGATCTCCGGCAGCCGTCGGCGCAGGTCGACCGTCATCACCTCGTACAGCGCCTGCGCCAGCACCCGGCGGTCGCCGCCCTGCCAGCCCATCGACTGGAACACGGCGTCGGCCGCGCCGCCCAGCTCCAGCCCCATCGAACGCCCGCGGGTCCTGAGCGCCTCGTCGCCGAGGAACTGCAGGGCCTGATAGGCGACCTGGGCGATGGGTTCGACGTCCCGCACCGTCGCTTGGGGGCTGATCAGGGCGGGGAAGAAGGGCGAGGAATCGACGGTCATCACCCGGCCCACCCGCGTGCCGGCGTCGGCGGCGACCCTGAGCCCCACCTGCCCGCCCATCGAGTGGCCGATCAACGCCGGTCGATCGAGGCGCTGCTCGCTTATGTAGCGGCGGACCTCGGCCGCGACGGCCGCCATGAGCGCGCCGTCGGCGTTGGCCTGCGGCGGCAAGTCCCCGAAGCCGCGTACAGAGACGAGGTGCAGACGCCTCCGGCCCTGCAGCTGCCCGGCGAGCCCAGTCCAGACTTCGGCTGTCGAGGCGAGGCCCGGAATCAGGATGACGTCAGGGCCCCGCCCGCGCGCCGTCACCGCGATGCGCGACGAGCGGAAGGCTGACTGGGCCCACGCCGGACCCACGCCCCACAGCGCCGCGCCCGCGGCCAGTCCCTTCAGTAGCTGTCGTCTTTGTTCCATGCCGTCTTCGGTCTAGCGTCCCCCCGCGACAACGCGAGGGAGCGGAAAATGAGCCAGCCGTCAGACGAAATCGTCTTCTTCACCAACCCCATGTCGCGCGGTCGCATCGTGCGCTGGATGCTGGAGGAGGTCGGCCAACCGTACCGCACGGTCGTCCTCGATTACGGCACGACGATGAAGGGCCCGGAATATCTGGCCGTCAATCCGATGGGAAAGGTGCCCGCCATCACCTGTCGCGGCGTCACGGTGACCGAGGGCGCGGCGATCTGCACCTTCCTCGCCGACGCCTTTCCTGAAGCGGGGCTGGCCCCGGGGCTGGAGGATCCCACCCGTGGCCCGTACCTGCGCTGGATGTTCTTCGGGGCCGGACCGCTGGAGGCGGCCGTCACCGCCCGCTCCCTCGGACTGCTGGCGCCGGCGGACAAGGCGGCCATGGCCGGCTACGGCACGTATGACGACGTGGTCGATGCGCTCGACGGCTTTGTCGCGCAGTCGGACCCATGGCTATTGGGCGAGCGGTTCACGGCGCTGGACGTCTATCTGGGCAGTCAGATCGCCTGGGGTCTGCAGTTCAAGACCCTGCCCGAGCGGGACTCGTTCACGGCCTACGCCGCGCGGCTGGCCGGACGCGAGGCCGCGGCGCGCGCTCGCGGGCTGGACGACGCCCTGATCGCGGCGGCGAACGCCGCAAGCTGATCAGCGAGTCCGGGTTGGCTCAGGCTTGTGCGGGACGCAGGCCGCCGGTCGTGACCGGCTGCACCTGACGCCGCTCGCCGCCGGCGGCGATGATCCGGTCAATACGGGCCTTCTCGGCCCGGAAGGCGGCGAGGTCGGCCCCGGCGAGGATCACGCCCTCGGTGGTCTTCACGCCCGCCGGATTGATCCGCTGGCCGTTGCGCCACAGTTCGTAGTGCAGGTGTGGGCCGGTGGAAGCGCCCGTCGATCCGACATAGGCGACGATCTGGCCCTGCCGGACGCGCTGGCCGGCGCGGACGCCCGAGGCGTAGCGCGACAGGTGGCCGTAGCCGCTCTCCAGACCGTTCGGGTGGCGGATGCGCAGCCAGTTGCCGTAGCCGCCCCAGCGCCGCGCCTCGACGACGACGCCGTCGGCGGGCGCCACGACCGGCGTGCCCATCCCGGCGGCAAAGTCGATGCCCTGGTGCATCTTGCGATAGCCGGCGATCGGGTGGCGGCGGAAGCCGAAGGACGAAGAAACGCGGAAGCCCCGCTCCAGCGGGGTCCGCATGAAGGCCGAGCGCGTGTTCTTGCCCGTGGCGTCGAAATACTGCGGCTCCTTGGCCCCGGCGGGCTGGAAGCGGTAGAAGACCACGCCCTTTAGCGAGGCGTAGAGCAGGCCCCCCGTGTCGATGGTGCGCCCGTTCTCGGTCACCGAGCGGTCGAAGACATAGGTGAACTGGTCGTCCGACTGGACGTCGCGGTCCATGTCCAGCTTGTGCGAGAACAGGCGTCCGGCGGCGCGGGTGATGGCGGCGGGCGCGCCCTCGCGCCGGGCGGTACGCGACAGGGAGCCTTCGACCTTGCCGGTCAGGACCACGGTCTCGTGGGTGACCTTCTCCTCCAGCGCGCGCAGGCGCAGGGCGCCGTCGAAGCTGCGTGACACCGTCAGCTGGCTGGCCGGGCCGGTCCGCATGGTCAGGCCGATCAGGCGGGCGTCGCCGCGACCGACTCGCGGTCGGGAAATGGCCGTCTCGAACTTCTGGCCGGCGCGCATGGCGGTGACGTCCATGGCGTTCGCCAGCGTCGCCACGACGGCGGACGCCTCTTCAGGGGCGATGCCGGTGCGGCGAACGGCCTGTTCGAAGGTTTCGCCGCGGCGGATCTGAACCGGAACGGCTTCCGGCGTGGTCAGGCCGGCGGGGGTGCCGGCGGCGGCGAACGCCTGGTCCGCGAGCGCGGCGATCTGATTTTGCGTGAGGGGTGGAGCTTCTTCCGCTTTCGCGGGTTGGTACATGCGGCCGGTAAGCAGCGCCACCGAGACCGCCGCCACCGCCGTCAGGGCGTGAGGCGCGATGCGCATCGGCTGGCGACGTGGATCGAACTGAGCCATCGGTCCCCGATAAACAGCGACGCCACCCGGCGCCAAAGCCACTGAAAGCAAAGGATCGCGGCGAAGAGCCCCCCGCCGCGAGACAGGCCGTATAGCCCGTCCGTCCCACTATGGGAAGAAGGTTCGTTACAGACCGTTAACCGGAGCCGGTGTCGTTGGTAAAGCTTGTGCGAGCCGACAGACTATAATGAATGTTCGCCAGTGTATTCGCGCATGATCCAGCAGGAGGGACAGCCCGACGTGTGTGATGTATCTCGGCGCCGGCTGCCCTGCATTCAAAGTGGCCGATCGGCCACTCAACTGTGTTTCACAGGGCACGGATCAAGTATTCGACACAGTTCAGGTTCCATTCACCGCGCTGGTTGCGTCCTGAACGACGAATGACACAGGCGCCCGTCCCAGAACGCACGTCCGGTCCGGCGCCCCATGGGCGCCGGCTGCTGCTGGCGGCTGGGATCGTTCTGTCCGTCCTGCTGATTCTTGCGGCCCTGCTCTACCTGAACCGCCGCGCGGCGGCGCGGCAGGTGCTGGTGGGCTGGCTGGAGCAGCAGGGCGTCGACGCCGACATGCAGATAGAGCGCGTCGAGATCGACGGGCTGGTCGCCAGCCTGCGGATCGGCGACCCCGACAGCCCTGACGTGAGCGTGGAACGCGTCGAAGTCGACTACGCGCTCGGCGCGCCCTGGTCCAAGGCAGGCCTCGGGGTGACGCCGACGCGCATCCGTCTGGTGCGGCCGGTGCTGCGCGCCAGCGTTCGCGGCGGAAAGCTGACCCTCGGGTCGCTCGACCCGCTGATCGAGAAGTTCACCGGGCGGCCGCCCCGGCCCGACAGCCGGGCGCCCCTGGTGCTGATCGAGGGCGCGCGGGTGCGGCTCGACACCGATTACGGCCCCACCAACATCCTCGGCGACGCACGGGTCGACAACGGCAAGCTGATGCGGCTGACGGCGCGCATGCCGGCCGCCGCCTTCAAGAGCGGCGAGGCCGAGGCGCGGGGGCTGGCGGCGACGGTCGATCTGACCACCACCGGCGACCGGATCGCGCTGCGCCTGTCCGCGGCCGCCGAACGCGCGACACGTCCGGGGCTCACCGGACAAGCTCTGGGCCTAACCCTTTCGGGCAACCTACCCTATCCCGACCTCAAGGGACGGCGAGGCGATGGTCGGGCCCGGATCGACGGCGCGCTGACCGCCGCCCGCCTGGCTTCAGGAGACGCCTCGGCCGGGGATGTGTCCGCCCGCATAGCCTTTGACGGGCAGATGGCCGGATGGCTCGAGCGCTTCAGCGTGTCCGGAGCCTCCGATGTGAACATTCGAGCGGCACGGCTGGAAGGCTCCGCGGCCGACGCCTCCGGCCTGCGGCTCCGGCTCGACGGCGGCCGGACCTCCCTCACCCGCGACAGCGAAGGCTTCGGCTGGCGCGTCGACGGCCCCGCGTCCTTCGCAGCGGCGCGGGCGTCGACAGCGGGCGTCGACGCCTCCAACCTGAACCTCGCCTCCGGCCGGCTGGTTCTCGGCGGCCGTGACGGCGCTGTGGAGGCGACCGGGCCGCTGAGCCTGACCGCAGCGCGGCTGGGCTGGGGAGATCTGGTCCTGAACGGAGTAAGCGGCCGGGCAGAGCTCGATCTGGTGGCGGCGCAGGGCCTCCGCCTGACCGCAATCGGTTCACTGGCGGCGCAACGCGGCGCCTGGCCGCTGTTCGGGCCCGCCGGGCGGGACGACGTGCCGGAGCTGTCGCAGATGAAGCAGGCGCTGTCGGCCTTCGCCCTCGACGCCCCGGGTTTCGAGCTGGCCGTGGGACCAAGCGGCTCGCGCGTCAGCCTGACCCGTCCCGCTACGCTCCGACCGGCGAACGGCGGCGTGCTGACGCTCAGGCCGGCGACGGGTCCGATCTTCTCCGCCGCCCGGGGACAGCTGGGCGGCGGGGCCCTTGGTCTCACGTCCGCCCGGGGGCAGGGCCTGCCGGAAGCGGCCTTCTCCATCCCTCAATGGCGGCTCACGCCGTCCGGCTTCACCGCCACGCTCGACGGCCGGGCTGCTCTGGATTTCGGCCTCGCGCGGAACATCACCGTGCAGACGCGCGGCGTGCTGACCTCGTCCAACGGCCGGGTTACCTATGCCGCCGCTGGATGCGGACCGGTGACGGTCGAGCGACTCGAGCTGGGCGAGAACGACGTCAGCGGCTTGTCTGGACAGGTCTGTCCCGCGTCCCGCCCGCTGGCCGCCATCACGGACGGACGCTGGCGCTCCGACGGCGTGGTGCGGGATTTCGACGCCGGCGCGCCCTTCCTCGCCCTCGCCTTCCGGAACATCGTCGGCGGGTTCACGGCGCTCGGCGGACCTGCCGGGATCACGCTGGACGCGCGGGTCGACAGCGCGTCGGTGGTCGACGCGACCACGCCCCTTCGCTTCAACCCGCTGACCGCGCGCGGCTCGGCCCGCATGTCGGGCGAGGACTGGACCGGGGCGTTCGATCTCGCCCGCGACCGGACCCCCCTTGGCCGCCTGACGCTCGACCACGCGGGCGCGAGCGGCGTCGGCGGGGTTACCATCGATGCGCCGTCGGTGGTGTTCACGGAAGACGGGCTGCAGCCTGACGACCTCAGCCCGCTGGCGGGCGAGTTCGTCGGGTCTCCGGCGGTCGGCTCGGTCGGCTTCCAGGGCCGGATCGCCTGGCGCGCCGACGGCGAGGGGACTAGCGGCGGGGTCCTGACCATACCGGGCCTCGATTTCGTCAGCCCTGCGGGACCCGTGAAGGGGCTGCGCGGGACGGTCGAGTTCACTAACCTCGCGCCGGTGACCGCCGCGTCCGGCCAGCGCCTGACCGCCGAACAGCTCGACTCAGTCACGCCGCTGACCGACATCGAGGTCACCTTCGGCTTGGACAAGGCCCGAGTCACCATCGAGGGCGGCGACCTCGCCCTCGCCTCCGGCCGGATCAGCGTCGAGCCCTTCACCGTGCCGCTCGACCCCAACCAGCCGATCACCGGCGTCATCGTGCTGGACCGCGTGCAGCTGGGCGAGATCATCACGGGGGCGGGGTTTGGCGAAAAGGTGACGCTCGACGCCATCGTCTCCGGCCGGCTGCCCTTCACCTCCACGCGGGAAGGCGGGGTCCGCATCACCGGCGGGACCCTGGCCGCCGTCGAGCCCGGCCGGCTGTCGATCGCCCGCGAGGCGCTCAGCGGGCTGGAAGCGGGCGGCGGCGGCGAAGCCGTGGCGCCCAACACGGTGCAGGATCTCGCCTATCAGGCCATGGAGAACCTGTCGTTCGACCTGTTGTCGGCCGAGGTGAACAGCCTCGATCAGGGCCGGATCGGCGTCCTGTTCCGCATCCGCGGCCGTCATGATCCGCCGCAGCGGCAGGAGCTGCGCGTGTCGATCGCCGAGTTCATCAGCCGCGAGTTCCTGAACCGCCCCCTGCCCCTGCCGTCCGGAACCGGCATCGACCTGACGTTGGACACAACGCTGAACCTCAACCAGCTGATCGGGGACCTGCTGGAGCTGAACCGCGCCCGGGACGGGCGACCGACGGCGGCTCCGGCGGAGCCCTTCCCCGTCAGTCCGACCCCGTCGCCCGAGCCCTGACCTTCGCCGTTCAGAACCCGTTCACGCGGCGGAGCGTTATGGTGACGCCGAAACAAGACCGGAGCCCCCTGCCCATGACCCGGACGCGCACCCCCGTCGCCCTGCTCGGCCTGATCGCCGTTCTCGGAGCCGCCGCCTGCACCCCGACCGTGCGGCTGCAGGTCGATCCGATACAGATCTACGCCAAGCTGGACGCCGACGTCCGCGTCCGCCTCGACAAGGAGCTCCAGGACCTCCTCGTCGAAAACCCCAACCTGTTCTGACGCGAAAGATGAACCCGATGTCTCTCCGCAAGCTCTTCGTCGTCGCCGCGGCTGTCACGGCCCTCGGCGTGGCCGCGGGCGCGGCCTTCGCCCAGACCCCCGCCCAGAAGTCGCTGATCGACGCGGCGAAGTCCCAAGGTGTGGTCGGCGAGCAGGCCGACGGCTATCTCGGCTTCCGCACCGCTTCGTCCGACGCCGCCCTGACCCAGGCGGTTCAGGCGACCAACTCCGCACGCCGCTCGGCCTACGCCCGCAGCGCCCAGGCGGCTGGCGCCAGCGCCGATGTCGCGGGGGCCCGCGCCTTCGAGACCATCGTGCTGCCGCGCATGAGCTCGGGCCAGTGGTACCGCAACGCCCAGGGCCAGTGGGTCCAGCGGTAATACGCCGCCTCGCCTATAAGCCGCCGCGGGCCTAGGATCGCCCGATGGCCCGCCTCGCCCGCTTCCTGCGTAATCTTCTGATCGCGGCGACGATCGCGGCGGCCGCAACATGGCTGATCAGCCTGTTCTGGCTGGCGATCGGGGGCGGCGACCTGCCGCTGCACGGCTGGATCGCCCTGCTGATCGGAAGTTTCGGCACGGTTGGGCTCGCCTGGGTGCTGATGGGGCTGGCGTTCCGCTCGCATCGCGAAGGCTGGGACGATCGGGTCGACAACTCGCTGGATCCCGGCCGCGAGGACTTCGACAAGGACGACCGGCGCTGACCCGCCCTTGAGCCGAAGGCCGGCTCGGGCGATAGGTCGAGGATGACCGACACGCCGGAATCCGACCGCCCCTCCGACATGACCTACGCCGGCTATCTGGCGCTGGACGAGCTGCTGGCGGCCCAGCATCCGCGCTCGGACGAGCACGACGAGATGCTGTTCGTGATTATCCACCAGACCAAGGAGCTGTGGCTCAAGCAGATCCTGCACGAAGTCGCGCAGGCGCAGGCTCTGGTCCGCGCAGGCGATCTGGTCCCGGCGTACAAGAGCCTCGCCCGGGTCAGCCGCATCCAGAGCGTGATGACCATGAGCTGGGACATCCTGGCGACCATGACCCCCGCCGACTACCTGCGCTTCCGCGGGGTGCTGGGATCGTCGTCGGGCTTTCAGAGCGACCAGTTCCGGCGGCTGGAATACATGCTCGGCCTGAAGGACGAACGCTTCCTGCGCTTCCATGAAGAGCGGCCCGAAGCCCACGCGGCGCTCCGTGGCGCCCTCGCCTCGCCCAGCCTGTATGACGACGCGCTGGCCCAGCTGGCGGCCGCCGGCCTGCCGGTTCCGGCGGAGGTCCTGTCCCGCGACGTCAGCCAGCCTTGGGAGCCCTCGGAAGCCGTCGAGGCCGCGTGGCTGGAAGTCTATCGCGACACCACGCGCTGGTGGCCGCTCTACCAGCTGGCGGAGAAGCTGGTCGACCTGGACGACGCCTTGCTGACCTGGCGGCACAAGCACGTCGTCACGGTCGAGCGCATCATCGGCCGCCGCCGGGGCACCGGCGGAACCGAAGGCGTCGGCTATCTGACCGAGACCCTGCACCGCCGCTGCTTCCCCGAGCTCTGGTCGTTGCGGTCAAAGCTTTGATCTTAAAGCCAAGCTGAAACTTAAACCGTCCGGTCCGCGCTTCTCTGTCTCCTTCCCGACAAAGCGAGACCGATCCCATGACCGACGCCAACCGTCACGACATCCATGTGCTCAACAGCCTGATCGAGACGACGCTCGACAGCGCCGACGGCTACCGCGAGGCGGCCAAGGAAACCGAACAACCGAACTTCCGCTCCGTGTTCGAGAGCCGCAGCTTCGAACGCCAGCAGGTCGCCTCCGATCTTCAGGGCGCCGTCCGCTCGCTGGGCGGCGAGCCCGAGGACGACGGCTCCATTCTGGCCAAGGCCCACCGCGCCTTCCTCGATGTGAAACACGCGGTGCTGCGCGACGAGCAGGCGGTGGTGAATTCTGTCGAGAACGGCGAGGACTTCATCAAGGGCAAGTTCGAGGCCGCCCTGGAGGACTCCTCCGTCTCAGCCACGACCCGCGAGACCATCCGCCGCGCCTACGCCACGGTGAAGGACGGCCACGACCAGATGCGCGACCTCAAGCACAGCCTCGAAGGCCAGAAGGACGCCGACAACCGCCTGTATCCGAACTAGGTCCCTCGTCGGCTCCCTTCCCGTCGGAAGGGAGCCGCTCAGGCGCGGGCGGCGAAGAACATCAAATAGACCAGGCGTCCGGTCTCGGCCGTGTCGCCGAAGCCAGCGCTGCTGTTGTGGAACAGCCATGGCGAGAACAACGCCAGCCGGTTGTAGCGCATCGGCGAGGTGAAGGTCCGCTGCCAGGCTGAAGCCTTGAGCGTATCGCGGTTCACGACGTCCTCGATCAGCCGGTTGACGTCGGCGAACCCGGACTCGAAAACTCCCCCCTCCGTCGACGGAACCCGCTCAAGACCGGTCCGCCGGTGACGATAGAAATCGGTGCCTCCGCGCACGTCGTCCGGCCGGCTCAGGTACAGGATGCCGGAATAGAAGGCGGGGTCCACATGGACGCCGCTCTGGCCTCGGTCGCTGGCGAGGGTCAACCGGCAGTGACCGTGAAGCGTTCCGGGCGCCCCCGTCACCTCCACGCCCAGAAGCCGCGAGACGTAGTCCTCAAGGCCCGCGATGGCGATCGGCTGGCTCGAGGTCACGCCGGGATAGTTCTGCCTGCTCGCGGACCGGTCGTAGTCGAGCCCGAGCGCACGCTGCCGCAGTTCGTCCGGATTTCCGACGAAGTCGTCGACCATGATGAACGAGGGGTGCGCCATGGCGTCGGTCGTACAGGTCGGAGGCGGCGGGCGAAATCCTCGCCCGCCGCCTCAGGCCCTCAGAAGCGCCAGCTGACGGCGGCGCGGTAGGTGCGGAAGTCGAGATCGTCGCGCGCGATGGTGCTTTGTACCGAGAGGTCCAGCTTCATGTTGTCGCTGGCGAATTCCAGGCCGGCGTTGATCTCTCCCCACGCCTTCTCGCGATCGGCGCCGCTGACGGGGAGACTGCCGCCCGCGCCGTTGGCGAACCCGATCAGGAACGGCGGCTCGCCCCCCAGGAGCTCCTGCGCGATGACGCCGCCGATGTGCGGGTTGATGGTGAAGCCCTGGGCCTCGTAAGGCGCGTCGAACTCGACGCCGATCCGGGCCTGAAGGCTTCGGTAGTTCCCGGTTTCGACCGTGAGCGCCGCCGCGCCGCCCGTTTCCTCGACACCGTCGAACTCGATGGCGCTGGAGCGCAGGGAGGCCCGCGGCGTCATCCGGAACCCGCCCTGATTGAGCACCTTGCTGATCCCCAGTTCGGCGCCGAGCGAAGTCAGCGACTCTTCGCTCGAAAGCGTGGACGGGGTGGCGCCCAGCAGGACCATGCGTTCCGAAGAATAGTCGTGCGCGCCCAGGCTGAGCGCCGCGTCAAGAACCGCCCCTCCCGCGAGGCGGTGGACGGCGTAGACCGTTCCGGAGACCATTTCGCCTTGGGACGACTGAAGTGCGTCGGGCTCTCCGTCCGTGGTGGCGTAGCCGAGCGAGAGCCCGATGCGCGACGCCGATCCCGAATGCAGTTCGACGCCGCCCGAGGCGAACCAGCCGTCGACGGGGTCCGAGCCTTCGCCGGCGAAGAGGGCGCGAGAGCCGCCGTCGATGTAGCCCGCCTGCAGGAAGGCGCTGACATCGTTCGGCAGGATCCGGCGCACCGTTCCGTCGGTGGTCTGGGCGTGGCCGAACAGGGCGTCACGATCCAGCACGGCGCTGAAGGCGAGCGCCGCGGGATTGCCGGCCAGCGTGAGGGTGCCGCCGGCGTTCCCGGCGGCGAGAAGGGCCATCCGGCTGGTCGTGAAGTTGGCCAAGGCCTCGGTCATCATGATGCCCTGACCACGCTTCACCGCCTCGGTGCGAGGCGCCATCGACTGCAGGGTCGAGCGAATGCCCGCCGCGCTGGCCATATCCAGTTCGTTGTACAGATCGGACAAGGCCCCGTAACTGACCCCCCGGTTCTGGTCGAGCAGGCGCGCGAACAGGGTCTGGCTCTCGGAGGAGGGATCCGTGACCTGGGTGAAGGGCCTTGCGGCGATGCGAACGTTGACGGCCTGCGGCGTATAGCTGAGCACGCCGTAGAGGATGGCCGACAGGTCGGCGATGGAGTTGCTGAACGTCGAGGACACGCCGCCGGCGGCGGAGAGGACGGTGTAGTTCGCGCCGAACGTCGGACGTGCGACCGGGTTCAGGAAGAGCGTGCCGCCGAGGGTCGCGGAGCCCGTCTGGCCGGAGCCGGCGATGACGTTCAGGCGATCGGTGCTCGTCGCGCCGACGTCGACCACGAACTGGCTGCCGGACGACAGGACGAGGTTGCCCTGGATGGTCAGGGTTCCGAGGGCGCCCAGCCCGCCGGGCGCGATCGTGCCCATCACATTGGTGACGAACGGCGCGCTGAGCCGGCCGTTGCCGGTCAGGAGGCCGCTGAGCATGAGGAAGTCACCGCGCGAAGTGAGCTGGCCGTCGATCGACAGGGTCCCGGTCAGTTGGCTGACATCGATGAGGCTGGTCAGCGAGCCGGCGGAGCCGATCTGCAGGCGGGCGTTGGCGCCCGACATGCGGAAGCGGTCGACCGTGACCGCGGTGTTGAGCGTTGTGGTGCCCGCCGCGTTCAGCGTGACGTCGAAATACCGACCCATCGCGCCGGTGGCCCGAATCGGGTCCTGGTTGTTGGGCACGAAGTTGGTCGCGCCCGGCAGCCCGTTGGCCAGCGTGGCGGCGGGAAGCGCCGCGGTCGTGATTTCCCCCTCGGCCATCGCCTCGATGCTCACGCCGCCGGTCGAAAGAAGAGCGTCGCCATCGCCGGTGCCGATCGGCCGCCGGTCTGTCCGTCTTGTCCCGGTGGCGGTGTTCAGGCAGTCGCTATTGCCGCCCGACTGGAAGCAAATCTCGCCGAACTGACCGGTCCGGCCGGCCTTCTGCTCGCCGGGCGAGCTCGGGATGCCGTTCACGATCTGGCCGTTGGGGCCGATGATGAAATAGTTGGGGTCCAGGGTCGTGACCCAGTTGGCTGAGTCCGTCCACAGCCGGTCGCCGCCGACATTGGCGACATAGCGGTAGGGATTGTTCGCGGCGATCCAGTCCCAGTACAGGTACAGCGGCTGGTAGAAGCTGACGGTGCCGTAGCCGTTGGCCGGCTGGCCGTTGAAGAAGCGGGTGTAGCCGCCCGAGAGCACGCCGATGGCGAGGTTCAGGTTCTGCACGTTCTGCAGGATCAGCGGTCCGCCGGAGTCGCCTGCCGCTGTGATCCCCTCGGTCGTCCCGCGCGCGTTGTCCCGGAAGGCGTTGAAGTCGAAGGGGCTCACGCCCGCCTGTCCGCGCCGGGGATCGTCGAAATCCAGGAAGTAGAGGTTCTGCGTCGGGCTGGTCGAACTTCCGAAGATGAAGGTCTCGAACGTCTTCAGGTCCGTCAGCGCGCCGACCACGTTGTCCGCGATGCGCCGGCGGAAGTCGGACCCGTTTACGGATCCCGTCGCCGCATTGCCGTTCGACCCGTAGCCCGAGAGGCCGACATTGTAGCCGGTGCCGGCCGCGCCGCCGGCCGTCGGGGTCAGAGGCGAGAACAGCAGGGCCCATGTCGGTACATTGCCGGCGGGCGTGTCGAGCGTCGCCGTTGCCACGTCGCCGTACAGGAAGCCGCGTGATTCCGGCTCGAGCGACAGGTTGTTATACCGGACCTGATTGACGTTGTAGAGGCTGAGCGCCGGGTTCGACTGATAGCGCAGCGGGTTCGCCTGCCCCCCGATCGTGGCGTTGAACCAGCGCTGCAGGGCCGGCAGGTTGTCTGTCTGGAAGCCGAACGAAATCGGCACGCCGCCGCTGCCCGCGCCATAGGCCGTCGCCGCCCGCGTGTTCACGCAGTGGGCGGCGAACAGCACGGTCCGGGGGTTGATCAGCGAGCCGGTGCACAGACCGAGGAAGCCGTTCTGCTGGTCCACGACCATCTGGCCGATCCCGTTGACGTTCACCGGATCGCGGGCCGTCGTGGGCGTCCCCGGATTGGAGATCACGATCTGAGGCGCCGGCTCCGAAGGCGCCAGCGGAGCGGCGGGCGCGGCCGGAACACCGGGGTCCGCCATCGCCGGCGTGGCCAGAGAACAGACCGCCGCTGAACAGAGCAGGGCGCGGCGCAGATTGGCGTTCAGAAACATTGGATTCCCCCGAATGGCAGGATCCGACGCTGGACCAGAGCTGCGATCGCTACAACCACATTTCAGCCTGATTTCGCTTGCCACGATGCCGCAGCAGGACTCTGTGACGGCAGGGACACTCAAGCGTCACGGCATGGCTGTCGACTGGCGCGAGGTGACGGCCGCGCTGGGCTCGCTCCTCGACCATGAAAAAGACCCCGGCGGTCGCGCCAGGGCCTTCTCGATCTCTGGTCCGGGACGACGCTTACGCGTCGGTGTCGGCGGGACTCTCGGCCTTGCCGGTTTCCGGAACGGCCACGCCCTTGACCGGACGAACGGTCTGCTTTTCGGCGATCCGGGCCGACTTGCCGCGGCGGTCCCGCAGGTAATAGAGCTTGGCGCGCCGCACGACGCCGCGGCGCTTGACCTCGATGGCGTCGATGTTCGGCGACATCAGCGGGAAGACGCGCTCGACGCCCTCGCCGAAGCTGATTTTGCGCACGGTGAAGTTCTCGTTGATGCCGCCGCCGGCGCGGGCGATGCAGACGCCCTCAAAAGCCTGGATGCGTTCGCGCTCGCCTTCCTTGATCTTGACCATGACCCGCAGCGTGTCGCCGGGCTGGAAGTCGGGGATGGGGCGCTGTTCGGTCAGGCGGGCTTTCTCTTCGGCCGCCAGGGTCTGCAGGATGTTCATGTCATTCTCCTCGAGCTTTTGCGCTCTTTACCTGTGATTTGGCGGACTCAAGGTCCGCATGGGTCTTGTCCTGATGCGCCGTCCAGAGGTCTGGCCGCCGCGCCCGGGTCGTCTCTCGCCGCTGCTCTTCGCGCCATTGTGCGACCTTCTTGTGGTCGCCCGACAGAAGCACCTCGGGTATCTCCAGCCCCTCGAACGTCCGCGGTCGCGTGTACTGCGGATGCTCCAGAAGGCCGTCCTCGAAACTCTCGCTGTTCAGACTGTCCGCCTGGCCGAGGACGCCGGGCAGCAGCCGTACGCACGCCTCGATCACCACCATCGCCGCCGCCTCGCCGCCGGCGAGGACCGCGTCTCCGACAGAGACCTCCTCGAACCCGCGCGCGTCCAGCACGCGCTGATCCACCCCCTCGAACCGGCCGCACAGGACGGTGATCCCGTCCGCCTTGGCCCATTCCTTGACGCGCGCCTGGGTCAGGGGCCGACCCCGGGCGCTCATGTACAAAAGCGGCCGCTGCGGACCGGAAAGGCTGTCGACAGCCCGGGCCACTACGTCCGCTTTCAGCACGGCTCCCGGCCCGCCACCCGCGGGGGTGTCGTCCAGGAAGCCGCGCGTATCTGTGGAAAAGCCCCGAATGTCAACCGTATCGAGGCTCCACAGCCCCCGCTCGCGCCACGCCGTGCCGATCAGCGAGACGCCGAGCGGACCCGGAAAAGCCTCCGGAAACATGGTCAGGACGGTGGCGGTGAAGGGCATGGGGAGGGGGTGGTTGGTGACTGGTGGTTGGTGGTTGGTGGGTGAGCCGGAGTCCGGCGACTGACCCTCTAGCCCCAACCGTGGCTATCCACCAATCACCAATCACCAACCACCAATCACCCCTAACAGACCTGCCCCGCCGCCCAGCCCGACGACCAGGCCCACTGGAAATTGTAGCCGCCCAGCCAGCCGGTGACGTCCACCGCCTCGCCGATGACGTAGAGGCCGGGGACCGATTTCGCGGCCATGATCTGCTGGTCCAGATCGTCGGTGGCGACGCCGCCCAGCGTCACCTCGGCGGTGCGGTAGCCTTCGGAGCCGACCGGCTTGACCGTCCAGGCGTTCACGGCGGCGTCGAGGCGGCGCAGGGCCCTGTCGCCGACCTCGGCCAGCTTGCCCCTCACGGCCTCACGCTCGCAGAGGCTCTCGGCCAGCCGGCGCGGCACGATGTGGCCGAGCGCCGTGTGCACCATCTGCTTGCCGTTCTCCTCCTTCGCGGCCTTGAGTCGGGCGTGGACGTCCTCGCCGGGAGCCAGGCGCACCGTGATCGCGTCGCCCTCGCGCCAGTAGGAGCTGATCTGCAGGATCGACGGGCCCGACAGGCCGCGGTGGGTGAACAGCAACCCTTCGGCGAAGCGGGTCGTCTCGTGCGACACCACCGCCTCCACCGACAGCCCGGCCAGCGGCGACAGCGTGTCCAGTAGCCCAGGCTCAAAGGTTAGCGGCACCAGCGCCGGGCGGGTCTCAGTCACCCTCAGGCCGAACGCGCGGGCCGTGTCATAGGCCCAGCCAGTGGCGCCCATCTTGGGGATCGACTTGCCGCCGGTGGCCAGCACCAGCGAACTGGCCCGCAGCGCCGAACCGTCCGACAGCCGGGCGTCAAAGCCGTCGGCAACGCGCTCGGCGCGTTCAACGGCTGTGCCCAGCGACAGGACCACGCCGGCCTCGCGCATGTCGTCCGTCAGCATGCGGACGATCTGCTTCGCCGAGTCGTCGCAGAACAGCTGGCCCAGCGTCTTTTCGTGCCAGGCGATGCCCGCGCGGTCGACGCGCTTGATGAAGTCGTGCTGGGTGTATCGCTTTAGGGCCGAGGTCGCGAACCGCGGGTTCTCGCCGAGGAAGTTGGCTGGGCCCGCGCCCAGATTGGTGAAGTTGCAGCGCCCGCCGCCGGAGATGCGGATCTTCTCGCCCGGCGCTCGGGCATGATCAACCACGCGCACCGAGCGCCCGCGCCGCCCGGCCTCGATGGCGCACATCATCCCGGCCGCCCCGGCCCCGACGATCAGGACATCAATGTCTTCAGGCTTCATCCGCGGCGTGTAGCATCCAAAGCCGCCTCAGCGGGAGTGCGACGAGCGGCCGGGCCGTCGAAGGCGTCTTCTGGAAACCTCCACGCGCGGCTAGAGTCAGGCGGCTCCTGAGGGGGCGTCAGCAGGGGTTATCGTGTCAGAGGATTGGTCCAGCAGGCTGGCCCGGGCCCAGGCCGCGCAGGCCGCGGGCGACCTGGCCGAGGCGGCGCGGTCGTTGGCGCCGGCGGTCTCCGATACATCGGCGCCGGACGACGCCCTGAGGCTGCTGGCCGGCGCGCTGAGGGCGCGTGGTCGAGCGGCCGAGGCGACGCCCGCCCTTGAGGCGCTGACCCGCCGCAGGCCGACCAGCGCGGTGGCCGAGCACAATCTGGCGGCGGCGCTGGGCGACTGCGACCGGGCGGCCGAAAGCGAAGCAGCCGCGCGCCGCGCTCTGGCCAAGGGGGGCCGCGCGCCCGAAACCTGGCTGGTTCTGGGACGGGCGTTGGTCGGGCAGGGCCGCCTCGACGAGGCGGAGGCGGCGCTGAGGTCGGCGCTGACGGAGCGTGGCGACTTTCTCGCCGCCTTCCGGGATTTGGCCCAGCTGATCTGGATGCGGCGCGGCGACGTCGACGCCCTGACCGAGCCTCTGGCTCCGCTCGTCGAGCTCGCCAAGACGCGGGAGGACGCCGTGCTTCTTCTCTCGTCGATCCTCCGCGACACTGCCGGGGACACAGCCGCTCTGGAGGCCTTGGGCCCATGGCTAGCGCGGCCTTCACCGGAGATCGCCATGGCCGCCGCCGCGGCCGCGTCGGGCCTCGATCCGGGTCTTGCGCTCGAACACGCCCGCCGCGCCGCCGCCCTTGCGCCGGACGATCCCCGAGCGGCGCTCGCCGAGGGTGCGGCGCTGATCGCCGCCGGGCGGCCGGACGCCGCGGCTCCACGGCTCGAACGCAGTCTGGCCTCCGATCCGGGAAACCAGCACGCCCGAGCGCTCCTGCTTACCGCGTGGCGATTGACCGCCGACCCGCGCGCTCTCACCCCCGACGACTATCGGCGGCTGGTGCGCGTGTTCCCTTTGGGGGAAGGTCCAGACCGCGCGGATTGGCTGGCGCGCACGGCGGCGGCCCTCCGGCGGCTGCATTCGTTTCGAGCGCATCCCTTTCAGCAATCGGTCCTGAACGGAGCCCAGTCCCGCATCGATCCCCGCGCCGCGGGCGACATCGACATCGACCGGCTCTTCGCGGCGCTGACCGCGCCGGTCCAGACCTACATCAACGAGGTTAAACCGGACTGGCGGGGACGGGCGACCGGCGTTGACTGGCGCATCTCGGGCGCCTGGTCGGTGAAGCTGTCGGCGGGCGGGCGACACGCCGACCACGTCCACCCGCGCGCGTGGATTTCGTCCGCCGTCTACATCGAGACGCCGGCTCGGGTCGAGGCCGGCGGCCGCGAGGGCTGGATCAGGTTCGGCGCCGCGGGCATCGGGGCCGCCTTTTCGCTGCCGGCCGAGCACTGGGTCAGGCCGGAGCCCGGAAGCCTGGTGCTGTTCCCGTCCTTCCTGTGGCACGGCACCGAGCCCTTCACCGGATCGGGCGAGCGGCTGACCGTGGCCTTCGACATCGAGCCGGAGACGGACGCATGAGCGCAAGCTTCTCTATCGATCCGTCGCTGGACGGCGGCCGGCTGGCCCCCGTGTTTGGGCGCTACGGCCGGCTGCACCTGCCGCAATTCCTCGCCCCGCCGGGCGCTGAGACGCTTTCCGCCGCGCTGCGGGACGCCGGGGGATGGACGGTGTCGACCATCGGGCGTGGGTCGACGGTCGATATCCCCGTCGACGCGTTCGCGGCCGCCGATGAACCGGCGCGAAACGCCCTCCTCGCCGCCGCCCACAACGAGGCGCGGTCGGGCTTCCACTACATGTTCGAGAGCTTGAGGATCAGCGACATCGTCGACTCCGGAGACGGCGACTCCCTGCCCGGCCCCCTGCGCGACCTGTATGCCTGGCTGAACGGCGAGGCCTTCCTGTCATTCGCCCGCGCCCTCTCGGGTCACGACGACCTGGCCTATGTCGACGCGCAGGCGACGCGGTATCGCGCGGGTCATTACCTCAACGAGCACGACGACGAGAAGGCGGGCGCGGGCCGACGGCTGGCCTATGTGCTGAACCTGACCCCGGAGTGGCGGCCGTCGTGGGGCGGTCTGCTGGCCTTCCTCGATCACGACGGACACGTCGCAGAGGCCTATACGCCGGCGTTCAACGCTCTGAACCTGTTCCGGACGCCGCAGCCGCACATGGTGTCCCAGGTTTCGGCCTTCGCGGCCGCGCCGCGTCTGTCGATCACCGGCTGGATCCGCACCGGTCGCTGAACGCCGCGGGCCAAACAGAAACGGCGGGGCCTGGGCCCCGCCGTTCCGTCGTGTGGCGATCTGTCTGACCTAGAACTTGGCGGTCAGGCCGATCGAGTAGCGGCGACCCAGGGTGTCGTAGGTCGACGGGTCGGTGTTGGCCTGAACGCCCGGCGAGTACACCGCCGGCTCTTCGTCGAGCAGGTTGTTCACCGTGGCCCGCAGCGAAACCGTTTCGGTGATTTCCCAGCTCGCGTTGAGATCGAAATAGTCCTTTTCGGGGATTTCGACCGCGGTGCCGAACTGGGTCATCTCTCCGACCCGGCGCCAGCGGGCGCCGACGCCGAAGCCGCCGTTGCGCCAGTTGACCGAGGTCAGCGCCTTCCATTCGGGGAAGGTGTTGCCGAACACGCTGTCGATGGTGCCCGTGCGGTTGATGAACGGGCCGCCCGGAGCGTCCTGACGCTGGCGATCTTCCAGCCATCCCAGGATGAGGTTGAAGTTCAGCGTGCCCCAGTCGGGCATGCCGACGTCGGCCAGGACGAAGTTCCAGTCGAACTGGGCGTCGACGCCGGAGGTGATCAGGGTCGCCAGGTTGGCGTTCACTTCACGCGCCTGATTGACCTGTCCGGACAGCGGATCGCGGGAGAACAGCTGGCAATAGCCGTTGTTCGGATCGTAGGTCGGGTTCTGGCCCTGGGCGTTGAAGCAGCCCTGCAGCTGGGCCGAGGCGCCGATGGTGCCGATGACGTTCTCGATCTCGATGTCATAGTAGTCGATCGAGGCCGACAGACCCGAGAAGAACGGGCTGCTGAACGGCGAGGTGATCACCAGACCGGCGGTGAAGGAGTCCGAGGTCTCCTCCTGCAGGTCCGGGTTGCCGCCCGTGATGCCGGGGACCTGGTTGTTCGAGAACACATAGCCGTCGATGGCCGCGGGCGCGATGCCCTGGGCCAGGCAGAGGGAGCGGACGGCGGCCGCGTTCGGCCCGAGCCGGTAGCTCGAGCGGATGTCGCAGGGGTCGCCCGACAGGCCGGTGGCGGAGAAGGCGCCGACGCTGGGGAAGCTGGTGTTCACCGGCGCGAACAGTTCGCCGACCGACGGGGCCCGCACGGCGCGTTGGACGCCGCCGCGGAAGCGCAGGAAGTCGGTGATTTCCCAGTCCAGCGAGGCCTGGTAGGCGTCGACCCAGCCCACGGTGTTGTAGTCGGACACGCGGTAGCCGAGGTTCAGGTCCAGTTGCTGGACGAACGGCAGGTCCGACAGCAGCGGCACCAGCAGTTCGAGGAAGAACTCCGTCGAGTTGGTCGTGCCCGAGAGCGGCTGGCTGGGGTTGAAGCCCGCGATCTCGGAACCACCGGTCGTGCCGGTGGTGCAGGGCGTGGCGGTCGTGACGGGCACGCCCGTCGCCTGACAGATGATCGGGTTGGTCTGGGCCAGCGAGGCGTCCGGACGGAAGAGGAAGTCGTCCTGACGGTACTGGATGCCGCCCGCGAAGCGCAGCTCGCCGGCGGGCAGCTCGAACAGGCCGCCCTGCAGCGTGCCTTCGACGACCGTCTGTTCCTGGTCCGTCACGTTCTGGGCGGTGCGGCCGATGTAGGTCACGCATGCCGGCGACAGTGCGGTTTCACCGAACGGATCGAAGCCGCCGGCGCACAGCGAGGCGCCGCCGTCAGCGGCGTCCAGCAGACGCTGGACCGCCGAGCGCGAGACGTTGCCGCTCTGGACGCTGATGCGCTGCACCCGGCCGTACTGGGCGTAGACGTCGTAGCTCCAGTCGCGCAGGCCGACGAGGTCGCCGCGGACGCCGACGGTGCCCTGATAGACCTCGTAGTTCTCGGTGGCGCGGCGGCCGCCCAGCGCGTTGAAGCGCTTGTTGAGCAGGAACGAGCCGTTCGGGTTCGGACGGGCGTTCAGGAAGGCGCGCAGGTCCGGGGTGATGAACGGATTGGTCGCCAGAACGCGGAAGCCGGTGGCCGGGACGGCGCCGGCGGCGGGGCTGGCCGCCAGTTCGTTGGCCGAGGTGTAGTCCGTGAACAGCAGGTTGGCGTAGATCTCCACGCCGTCGTTGATCTCGTAGTCCGCGCCGACATAGGCGTTCCACCGGTCCAGGCCCAGCTGCAGCAGGTTCAGAGGGCCGGTGTTGTAGGTGTAGTCGGCCACCCCGGGGTTGGCGAAGCCGTCGAAGTCGATGCCGCCCGGGCTCTTGAAGTTCCGGGTGCGGACGTAGCTGAACACCGTGTTGTCGTTGTTGAAGCCGAACGCGCCGGTGTTGGGCAGGGTCGCGTCGCCGAAATAGGCGCGGACGAAGGCCAGGCTCGGCAGGTTGGTCGAGTCGAAGCTGGTGCTGCCCAGGGGGGAGGTGCCGGACGGGCCGGAGATCGACGAGAAGTCGCGGGCGGCGTTGAAGATTTCGTCGCGGGTCGAGCGGCCCAGCGAGAACACCACATTGCCGCGGCCGTCGGCGATGTCGCCGCCGAGGGTCAGCGAGTAGGACTCGGTGACGCCGTCCTCACGGTCGGTGACGCCGTACTGGGCGTCGATCTGAACGCCCGTGAAGTTCTGCTCGAGGATGAAGTTGGCCACGCCGGCGAGGGCGTCCGAGCCGTAGGCGGCCGAGGCGCCGCCCGAGATGACCTCGACGTTGCGGATCAGCGGGGTCGGCAGAAGGTTGATGTCGACCGTGCCGTCCGAGTTCGACGGAACGATGCGGCGGCCGTTCATCAGCACCAGCGTGCGCTGGGTGCCCAGGCCGCGCAGGTTGATGTTGGCCTGGCCGCCGTTCGACGGGTTGTTCGACGTCGAGTTGATCGACGGCACGAACTGCGGAAGGTCGTTGATCAGGGTGTCGATGGTGACCGAACCGGTCGCCTGGAAGTCTTCCTGGCTGACGGTCACGATCGGGCTGTTCGACTGGTAGTCCTGACGGGTGATGCGCGAACCGGTGACGACGACGTCGCCGAGGTCGGACGACTCTTCCTGGCCAGGCTCCTGCGGGGGCGTCTGGGGCGCCGTCTGGGCGGCTGCGCCCGTGGCCGACAGGGCCAGCGCGGCCATGGCGCCGCCGAAGATGGTGGTTCGCAGCAGAGTCTGTTTTGTCCGGTATGCGCGCACGATTGTCCTCCTGAGAAATCCGGCGAGCGGCGCACGCCGAACACCGTTGCGGTTAGCCTGACTGTCCGATGAACGTTACTGAATGGCAATGCGTGAAACACGACGGGCTCAATCGTGTCACTTTACGGTCACACTACGCTGAAGCTGGCTTCGGACCCGGCTGAGAGCGCCTTCGGGACGGTCTTGGGTCGGGAGTGTCGGGCGCCCTGAAAACAGCGAATCCCGCCCCTGAGGCGCCCGCGCGGCGAGGCGCCGGACAGCGTCCGTCGTCGGGTTGAGGCGCGCGTCCTGTTCTCGGGCGGACGGGCGGCGGATGGCGATGTCAAAGACCGGTCCCGGCGCGCGCCGGGATGACGAGGGCGGGCGGCGTCTCCGCCCACACTCGGCCCGCATTATACCACCGCGTGGAGCGACGCTGGCTGAACGGCCGCGCGCGGCCTCGGCCCGCGGGGTCGGAAAGGACGGATCGGGCCGCGCGGGGTCGGGAAGACCGGTATCGGGAAGACAGGGTTTCGCGCGGTCCCGGCCCGCGCCTGTGGACGA
>NZ_DASWNO010000031.1:0-8023 GCF_036399195.1 Brevundimonas sp.
CGCGCACCCGCTCGCGGCTCTCGGCCACGGCCTTGTCCGGCAGGCCGACGATGGCGAAGACGATGGGGCCGTCGTTGCCGACCAGCTGAACCTCGACGTCCACCCGCCGGGCCTCGACCCCTTCGAACGCGACCGTCACCACCCGAGCCGCCACGGCGTCCTCCGCTCATCCGCGGCGGAACAGATCACGAACGGAGGATGCCTGCAACTCCAATTATCGGTTCAACACAACCTGAAGATTCTTCAGGCGGCGCGTTTGCGCTCGATCGCATCCCACATCAGGGCGGCCGCATCGACGCCGCTGAAGCGCTTCATCTGCTGCGCCCCCGTGGGCGAGGTCACGTTGATCTCGGTCAGATAGTCGCCGATCACGTCGATGCCGACGAACAGCAGCCCCCGCTCCCGCAGCGTCGGCCCGATGGCGGCGCAGATCTCGCGGTCCCGCGCCGTCAGCTCGACGGGCGCCGCGGTGCCGCCGACCCGCAGGTTCGAGCGCACCTGCCCCTTGGCCGGAATGCGGTTGATCGCCCCCACCGGCTCGCCGTCGATCAGGATGATGCGCTTGTCGCCCTTCTCCACAGCCGGGATGAATTTCTGGATCACCAGCGGATCGCGGCTGCCCGTGGCGTGAATCTCGATCAGCGCCTCCAGGTTGGGATCGCCCGCCTTCAGCCGGACCACGCCCGAGCCGGCGGCGCCGTGCAGCGGCTTCAGCACCACGTCGCCGTGGCGCTCGTGGAAGTCCACCAGGGCGACGGGGTCGGACGAGATCAGCGTCGGCGGCGTCAGGCCGGGGAAACGGGTGACCAGCAGCTTTTCCGGCGCCGAGCGCACCTCGGCCGGGTCGTTCACCACCAGGGTGCGCGGATGAACCGTCTCCAGCAGATAGGTCGCCGTGACATAGGCCATGTCGAAGGGCGGATCCTGCCGCATCAGGATGACGTCGACGTCAGCGCCCAGGTCCAGCTTCGCCTCCGCGCCGAAGCTCACATGGTCCCCCTCGACCTGCCTCAGGGTGACCGGCCGCGCCCGGCAGAACAGCCGCCCGTCCTCCAGCGCCAGGGTGCGGAAGTCGTACACCCACTGCGCATGGCCCCGCTGCTGCGCCGTGGTCATCATCAGCCAGGTGGTGTCGGACTCGATATTGACGGCCTCGATGGGATCCATCTGGATCGCGACTTTCAGCATCGGGAGCGTCCTTCACAGCGGGCGGGAGCTTGGCTAATGGGCAGCGGCGGGACGGAGCGCAAGGCTGGCCCACGGACGCGCGGGTGGTGATTAGTGATTAGTGGGTAGTGAATGGCGCTGCGCTGTCAGCGGAAGGGCGGCGCAGGCCGATCCCTCGGTCAGGCGCCGGCCCAGCACTAATCACTAATCACTCACCACTCAGTTCAGCTGCAGCCTCACCCGGTCCACCGACATCCGGCGCGTGGCCTCCATCGGATCATCGAGCGAGCGGGCGCGGGACAGGGCCTCGAGCGCCCCCGTCAGGGCGCCCTGCTTCTCCCGCGCCGCGGCGACGTCGAGCCAAGGCCGGTGATCCTCGGGGTCCAGCAGCGCGCGGCGCAGGGCCGAGCGTTCAGCCCCGTCGAAGTCCTGGGCGCGGATGGCGCGGCTGAACAGCACGTTCTGCAGCCGGATCAGCGCCTGCCGGTCCGACACCGGCGCCATCAGTACGTCCAGCCGGTCCGCGACATGAGGCGTCAGCCCCGCCCTCAACGCTCGCCGCGTCAGTTCGGACGGCAGCACCACACGTCCCTGGCTGAACGGGTCCAGCGCCACCGGGCCGTCCGGGGTCTCGACCCGCAGCAGGAAGTGGCCGGGGAAGTCGACGCCCTGCGCCTTCACGCCCGCCCGACGCGCGGCGTCGAGATAGAAGACGCACAGGGTCGCCGACAGGCCCCGCCGCCGCTCGGCCACGTCGATGACGTCGGTGTTGGCGGGATCGTCGTAGTTCAGCAGGTCGCCGTTCAACCTCAGGTCGGCGGCCATCGTCTCGGCCAGGGCGTCGTCGGGACTTTCGCTGCCAATGCGCTCCGATAGGCGCTCGGCGGCGTTCCCGGCGAGGGTGCGGACCGGCTCCGGGTCGCGGAAGGGATAGTCGTGGATGGCGCAGGCGATCGCGGCTTCCAGCAGGGGGAAGGCCTCATCCCCGGCCTGTCCCGCCTCCGTCAGCAGGGCGATGGCGTCTTCACGCGTCAAGCCGCAGTCCTCCCGAACGCAACCACGCCGCGACGATGGCGCGGAAACCGGCCAGGAGCCAGCGCCACCGTGTCGATTCTGAGAACGTGTCCGGCCAAGCTGGGTCTTTGACGCAACACCGCCCGGCCCGCCGCCAGCAGCCGGTCGTACTGCGCCGGCGTCAGGGCCGTCAGCGCCGCCTCCAGGGTGGAGCGACGCTTCACCTCCACCACCGCCAGCGTCCGGCCCTTCCGCGCGAGGATGTCGATCTCGACGCCGGCGGCCTTCAGCCGGAAGCCGAGCACCTGATAGCCGCGCGCCATCAGCAGGGCGACCGCCATCCATTCGGCGGCGTGCCCGGCCCGATGCGAGCGCGATCCGGATCCGACGCGCCACGCCTGTTTGACCCGCTCGGACCGCGGAGCCTTGACGGGAGTCGGAGGCGTGGTCACCGGCCCTGCAGCTCCAGAGCCCGCTTGTAGAGCGGCTTGCGCGGCAGGTTCAGCGCGCGGGAGACCTCGGCCGCCGCCTCGCCCGGCGGCAGACGGGTCATGGCTTCGGCCAACGCCGCGTCGGCGTCCGCTTCCGACGCCGCCTCCGCCTCGCCCGGCGCGACCACGATCACGATCTCGCCCTTGGGCGACTGGCAGCGCGGATCGACCGCGAGCTCGGCGAGAGAGCCCCGGACGCACTCCTCGTAGAGCTTGGTCAGTTCGCGGCAGACGGCGGCGGGCCGGGACCCCAGCACCGCCGCCATGTCGGCGAGGCTGTCCGCCAGCCGGGGGCCGCTCTCGAAGAAGACCAGCGTCTGGCGTCCGGTGCGGACCTCTTCCAGCGCGCTGCGCCGCGCGCCCGACTTCGGCGGCAGGAAACCGGCGAACAGCACACGGTCGGCGGGCAGGCCGGCGATGCAGAGCGCCGCCAGCAGGCTGGATGCGCCCGGAATCGGATGCACAGGCAGTCCCTCGGCGATCACCGCCCGCGCGACCACGAAGCCGGGATCGCTGACCAGCGGCGTGCCGGCGTCGGACACCAGCGCCACCACCGCTCCCTCGCGCACCCGTTCGATCGCCAGCCCGGCGGCGCGCGCCGAGGCGTGGTCGTCGCAGCGCTCCAGCTTCGCCTTGAGCCCATAGGCCGACAGCAGCTTGCCCGTCACCCGCGTGTCCTCGGCCAGCACCAGATCGGCGGCGGCCAGCACGTCCAGCGCCCTCAGGGTGATGTCCCGCAGATTGCCGATCGGCGTCGCCACCAGATACAACCCGGGCGCCACGGGGCGCGGCGGGGGCTGGGCCGGCGGAAAGGCGACGGTGTCGGACATGGCCGGACCGTGCCAGCCGGGGCCGCTCCACTCAAGGGCGAGCGGTCGACCCTAGACCAGCAGCGCCTTCAGCACGCTGTCGAGCACGGACCGGCCCGCGACGGTCGCCGCGACCCGGCCATTCGAGACCGCGAGGAATCCGTCCTCGATCAAGCCGCCGAGCGGCCCGGCGGAGGAGGACAGGCCGAGGCCGGACAGCAGCCCCATCGAAACGCCCTCGACCGTCCGCAGGCCCAGCAGCACCCTCTCCTCGGCGGCTTCCAGCGGCGACTGGGTCTCGCGCTCGGCCCATGGAGCCGCCGCCGCGACGCCCCCGACATAATCGCCGATGGACCGGTGGGCGACCGTCGCGGTCCGCGCGCCGGCGAGGGTGAGCCGCCCGTGGGCGCCCGGTCCGACGCCGAGATAATCGCCGCCTCGCCAGACGTGCATGTTGTGCGCCGACCGGGCCTCGGCGCCACGCGCGTGGTTGGAGACCTCATAGGCCTCGAAGCCGGCGTCCCGCAGCACCCGCTGCGTCGTCTCGTACAGGTCGGCGGCCAGATCGTCGTCCGCAGGCGCCCACGCCCCCCTGGCCACGGCGCGGCCGAACGCCGTCGTCGGCTCGATGGTCAGCTGATACGGAGAGACGTGCTCGAACCCGAGCGCCAGCGCCTCCGTCAGTTCGCCGCGCCAGCCGTCCGGCGTCTGACCCGGCCAGGCGTAGATCAGGTCGATGGACAGGCGCGGAAAGGCGGTCCGGGCCACGCCCACCGCCCGCCGCGCCTCCTCCGCCGAATGGTTCCGGCCGAGGAAGGCCAGCGCCGCGTCGTCCAGCGCCTGCACCCCCATCGACAGCCGGTTGACCCCCGCCGCCGCCAGGGCGGCGAACCGGTCGGCCTCTGCGTCCGTGGGGTTGGCCTCCAGCGTGATCTCGACCGGGCCCGCAGGCGTGAAGAGCTCGCGCGCCCGTTCGATCACGGCGGCCACGGCGTCCGGCGCCATCAGCGACGGCGTCCCGCCGCCGAAGAAGATCGACGCCAGACCGCGCGGCCCAGTCAGCCCCGCCTGCCGCTCCAGATCGTTCAGGATCGCGGCGACGAGCCTCGCCTGCTCCTCGCTCCGCCCCCGGTCGCGCACGACGTTGAAGTCGCAATAGGGGCAGATGCGGGCGCAGTAGGGCCAGTGGACGTAGACGGCGACGTCGGAGCCGGGGTCGGGGACGGAGGGCATGGGGCGCTTGGTGATTAGTGGTTGGCGGTTAGTGGCTGGCCAGCGGCTGTGCAACGGCGCTGGCCGCGCCGCCCTTCCGCCGCCAGAGGCGCGGCGATCACTAACCACTAGCCACTAATCACTCGCCACTCACACCATCAAAGCCGCCTTCAGCTTCTCGAACGCGCGCGCCCGGTGGCTGATGGAGTCCTTCAGCGCCGGGTCCAGTTCACCAAAGGTCTGGCTGTGCCCGTCCGGAATGAAGATCGGGTCGTAGCCGAAGCCCCGGTCTCCGCGCGGCGGAAAGGTCAGCGTCCCGTCCACCCGGCCCTCGACCACCACAGCCGGTCCGTCCGGCCAGGCCACGGCCAGCGCCGAGGTGAACCACGCCCTGCGGTCGTCCGAGCCGACTTCCTCGAGCCGTTCCTCGACCCGGCGCATGGCGAAGGCGAAATCCTTCTCGGGCCCGGCCCAGCGCGCGGAAAAAATACCCGGCGCCCCACTCAGCGCCGCAACGGACAAGCCCGAGTCGTCGGCCAGGGAGACCTCGCCCGCCCTGTCGGCGGCATGGCGCGCCTTCAGCAGCGCATTGCCGACGAAGGTGCTCTCGGTCTCGTCCGGCTCGGGCAGATTCAGGCTCGCTGCGGTGACCACCTCGTAATGTCCGTCCAGCAGGGCGTTGATTTCGACCGCCTTGCCGGCGTTGTGCGTCGCCACGATCAGACGCATCCCCTTGATAAGTTTCAACTTCATGCCGATCACGCGCTCCGCAACAATCCATTGCCAAAGTTTAATATCGTTAAACGATATGTAACATGACTTCCTTAGGGGTATGGCCTATCTATTATCTCAAGAACGGGGACCGCACCGTTCCCCGAACAAGCCAAGACAGGCAAGATCGATGCAGCGGAACAACCAGATCGGGGTCAAAGCGGCCCCTTCAACAAGACAACGGAGAAAGACCATGAACACCATGAACGCTTCCTACTTCATCGAAAAGGTTGGCCACGGCATCCTGAACGCCTTCCTGCTCGCCGCCCTGCCGACCGCCCTGGTCTCCACCCTGCTCCAGGCTCTGTGATCGTTCGCCGGCCTGACCAGCCCGCAGGGCGGAAGGCCAGACAGAATGTCTCATTGGAGCTTTGACGATCGGCATGACAATCGCGATGAATAAGCCCGCGCGTGGGTTCACCGGACCCCGCGCGGCATCTTCGCCCAACCCCCCGGTCTGAACGAGGCCCGCCATGCGCTTCCCGAAGACGTTGCCGCTCGGGATCCGCCGCCCCACCGTCCGACCGCCGGTCCTGCCCGGCATCAGCACTGGATCGATGACCAGCTTCCTCAGCATGGCGCTGTGGGCCGGTTTCTGGGTCCTTGCCCTGCTGACCCTGCTCTCGGTCCTCGCCTTCATCTTCATCGTCTTCGCGCCGCTGGGTCCCCTCGGGTTGACCGCGACCTCCGACGACGGCGGCACCAGCGTGCCGATCCCCCGCGCCTATTTCCTGTTCGGCGTCGGCGCCTTCGCCGCCTATTTCGCGGGTTTCGCCCTGATCCTGCGCCACCTGCGCGCCATGGTGCGCTCGCTCCGCCGGGGCGATCCGTTCGAGCCCGCCAATGTCACGCGCCTGAAGCAGGTCGGCCTGACCCTCGCCCTCGTCACCGGCGGCTCATGGATCGGTCAGACGCTGGTGTCCCAATTCGTGCGTGGCGCCATGAAGGCTCCCAGCCTGTTTGATCTGGTCACTCCGACGTTCTCGATCCTCGTGGTGATCGTTCTGTCCCAGGTCTTCCGCGAGGGCTCGCGCCTGCGCCGGGAAGCGGAGCTGACTATTTGACCCCGCACCCCGCCCGTCCCTGTCTCGACCCGCGTCGCGCCCACGGCTAGAGAGGCGATCATGGCCATCCGCGTCCAGCTTGACCGCATCCTTCTCGAACGGCGCATGTCGCTGACCGAGCTGGCCGACCGCGTCGGCGTCACCCTCGCAAACCTCTCGATCCTGAAGACAGGCAAGGCGCGGGCGATCCGGTTCACCACCCTCGACGCCCTGTGCCGCGAGCTGAACTGCCAGCCGGGCGACCTGCTGGTCCAGACGCCGGGGCCGCAGGATCCGGGCTCCGATGAAGACCCCGACGGAAACGCGCCCGGCACGACATGAGCCGCCGCGACGACCTCAGCCCCGAGGATCGCCGCATCTGGGCCCGGGTGGCCGGCTCCGTGACTCCGTCGAAGCCGAAGAAGCCGCCGCGCGTGCTCGCCGGCGGCGCCATCGCCGATCCCCCCGCCGCGCCGCATCCGACGGGCGCCGTCAAGGCCCGCCCGAATCCCGCGCCGAGCTGGACCCCTGACGCAACGTCACAGGCGCGCATCCGGGGTCTCCCGGACGAACTGGAGCCCCGCCGCCAACGCCGCCTGTCGCGCGAGCGCGACCCCATTGAGGCCCGGATCGACCTGCACGGCTACCGCCGCTTCCAGGCGCAGGACGCCCTGACGGCGTTTCTCATGGGAGCGCAGGCCCGCGGCTATCGGTCGGTGTTGGTGATCACCGGTCAGGGCCGGCGCGGCGGCGGCGTCATCCGCGCCTCGGTCCACGAATGGCTTCAGGCCCCGGCACTGCGCGGCGTCGTCTCCGGCTTCGCCTCGGCCGCCCGCCACCACGGCGGCGAGGGCGCGCTGTATGTGACGATCCGGCGGGGATGAGGGAGTGATTAGTGGCTAGTGGCTAGTGGCTAGTCTCTGGTGGCTGCTGACTTCGCTGACCGCGACCCGACCGACCCGGCAAAATCACTAACCACTAGTCACTAGCCACTAGCCGCCAGCCACTACCCAAGCGCCAGCCCCGCGTCCTTCGCCAGCGCCTCCAGCGACACCATCGGCCGCGGTCCCCAGTGGGCGATGACTTCAGCGGCCGCCAGCGAACCCAGGCGGCCGGCGTCGTGCAGCGGCAGGCCGCGCGCGAGGCCGAGCAGGAAGCCCGCCGCGTACTGATCGCCGGCGCCGGTGGTGTCGACCACCTTTTCGACGGGGAAGGCCGCGACCTGGACCCGCTCCTCGCCGGCGATGACCACCGAGCCGGCCGCACCGCGCGTGACGGCCGCGACCTCCACCATGGCCGCGAGGCGGTCGGCGGCGAGGCCGAAATCGTCGGTCTCGAACAGGGCGGCTAGCTCGCCTTCGTTGGCCAGAACGATGTCGGCCGAGGCCGCGATGAAGGCCAGCAACTCGGCGCGCCAGCGGGCGACGACGAAGGTGTCCGACAGGGTGATCGCCACCTTGCGGCCCGCCGCGTGGGCGGCGGCGGCGGCGGCTTCGAAGGCGGCGCGGGCCGGGGC
>NZ_DASWNO010000032.1:0-4311 GCF_036399195.1 Brevundimonas sp.
CGCCGACCGGTCACTGGAGTTCTACCAGCTCGACGTCGAGATGAGCTTCGTCACGCAGGAGGATGTCTTCGCTGCCATCGAACCCGTCATGCACGGCGTGTTCGAGGAGTTCGCCGACGGCAAGCGGGTCGATCCGTATCCCTTCGTGCGCATCCCTTACCGGGACAGCATCGCCAAGTACGGCACCGACAAGCCGGACTTGCGCAACCCGATCGAGATGTCCGACGTCAGCGACCATTTCCGCGACGGCGGCTTCGGCCTGTTCAACAAGATCCTCGCCGGCGACGCCAAGAACGCCGTCTGGGCGATCCCCGCGCCCAAGGGCGGAAGCCGCGCCTTCTGCGACCGTATGAACTCCTGGGCCCAGGGCGAGGGCCAGCCGGGTCTCGGCTACATCTTCTGGTCGGACGACAACAACGCCTGGGGCGGTCCGATCGCCAAGAACCTGGGCGCGGAAGCGACGGACGGCCTGATGAAGGCGCTCGGTATGGGGCAGGGGGACGCCGCCTTCTTCGCCGCCGGCGACCCGGCCATGTTCCACAAGTTCGCCGCCAACGCCCGCATCAAGCTGGGGCAGGATCTGAACCTGATCTCGGAAGACGAATTCCGCTTCTGCTGGATCGTCGACTTCCCGATGTTCGAGTGGTCCGAGGAAGAGAAGAAGGTCGACTTCTCGCACAACCCCTTCTCGATGCCGCAGGGCGAGCTGGAGGCGCTGACGAGCAAGGACCCGCTCGACATCCTGGCCTACCAGTACGACATCGTCTGCAACGGCTACGAGCTGTGCTCGGGCGCGATCCGGAACCACAAGGCCGAGATCATGCTCAAGGCCTTCGAGATCGCCGGCTACGACGCCTCGGTCGTCGAGGACCAGTTCGGCGGCATGCTCAACGCCTTCCGCTACGGCGCGCCGCCGCACGGCGGGCTGGCGCCCGGCATCGACCGGATCGTCATGCTGCTGGCGGGCCAGACCGCCATCCGCGAGGTCATCGCCTTCCCGCTGAACCAACAGGGGCAGGATTTGCTGATGAGCGCGCCCTCCGACGCCGCGGATCGCCAGTACAAGGAACTGCACATCCGCGCGGCGCTGCCTCTCAAGGGCTGACAGCGCGCCGCCATGAAAAAGGCCGCTGCCCATGGGGCGGCGGCCTCGTTCGTCAGCGGTCGGCGGTCGCCACCGCCAGGTTCCGGACCCGCGGCGGGACCGGCGGGGCCGGCGGCCTCGGGACCGGTCTCGGATGCGCCAGTCTCAGCGAGATGCTCCGGCACGTCCGCGCGGTCAGGCCGTTGGGCAGCCGGGTCGCGGCGTCCCCGCAGGCAGCGCCGACCTGTTCCTGGCTGAGACCACGCGCGCGTGACAGGTCGGCCCCGCGGATGTCCGTCCGGCTCATTTCGGCGCCGCTGAAGTTTGCGCCGGCGAAGTTTCCACCGGTCAACCGCGACCCGTTGAGGGTGGCGTCCCGGAATGACACGCTGCGGAAGTCGCCGTTCGACAGATTGGACATCGCGACCTCGGCGCCCGTGAAGTTGGCCGAACGAGCCTGCACGTTGGCCAGCGTCGTGGCGTTGAGCTCCGCATTGCTGAGATTCGCCGCAACCAAGACCGCGCCGTTCATGTTTGAGCCGGTCAGGTCCGCCCCGGTCAGGGTGGCGCCGGGCAGCCGGGCCCGCACCAGGGTGGCGCCCATCGCCTCCGCGCCGGACAGCCCCGCGTTGGTGAAGTTGGCGCCGGTGAAATCCGCGCCCACCAGCTCGGCGCCGCCGAGATCAGCCCGGCTGAAGTCGCTGCCGGTGAAGTTGGAGCCGACCAGACCCGCGCCCCGCAGGTTGGCGCCCACCAGGGTCGCATTGGTGAAGTTGGCTCCGTTGAACGCCGCGCCAGTCAGGTCGCGCCCGGACAGCTCGCAGCGATTGCAGGAGCCGCCAAGCGACACCAGCCGCGCCACTTCCCGGTCCTGAAAGCCCAGCTGGAGCCGAACCTCGGCGCTGACCGACCCCGCGGTCAAACCCGCGACGGACGCGGCGAAGACTGCGGCGAGGACGGCGCGGGCAGAGATGGCGGCTGACTGTTTCACACCTCTGTAATGCGGCCAAACGCGCCCGAACCCTACTTAAATCGCCGTAAGGTCCGGGGCCGAGGCGCGTCAGCTTAGCAGTGCGGGATGCGCAGGCCGCGGGGCAGGCGGGTGGCCTCGTCGCCGCACGCCTGGCTGAGACGGCCCTGCGTCAAACCGGTCGCTCTGAGCAGCGAGGCGCCGGAGAAGTTCACCCCGGACAGCGTCGCGCCGCCGAACGAGGCCCCGTCCAGATGCGCGCCCACGAAACTGGCGTTGGTCAGATTGGCCCCGGCGAAGCTGGCGCTTGAAAAGACGCCGCCATAGGCCTCCACGTCGCGCAGGTCGGCGTTGGCGAATCGTGTCCGGGTCATGACCGCGAGGCTCAGGTCGGCCTGACGGAGACGGGCGCCCGAGAGGTTCAGGCCGGGGGCCTCCATCGCGCTGAAATCGCCCTGGAACAGGTTGCAGCCCGGGCAGCTCGCGCCGCTCCGCACCCGCCCGATCTGGGAGGCGTTCTGGGCGAATGACGGCGATGCGACGGCCACGGCGACAAGGGCCGACAGGGCGAGGCTCAGTTTGGCTTTCATGGCAGGCTCCGATCTTGGATCGGGACGAAGCAAGATGCAGGCCAGCGCGCTGCGGACAGCCCTAGCCCTGCATCGACGGCGCCGCCCCGCACATGTCGCAGGCCCAGCCGGCGCCACGCTGCTGAAATGAAAAGTCGCCGCACTCCGGGCACGCCACCGCTTCAGTCGCCACCGCGAGCCCGGGTTGCGCCTGTCTCTGCTGGCCGAACGGCAGCACCACCAGATTGTCTGGCGTCGCGCCGCGGGCGAAGCCCTTGGAAATGAACCGCGCGGCCGGCACCGTCTCCGGCGACCCATCGTCCGGCTTACCCGTCCCGAGCCCGTCGGCGTTCAGGCTCTCGGCATCGGCGTTGGCCAGTTCCCGGCGATCGAGATAGGAGACGCCCAATTCGCGGAAGATGTAATCGAGGATGGAGGTCGCCGAGCGGATCGAATCATTCCCCGTGACTCGCCCAGCGGGTTCGAAGCGGGTGAAGACGAAGGCGTCGACGAACTCGTCCAGCGGCACCCCGTACTGAAGCCCGATCGAGATCGCGATGGCGAAATTGTTCATCAGGCTGCGGAAGGCGGCGCCCTCCTTGTGCATGTCGATGAAGATCTCGCCGAGCTCGCCGTCCTCGTATTCGCCGGTGTGGATGTAGACCTTGTGGCCGCCCACGGCGGCCTTCTGGATGTAGCCCTTGCGCCGGTCCGGCAGCTTGCGGCGGGCGCGGGCGCGTTCGACGACCTTCTCGACCACGCGCTCGATCGTGCGAGGTTCAGGCTCACGTCTCCGCCCGCCGCCCGTGTCATCAGAGACATCGAACTCGATCAACCGCCCGGCAGGCGCGTCGGCCCGCCGCAGCCGCACCGCTCGCCGGCCGTCCCGCGCCGCGTCTCCCAGGATTCGCGCCGCCTGAGCCGGCGAAGCATCCCAATCGATCGCCCACGCCGACAGGTCCGGCGCCGGGCTTGCAGCTTCCACGACCGCCTGCAGGCCGGCCTCGAACGCCCGCGGATCAGCCAGCAGGTCGGAGAGCAGCGACGGCGCGCCATCCCATCCGCCCAGGTCGGGCCGCCCCAGCGCCCAAGCCTCGGCAGCCCGCACGGATGCGTCGGTGAAGCCGAGCTCCGGGAGCAAGTCGCGGCCGGACGGACCATCAACGCCAAGAACGTCCTGTTGGAACCCGGCGTCCAGCACGGGCGAGCGGAACACGTCCGACAGCCGCTCGGCGCCGGCCAGGGCCGTCTCGACAGCCTCCAGTTCGACGTCGGTGAACCCCTTCGCCCGCAGCGCCTGATGATCGACGCCAGGGGCCTCGAAGAGTGTGCGACGGCCGAACAGCGTGCGCTCCGCCGCCTCGACGTCGCCTCCAGCACGCTCGATCGCCGTCGCAAGAGACTGACGCAGCCGCTGTTGGACCGTCCCTTCATGGGTCTGCCAAGGCTCCATGGCGGAGAGCGGGCCGAGGCCGAGCCGCAGGGCGGCCTCTGGGTCGTCCACGAACAACGACGCCAGAGCTCCGCCGCCCGCCTTGTGCGCAATCGCGGCGATTCGTCCGGCGCGATCAGTCCAGCCGTCCGCGACCTGCTCCAGCACGGCGTCCGCCAGACCTCCAAGGCCGACGGACACAAGCCGCTCGCCATCGCCGGCGACGGCCCCGACCCAGAGGCGGACCAAGTCCCCG
>NZ_DASWNO010000033.1:0-2323 GCF_036399195.1 Brevundimonas sp.
GAGGTCGCGGCCCGGTTACAGAAATGGCCCAGCGGTTATCCGCTGGGCCATCTTTTGCTTCTGCGAGGCGCGGCTCAGTTAGCGGTAACGCGAGCGCTCCTCAGAAATCTGCGTCGTGCTGTAGGGATCAGCGTCGGGGTCGAACCGTGTCCAGCCGGTCTGCCGATAAGCCTCCCCACGCGTCGCGGCGTCGTAGCCACGCTTGCCATTGAGGATTGCCTCCAGCCTGTCCTTCTCGCCGTCGTCCGCCTTGACGCTCACGAGCGTGCCGCCGCGACGGACGCCTTCCGAATAGACGTTGGCCTCTTCGTCCGAGTGACCAGCTTCCTTGAGGGCGCCGAGCAGGCCTCCGGTCGCGCCTCCTGCTACCGCGCCGACGGCCGCGCCGACGGCGGTCGAGGCGAGCCAGCCAGCCGCGACGACTGGGCCAAGGCCCGGGATCGCCAGCATCCCCAGACCTGCGAGAAGGCCTGCGCCGCCGCCAAGGAGGCCGCCCGTTGTCGCGCCCTTCCCGGTGCCGTCGGCCACATCGTTCTCGCCGTCGCCGTTATGGTCGCCCAGCGGGCCGTCGCCGCCGCGCGAAGACCCGGAGTGCCAGTTGTCGGCGTTGTTGGAGACGATGCTGATCTTGTCGTGGGAAACGCCGCTTGCCTCGAGTTCCGCTACTGCATCGAGGGCTTCGGTATGGCTGTCAAACAGCCGCGTGATGGTCGCCATGGGATGGCTCCTTTGGTGGTGAGTGAAAATAGCGCGATGAGCCTATTGCGGCGTGACAACGCCCTTGTAGTCGACGCTCACGGTGGTCGAGGCGCCGCCCGACTTGGTCGCTTGGCCCTTCCAGATCCCCTGCGCGTCCTGCGTCAGGGGTCCTGACACGCTGTAGCCCTGCTTCTCGATGGCTTCGCGAGCCTGTCCCTCGGTGAAGGAGTTGGCGCCCGGCGTGAGCGCGGCCTTTTCAGACGTGTCTTCCGTGTCGATCGCGGGGTTCACGGGAGACTCGGCGCTTGAAACGGCCGGCCCTTCCACCGGGGCGTCCGCACTGTCGTTATTTCCGCATGCGGTCACGAGGACGGCCACCGCCGAAGCGGCAAGAAGTGTTTTCATCATAGTATTTCCCTTCCAAGGAGACGGTTGGAAGGCATGGCCGTCGGGATCGTTCCTACGGCTCAGGTTGGAAATTCGGGAAGATCAGCCGCCACCCGAAATGTCTGCAAAGGTCGAGAGCAGACGGTCGCCATTGGCGAGTGAGCGGACGTCGGGCGCCACGCCACTCCTCCATCTGGTAGCCATGTTGAACCTGACCAAGTTTTCTGATGTCCGGTAAGTGTCGAGAGCGGTCGAACGCCAAATCCGGAATCTCGACTCCATGACCGACTCTAAATTAGACCCAGCAACGTCAGTGGGGGTCAGGCTCACCCGCCCTCGTCTCTTCCTCATCAGGGGGTGGCGATGAACTCACCGCTTTGCCCGCCGCCGCCGCGACCATTAGGCCGAAGATCAGCCCTAGGGCGAGATTGTCGAACACAATCCAAACGAAGCCCGTGACAACGATTAGGGCCCCAAGCCCAGAACCGACCTTCTTCTGCATACCGGTCATGGCCCCACCCTTTCAGCCACTACGTGACCGTCCGGACTAAGCAGCGTCAAGCCCGGAGAGCGGCGGCTTCGCTTCTATCGGCACGTCGCAAATGACTTGGGAACAGACAGTCGGCTACGAGTGTAGACTGATCGCAGTCGTCCTATCGAGGCCACGCGGTGCGTCGGGATTGGACGCGGACTGCGCTCTGCGTCAAGACGGAGCGAAGGAAGCGCTGGGTTATGCGCTGCGCTCAAGCCGGGTGGCTAGAGCCTGACCTGCGGCGGCGGCGCCCAAGAACACTCCGAGGATGAAGTACGCCTCGATTGATAGCGCGCGGAGGAAAAGCCGCGGTTCAACGACGCCTACGGTCCATGCCAACACAAAGGAAGTGTTCAGCGCGATTCCGGCCAGTGCGAAGACAGCCATCCCGCGCAGACCCCAACGACCCGTGGCAGCGGCCCCGCCGGCATAGGCGAGCCCAAGCGCGGCCATCATCGGACCAAAGGGCCCGAAGCTCCCGATCAAGGCATTGGTTGTGGCGAGCGCGGCGAGCGACGCGCTGGCTGCAACAAGTCTGGCCTGTGTGAGTTTCCGCACGCCTGTCGGCGTCCAAATCCGCCAGATCATAGCCGCCGCAAGACAGCCGGTCGCGAAGCGAAGTCGCTGTGAAGGAGGGATGAACTCAAACTCCGAACGCATCGCGTCGAACCAGCCTCCTCGATCTGCTGGGCCTACGCTGACAGC
>NZ_DASWNO010000034.1:0-15818 GCF_036399195.1 Brevundimonas sp.
CCCCTGCCACACCGTCGGCACGGCGGCCGAGAAGGTGACGCCCTCGCTCTCGATCAGTTCGTAGATCGCCGCGCCGTCCATCCGCGCGCCGGGCATGACCAGCTTGGCGCCCGAGGCGGGACCCGCGAAGGCGATGCCCCATGCGTTGGCGTGGAACATCGGCACCACCGGCAGGATCACCTCTTTCGGCGACGGCCCCAGCACGGTCGACTGCATCCCCAGCAGCGTGTGGATGAAGTTGGAGCGGTGCGAATACAGCACCCCCTTCGGATTTCCGGTCGTGCCCGAGGTGTAGCAGAGGCCGCAGGCTGTCTGCTCGTCGAACCCGCCCCATTCGATGTCTTCGGACGCGCCGGCCAAGAGGGATTCGTAGCACTCCATGCCCGGCAGCTTGGCGTCGGGCATGTGGGCGTCGTCGGTCATGACGACGACTCGCTCGACGGTCGGGCAGTGCGGCAGGATGGCCTGCAGCAGCGGCACGAACGTAAGGTCGACGAAGATCACGCGGTCTCCCGCATGGTTGATGATGTAGATCAGCTGCTCGGGAAACAGGCGCGGATTGAGCGTGTGGCAGACCGCGCCGACGCCCATGATCCCGTACCAGACCTCCATGTGCCGGCCGGAGTTCCACGCCAGGGTCGCGATCCGGTCGCCGACCTGAATGTCCCATCCTTGCAGCACACTGGACACCCGCTTGGCCCGGGCGTGGATCTCGGCGTAGGTCGCCCGCACGATCGGCCCTTCGACCGACCGGGTCACGACTTCCCGGTGGCCATGCCAGTTCTTCGCGTGGTCGAGGATCTTGTCGACCGTCAACGGCCAGTCCTGCATCAATCCGAGCATGGCGTCCCTCAAGCGTGCGCCTGCTTTGCGAGGCGCTTGGCGTCACGCTATCGGCGCGTTCGGGGATAAGCAACGTGACGCGGCGTCAGCCTGAGGCCGGTCACGGCTGGCGAACGGGCCGCCGCCGCACTAGAAGCGGCGCCATGCCCATCCTGATCGCCATCACCGGAGGCTCGGGCTCCGGGAAGAGCACCCTGGCCGAGGCGCTGGTCGACGCCCTCCCCCCCGGCGCCGCCGTGCTTCTGCGCGAGGACGCCTACTATCGCGATGCGGCGAGCCTTCCGGATTTCGATCCCGCGACCTTCGATTTCGATGACGTCGCCGCGCGCGATCACGAGCTGATGATCCGCGACCTGCGCCGGCTCAAGGCGGGCGAGGACATCGTCGCCCCAATCTATTCCTTCATCCACCACGGCCGGGAGCCGGGCGGAGAGGCCGTTCACGCCGCGGAAGTCGTCATCGTCGAGGGCACCCATGTGCTGTGCACGCCGGACCTGACGACGCTGTTCGACATCAGGGTGTTCGTCGACACACCCGCCGACATCCGCTTCATCCGCCGTCTGCTTCGGGACCAGGCTGAGCGGGGCCGGACGGCGGGTTCTGTGATCGACCAGTATCTGGCGACCGTCCGCCCGGGCCACGAGCGGCTGACAGAGCCCTCGCGGGTCAACGCGGACTTCGTCGTCGCCGACGCCACCGCCGCCGTCCGGCTCGAGGACCCGGAAGTGGTCATCCGGCTGGCAGCGCCGGTGCTCGCACACCCGCTGTTGGCTCCATTGCTCGCCCGCTGAGGTTCCTCTTGCCCGATGGGCGAGCGGGGCTCACCTTCGGGTTTCAGAGAGCGGCGAATTCCCATGCAAGTCCCTGCGGACCAGCCTCGATTTTCCGATCCGAAGCGAGCGGCGATCCTGAAGCACGCGCGGCGGGCCTTCGTCAGGGACGGCTTCGCGGGCGCCAAGATGGAGCCGATCGCCCGCGAGGCGGGGGTATCGACCGCGACCCTCTACGCCGTGTTCGAAGGCAAGGCCGAGCTGTTCGCTGCTGTGATCGAAGACGCCGCTGACGACTTCCAGCGGCTGATGGGCCACGTCCGCTCCGCCGGCGGCCCAGCCCCCGAACGGCTGACGCATTTCGCCACCGCCTACGCGCGATTCATGAGCGATCCCTTCATCCGCTCGGTGTTCCGGCTGGTCATGGCCGAGCGCCCGCGCTTCCGCGACGTCGCCATGCGTTTCTTCGACCGCGGCAAGAGCGACTTCGGCGGAGTGCTGATGCAGGCGCTCCGCGAGATGGACGAAACCGGCGAGCTCCGCGTCTCGCACCCATCCTGGGCGGCCGGTCAACTGATGGGCATGATCGAGCACCCGGTGTTCTTCATGCCCCTCGTCACCGGCGACGAGGTGCGCGCCGTGCGCGATCCCGAGGAGATCGCCGCCGATGCGGTCGAGACCTTCATGGCGCGCTACGGCGCCTGACCGGTCAGGGCCAGAGCCGGGTTTTCGTCCAGCCGTCGGCGGAGCGGTCGAAGCGGAGGCGGTCGTGCAAGCGGAAGGGGCGGTCGCGCCAGAACTCGACCTGCGTCGGCGCCACGCGCCAGCCCGTCCAGTGCTCCGGCCGCGGCACCTCACCGCCTTCGAAGCGGCGGGTCTCCCGCTCGACCGCCTGTTCTAGTGTGCGGCGGTCCGGCAACGGCCGCGACTGTGCGGAAGCCCAGGCCCCGATGCGGCTTTCGCGGGCGCGGCTGGCGAAATAGGCGTCGGCTTCGGCAGGGGTCACCGGCTCCACCCGGCCCCGCACCCGCACCTGCCGCCGCAGCGACTTCCAGTGAAACAGCAGGGCGGCGGACGGATGAGCGGCCAGCGCCTCCCCCTTGGCGCTTTCGCGGTTAGAGTAGAAGGTGAAGCCGCGCGCGTCGACGTCCTTCAGCAGGACCATTCGGCTATCGGGCGCGCCGTCAGGGTCCAGGGTCGACAGGGCCATGGCGTTCGGATCGTTCGGCTCGGTCGTCCGGGCGTCCGCCAGCCACTCCAGAAAGAGCCCGATCGGCTCGTGCCGGTCGAAGACGGTCTCGTCGCCGTTGGCGGCCAGGGCGGCGGCGTAGTGCTCCGCATATTCCTCGCGGGACGGGCTGGGCGGGATCACGGGCGCGGTCATAGGGGGACTGATAGACCGTTGCGGCGCGGCTGGGGAGAGCGTCACGGTTAACCCGGCCTTGACCATGTGTCGCGCCTTAGTGGCGGCATGCGCGCCCGCTCTCACCCGGAAATCGCCTCGGCGACCGAAGCCTACGTCCTGCTCGGCCTGACTGGTCGGGCGGAGGGCCCGGCTCTGACGGCTGCCTTCCGGGCGGCCGTGAAAGCGGCGAGGCCGGACGCGCCGGGCGGCGACGAGGCCCGCTTCCGGCGCGTGATCGCGGCCTGGCGCCTGATCCAGCAGACCGCGCCCACCCCGGCGCTCCCCGCCCCGGTTGGCCGGAGCCCGACGCCGCCGACCATTGCGATCAGCCCTGACCTGGCCCTGAACGGCGGGCGGGTGGAGGTCCGGCTGGCGGCACGACGCCTGTCGGTGTCGATCCCGGCGGGGATGCGCACGGGAGAGCATCTGCGGCTGAGGGGCGCGGGCCCCGACGGCGCCGACCTGTTTGTCCCCGTTCTGATCCGCGGCGCGGACGGCCTCCGCGCCGTAGGCGACGACCTCTACATGACCTGCCCCGTGCCCGCCCGCCTGCTCGAGGATGGAGGGCGGCTGGAGATCGAGACCCACGCCGGCCCGCGCTCCGCGTGGCTGGTCGGCGCCTGCCAGCCGCCGCGTCTCAGGCTCAAGGGCCTGGGCCTCCCGGCGCGCGGGCAGAGACCGCAGGGGCATCTGTTCGTGACGCTGGAGGCGTCTTGCGACGCGCCGTCGCCGGCGGAGGACCTTCTGATCCGCTTCACGCGAGTCTGGACGCCGGACCGGCTGGCGGCTTAGGTCGCGCCATGTCCCACAACAGCATCGGCCATCTGTTCCGCGTCACGACCTGGGGCGAAAGTCATGGACCGGCGATCGGCTGCGTCGTGGACGGGTGTCCGCCGCTGATCCCGCTGACCGAGGCCGACCTGCAGCCGTGGCTGGACCGACGCAAGCCGGGCGGCAGCCGCTTCGTCACCCAGCGCCGCGAGAGCGACACGGCCCGCATCCTGTCCGGCGTATTCGACGACGGCAACGGCCCTGTCACCACTGGTGCCCCCATCGCCATGTTGATCGACAACGAGGACGCCCGCTCGAAGGACTATGGCGAGATCGCCCGCGCCTTCCGGCCGGGTCACGCCGACTACACCTATCAGGCCAAATACGGGGTCCGGGACCATCGCGGCGGGGGCCGGTCCTCAGCGCGCGAGACGGCGATGCGCGTGGCGGCCGGCGCGGTGGCGAGGAAGGTGTTAGGAGACGGCGTCCGCATCCGCGCCGGCGTGGTCCAGCTGGGTCCGCATCGGATCGCGCCTGAGGCGCTGGATTTCGCCGCCGTCTACGACAACGCCCTCTTCGCCGCCTCGGCGGCCGTCGTCCCTGAGTGGGAGGGCTACCTCGACGGCGTCCGCAAGGCCGGCTCGTCCATAGGCGCGGTCGTGGCGCTGGAGGTCACGGGCGTCCCCGCCGGCTGGGGCGCGCCGGTCTATGGCAAGCTCGACGCCGAACTCGCGGCGGCCCTGATGTCGATCAACGCGGTCAAGGGCGTGGAGATCGGGGCCGGTTTCGCGGCCGCCGAGCTCTCCGGCGAGGACAACGCCGACCAGATGCGCTTGGGGCCTGACGGTTCGCCGGTCTTCCTGTCCAACCACGCGGGCGGCGTTCTCGGCGGCATTTCGACGGGGCAGCCGCTGACCGCGCGGATTGCGTTCAAGCCCACCTCGTCGATCCTGACGCCGCAGCAGACCATCACGCGCGACGGAGCCGAAACCGACCTGCGCACAATCGGCCGCCACGACCCCTGCGTCGCCCTGCGCGGCGTTCCCGTGGTGGAGGCCATGGCGGCCTGTGTTCTCGCCGACGCGATGCTGCGGCACCGGGCGCAGGTGGCCTGACCCCTTTTCAGCCACACACACTGTTACTATATCCGCGTCAGCGAGGTTCCTAACCCTCGGATTCCCGGGAGCATCCCCATGATCGACGTAAGACCCTTCTCCAGCCTCGGCGGAGCCGACCACGGCTGGCTCAAGGCCAAACACCACTTCTCCTTCGCCAGCTACTGCGACCCCAGCCGCATGAGCTGGGGCCGACTGCGTGTCTGGAACGACGACGAGATCGCCGCAAAGTCGGGCTTTCCGCCGCATCCTCACGCAGACATGGAGATCATCACCTATGTCCGCACCGGCGCCATCACGCACGAGGACTCGATGGGCAACCGCGGCCGCACGGGCGCGGGCGACGTGCAGGTGATGAGCGCGGGCACCGGCGTGCGCCACGCCGAGTTCAACCTCGAGGACGAGACCACCACCCTATTCCAGATCTGGATCGAGACCGACAAGCCGGGCGCCGACCCCCGCTGGGGCGCGAAAGCCTTTCCGAAGGCCGATCGCACGGGCCGCTTCTCCGTTCTGGCCTCGGGCGACGCGACGGACGACGCCCTGACCATCAACGCCGACGCCCGCGTACTGGGCGCGACGCTGAAGGCGGGCGAGACGATCCGCTACGACCTCGCCGAAGGCCGCCGCGCCTATCTGGTGCCCGCCGTGGGCGCGGTCGAGGTCAACGGCGTGACGCTGAACGCCCGCGACGGCGCCGGCATCAAGGACGAGCCGGAGATCACGATCACGGCGCGGTCCGATGCGGAACTGGTGATGGTCGACAGCCTCTGACCAAGGCCGGTCACCCTCGGACTTGGCCCGAGGGCCAGACCGTCCGGTGCTCCGTTGTAGACTGTCCCCCTACGGCCTCAGGGCCGTCTTCGATAACCGAGCGCCGTCACCTCTGATCCTCGGGTCAAGCCCGGGGATTAGGCCCGAGAGAGTGCGCAAACAAAAACCCCGCCCGGATCGCTCCGGGCGGGGTCCTTTCTAATGCGTCGCCGGAACCGTGCCGAGGTCCTGGATCGGCGGGGCGGCAGGAAGCGGGTCTGCCACTTCGTCCCATTCCACCGGCGTCAAGGACCCGGTCAGAGCCCACTTCAGCGCCTCGTCCGCCGTCTTGATCGGGACGATCTCCAGCGCCCCCTTCACATTGTCCGGCACGTCGGCGAGGTCCTTCTCGTTCTCCTCGGGGATCAGCACCGTCTTGATGCCCGAGCGGAGGGCCGCGAGCAGCTTCTCCTTCAGGCCGCCGATGGCGGTGACCCGGCCGCGCAGGGTGATCTCGCCCGTCATGGCGATGTCCTTGCGGATCGGGATGCCGGTCAGGACGGAGACCATCGCGACCGTCATTGCGACGCCCGCCGAGGGGCCGTCCTTGGGCGTCGCGCCGTCGGGCACGTGCACGTGGATGTCGGTCTTTTCGAACGCCGGCGGCTTGACGCCGATGCTGAGCGAGCGGGCCCGGACGTAGGAGGCGGCGGCGGAGATCGACTCCTTCATCACCTCCTTCAGGTTGCCGGTCACGGTCATGCGGCCGCGGCCCGGCATCTTGATCGCCTCGATGGTCAGGATCTCCCCGCCGAACTCGGTCCAGGCCAGGCCGGTGACGATGCCGACCTGATCTTCCTCGTCCGTCTCGCCGTAGCGGAACTTCCGAACCCCCGCGAACTCGGCCAGCTTGGCCTCGTCGATGGTGATCGACAGGGTCTTCTCGCGGGCCATCTCGCGCACCGACTTGCGGGCCAGACCGCCAAGCGCCCGCTCAAGCGACCGCACCCCGGCTTCGCGCGTGTAGTAGCGGATCAGGTTGCGGATCTGCTCGTCCGGCACGACGAACTCGGCCGGCTTGAGCCCGTTCTCCTCGGTCACCTTGGGCAGGACGTGCCGCTTGGCGATCTCGACCTTCTCGTCCTCGGTGTAGCCGCTGACCCGGATGATCTCCATCCGGTCCATCAGGGGCTGGGGCATGTTCAGGCTGTTGGCCGTGGTCACGAACATGACGTTGGACAGGTCGTAGTCGACCTCCAGGTAGTGGTCGCCGAACGCGTTGTTCTGCGCCGGATCCAGCACCTCCAGCAGGGCCGAGGACGGGTCGCCGCGCCAGTCGGCGCCCAGCTTGTCGATCTCGTCCAGCAGGATGAAGGCGTTGGTGGTCTTCACCTTCTTCATCGACTGGATGATCTTGCCCGGCATCGAACCGATGTAGGTCCGGCGGTGGCCGCGGATCTCGGCTTCGTCGCGCACGCCGCCCAGCGACATGCGGATGTATTCCCGGCCCGTCGCCTTGGCGATGGACTTGGCCAGCGAGGTCTTGCCGACGCCCGGAGGGCCGACGAGGCACAGGATCGGACCCTTCAGGCTGTTGGTGCGCGCCTGCACCGCCAGATACTCGATGATCCGTTCCTTGACCTTCTCGAGGCCGTAGTGGTCCTCCTCGAGGATGGCCTCGGCCTTGTTCAGGTCGATCGGCTTGGTCTTGGCCTTGCCCCACGGGATCGACAGCAGCCAGTCGAGGTAGTTCCGCACCACCGTCGACTCGGCCGACATCGGGCTCATGTTGCGGAGCTTCTTGACCTCGGCCTCGGCCTTGATCCGAGCTTCCTTGGACAGGCGCGTCTTACGGATGCGCTTCTCCAGCTCCATGATCTCGTCGCGCGAGTCGTCGGTCTCGCCCAGCTCACGCTGGATCGCCTTCATCTGTTCGTTCAGATAGTATTCGCGCTGGGTCTTCTCCATCTGGCGCTTCACGCGCGAGCGGATCTTCTTCTCGACCTGCAGGACGCTGATCTCGCCCTCCATCAGGCCGTAGACCTTCTCCAGCCGCGACGGCACGGCGATGGTCTCCAGCAGGCCCTGCTTGTCGGCGATCTTGACCGACAGGTGCGCGGCGACGCTGTCCGCCAGCTTGGACGGATCGGTGATCTGGGGGATCGAACTGAGGGCCTCGGGCGGCACCTTCTTGTTCAGCTTCACATAGTTCTCAAACTGCTCGATCACCGCGCGCAGCAGGGCTTCGGACTGGGCGGGCTCGCCCATGTCGTCGGCGATCTCGACGGCCTCGGCCTCGAAATACTCGGTGCGGTCCGTGAAGCGGGTCAGGCGCGCGCGGCTCTTGCCCTCGACCAGCACCTTGACGGTGCCGTCAGGCAGTTTGAGCAGCTGCAGGACGGTGGCGAGCACGCCGACCGGATAGATGGCGTCGGCCGACGGATCGTCGTCGACGCTGTTCTTCTGGGTGGCGAGCAGGATCTGCTTCTCACCCTTCATGATCTCGTCGAGCGCCTTCACGGACTTCTCGCGGCCCACGAACAGCGGCACGACCATGTGCGGAAAGACCACGATGTCTCTCAGCGGCAGGACGGGCAGGATTTTTGTCTCGGACATGATGCAACTCCTGGGCCTTCGTACATCTCCGGCCCACCGCAGCGGAGACCGTGGCGCTATGCCGGGCCGGCCGATGCGGTCCGTCGATTCCGACGGCGTTCGGATGAGTATGTGGTTGCGCCGCGAAAAGGTTCAAGCGTGGCCGCCATACGCTCCACACCCGTCGCTCAGCGCCGGTCACGCTGCACCGTCCGACCAACAGAACAGCCGGATGCGCACGGGCCCGCCGTGGCGGCTCGGCTGCGGCGAAAACGGCGCCCTTGAGGTCCTGTGGCGCCCCCGCCGCAGTGGAAAGCCTGCATGCGGAACGGGGCGCCAAGCGGAGCCGTTGGGCACTTCAGGAGGTGATCGCTTGAACCGGTTCCTGAGAAACAACGGCCTGACCCTCGTCCTCGCGTCGCTTTTCGGCATGAGCCTGTTCGGGCAGGCCTTCACGGGTTTCGCGGCGGAGAACGCGGAGCGGGTTCAGCATGGCGAGTCCCTGACGACGCTTCTGCCCTATCTGGCCAGTGGGGCCTTCCTCTCCAGTCTGTTCGAGAACTGGGAGAGCGAGTTCCTCCAGATGTGGGCTTTCGTCATGCTGACGGCCTACCTGATGCAGAAGGGCTCTCCCGAATCCAAAGACCTTGATGAGGATTCGCCGGAGGATCGCGACCCGGCGCTGGACCAGGACAGGGCCGACGCGCCCCTGCCCGTCCGAATGGGCGGCTGGGTCCGGTCGCTGTACTCGCACTCGCTCGGCCTGGCGCTGCTGATCCTCTTCCTGGTCTCTTTCGGCCTTCACTGGATCAACAGCGCGCGACACGCCGCCGAACAGGCCGACGCGCATGGCGAACCGGCCGCCTCGCTCATGGATCACCTGGGCGAAGCGCAGTTCTGGTTCGAGAGCTTCCAGAACTGGCAGAGCGAGTTCCTGTCGACCGCCGTGCTGATCGTATTGGCGATCTTCCTGCGCGAGAAGGGCTCGCCCGAGTCGAAGCCGGTCTCGGCCCCGCATTTCAAGACGGGGACGGACTGACCTGGATCAGGCGGCGCTGTCCGGCGCGGCCTTCTTCGACTTGGTCTCGGAGTAGATCAGCAGCGGCTGGGCCTTGCCCTCGATCACCTCGGCGTTGACCACGACCTCTTCCACACCCTCGAAGGTGGGGAGCTCGAACATGGTCTCCAGCAGGATGCCTTCCAGGATGGAGCGCAGACCGCGGGCGCCGGTCTTGCGAGTGATGGCCTTCTTGGCGACGGCGATGAGCGCGTCGTCGGTGAAGGTCAGGTCCACGTTCTCCATCTCGAACAGGCGCTTGTACTGCTTGACCAGCGCGTTCTTGGGTTCGGTCAGGATGGTGACCAGCGCCGGTTCGTCGAGGTCCTCCAGCGTCGCGAGCACGGGCAGGCGGCCGATGAACTCGGGGATCAGGCCGAAGCGCATCAAATCGTCCGGCTCGACGCCCTTGAGGATGTCGCCCGTGCGGCGCTCGTCGATCTCCTTGACCTTGGCTCCGAAGCCGATCGAGGCGCCGTCGCCGCGCGCCGCGATCACCTTCTCCAGCCCCGCGAAGGCGCCGCCGACGATGAACAGGATGTTGGCGGTGTCGACCTGCAGGAACTCCTGCTGCGGGTGCTTGCGGCCGCCCTGCGGAGGCACGGAGGCGACGGTGCCTTCCATGATCTTCAGCAGCGCCTGCTGCACGCCCTCGCCCGAGACGTCGCGGGTGATCGAGGGGTTGTCAGACTTGCGCGAAATCTTGTCGATCTCGTCGATGTAGACGATGCCGCGCTGGGCCCGCTCGACGTTGTAGTCCGACGCCTGGAGCAGCTTCAGGATGATGTTCTCGACGTCCTCGCCGACGTAACCGGCTTCGGTCAGGGTCGTGGCGTCGGCCATGGTGAAGGGGACGTCGATGATGCGCGCCAGCGTCTGGGCCAGCAGCGTCTTGCCCGAGCCTGTCGGCCCGATCAGCATGATGTTCGACTTGGCCAGTTCGACGTCGTTGTTCTTCGTCGCGTGGTTCAGACGCTTGTAGTGGTTGTGGACGGCGACGCTCAGCACCTTCTTGGCGTGCGACTGACCGATCACATAGTCATCGAGAACCTCGCGGATCTCCTTGGGCGAGGGCACGCCGTCCTTGGCCTTGGAGAAGGAAATCTTGTGCTCTTCACGGATGATATCCATGCAGAGTTCGACGCATTCATCGCAGATGAAGACGGTCGGCCCGGCGATGAGCTTGCGGACCTCATGCTGGCTCTTCCCGCAGAACGAGCAGTAGAGCGTGCTTTTGGCGTCCGTGCCGGCGGCTTTGGTCATAGAGCCTTCTCACTCCCGCGGTTCGCCCCGATATGGGGCTAACGCGCATCCTTCGCGTTGATTCCCGAGAAATGGGCGCAAAGGTCTTCAAAAATTGACAATCACCCATCCCGCCGCCCGCCACAACCCCGCCGAAGCGTGGCCGCAAACGGAAGCGGACGGTTCACTGTTGATGGAGATCGCGGCGAATGTCTGACATGGGAAGCCACCCGGGGTTTGGCCAGCCGCCTCGCAAGGATCAGGCCATCGTCGCCTTCGATTTCGACGGGACCCTGACGGTTCGTGACAGTTTCACCGCGTTCCTGCGCTGGCGGACGGGCGACGGCGGCTGGTTCCTGGGGCTGGCGAAGCTGGCTCCGGCCATGGCGAACTACGCGCGCGACCGGGACCGGGGGCGGATCAAGGCCGCTTCGGTGCGGGAGTTTCTGAAGGGCGTGCCGCGCGTGCAGCTGGAGCAGGACGCCGAGGCCTACGCCGGGCAGGTCTGGCCGGGCTTCATGCGCTACGACGCCCTCGCCTGCTGGAACGATTGGGGGGCGAAAGGCGCGTACAGGGTAATTGTGACTGCCAGCCCTGAAACGACCGTCGCGCCATTCGCCCGTCGTCTCGGGGCCGAAGCGCTGCTTGGGACGCAGCTCGTGTTCGACGATCAGGACCGCGTCACCGGGGCGTTCGCCGGCCCCAACTGCCGAGGCGAGGAAAAGGTGCGCCGGCTGCGGGCCGCCTACGGCGACGACATCCGGCTGGCCGCGGCATACGGTGACACCTCGGGCGACGCCGAGATGCTGCAGATCGCCGCCGAACAGGGCTTCCGCCGGTTCAAGGGCTGAGGATCAGCGCCCGTCGGCGTCGACGTCAAAGACCATCGCCTTGCCGCGCGAGGTGGGATTCCAGCCTGCTTCCATCGCGGAGGCCACGGCGTTCCGCACCGCCTCGACGTTGATGCGCTGCTTCTCCTGATCCGGCCGCCCGTTGGGACGCATCGGCATCGGGAACTGCACGACCGCCTCGCGCTGGTAGTCCTTGAGCCGCAGGCTCAGGGCCATGCCGTCCCATTTGCCGCCGGGCTTTGGTTGGGGCTGGCGGCGGATTTCCCATTCGTAGGTTTCGCCGTCGACCTCGACGGTCCCGCTGGTGTCGCGCGTGTGCTGCATCCCGGCCCGATAGCACAAAAGGAAAGGGCGCGCCGTCCAGGCGCGCCCTTTCTGTTCATGCTCCGGCGCCGATCAGGTCCCCGGCGTCTTGACGCCGTCGCTCTCGGCCTGTTCGCGGCGGTCGTAGACGTGGTCGACGATCCCCCACGCCTTCGATTCCTCGGCGCTCATGAAGTGGTCGCGATCGAGGGTCTTCTCGACCTCCTCATAGGTCCGGCCGGTGTGGTGGACGTAAATCTCGTTCAGGCGGCGCTTGGTGTAGCGGATGTCCTCGGCGTGGCGCTCGATGTCCGAGGCCTGGCCGCGGAAGCCGCCCGAGGGCTGGTGCACCATGATGCGGGCGTTCGGCAGGGCCACGCGCTGACCGGCGGCGCCGGCGGCGAGGATCAGCGAACCGGCCGAGGCGGCCATGCCCATGCACACGGTGGAAACCGGCGAGCGAATGTATTGCATGGTGTCGTAAATCGCGAGCGCCGAGGTCACCTGACCGCCCGGGCTGTTGATGTACATGCTGATTTCCTTCTTCGGGTTCTCCGACTCCAGGAACAGCAGCTGGGCGCAGATCAGCGACGCCATCCCGTCCTCGAACGGGCCGGTCAGGAAGATGATCCGCTCGCGCAGCAGGCGCGAGAAGATGTCGAAGGCCCGCTCGCCCCGGCTGGACTGCTCCACCACCATGGGGACGAGATTCATGTTCATCAGTTCGATCGGATCGCGCATTCGTGCCTTCTCGGGATGCCCCGGTGACGGGTGTTATGGGCGCGACTCGTCCGGCCGCTCGCCTCCGACACGATATCGCGTTCGCAGGCGGCGTATGCAAGGCGGCGGGTGATCAGGGCTGTTCGACCTCTCCGGTCTCGCGCGCCTGCAACATCAGGCTGGTGAGGTCGCCCGCCTGACCTTGGGCGGTGCTGCGGTTGGGCTCGGCCTTGTAGAGGGCGGTGAGGTAGGCGAGGTCCCAGTCGCTGAGGCCCGGCGTCGTCTGCGGCTCGTTGAACAGGTTCAGCACCGTCGGCAATCCAGCGGTGGACGCGCTGGCGTCGATCTGGGCCATGGCCACCATGGCGACGTAGTCCGCGAGCTGGGTGAAGGTGGCGGCGCCGATGCGGTCCACATCGATGATGACGATCACCTTGTTGAGGTCGTCGCGGATGTCCGAACGGAGCCGCGAGGCGCGGGACACGTTGACCGCCGGCGCGTCCTCGCCCGGCAGCCGCACGGCGCGCTGACCGGTTTCCGAGTCGGTTGGGATGCTGACGTGCCACCATCGCACCGGCCGCTCGGCGGTCATGAACCGTTCCAGCGCGGCCTTTGTCAGAGTCATGCCGCTCCCGCCGGGCCGGAAGGCGCTTGGGTTCTGCTCCACCAGGCCGCGGGCGACCGTCGGCGCATCAACGGTGGCGATGATGACCACATTCGCCGTGCAGCCGGGCTCGCCCGCCCGCAAACCAAGATCCTCGGCCAGCCGCGAAACCCTGTCGATAAGGAACTGCGCCGGCTCCGCCGACAGGTTCGCAACACTGACGCACACCGACTGGGGCCAGCGCGCCAGCTGACGGGACGCCGGCGCCGCGCCGATGTTCTCAACGAACCTTGAGGCAGTGTCGCGGGCCGTGCCCGACACCACGATCTCGCCGAGGTCCGTCGACTCGCCCTGTTGCGTCACCGGCGGGGCCGTCTGAGCGGGCGGCGGGGTCTGCGGCCCGGCCATCATCAACGCCGCGAGAACACCAGATAGAAACGTCATGCGCACCGCCCCCTGCTCGCCGTACAGCGAACACGCGACGTCGCACCGGATTTGGGCGAGGCCAAGACGGATTCATCTCACGTTGGTAATGTATCGAAACACGCGCGGACGCCGGTCCGCCAATCCCTTCGGAGGGTGACGGGCCATGCGGGCGGGCTTCTACGCGCCGGGTCCGGCTAGCCGTCGCGGCGGCCATGGTTCCGACCGACTACGGACCTGTAGAGGCCCCGCGCCCTCCCAATCAGCCCCCGGTATCGTTTTCAGCGGCTCTCGCGAGCCGCAGGTTCCGGAGCATCTGCCATCTTTGATCGCCATTGCTGATCCGTTCCGAGGGCCCGCTGTAGAGTGCGTCCAGGTAGGCGGTGTCCCACCCGGTCAGGCCCGTGCTGGCGTCCGGCGCGTCGAACAGGTTGAGGATGCTTGAGTAGCCGCTGGTGTCGCCGTCGGGATCGACCTGCGCCAGCGCGACCATGGAGATGTAGTCCGCCAGTTGGGGCAGGCCGACCCCATCGACCTTATCGCCGTCGACGACGATGATCACCTTGTTGAGGTCGTCCCGGACCCACCGGCCCTTATTGACGATGCCCTCTCCGACCACATACGGCGGCAGTTCGCCGGGCATGCGGATGCCAGGCCCGCCCGTAAAGGCGTTGGTCGGCATGCTGACGTGCCACCAGCGGACCGGTCGGTCGGACTCGCGGAACGCGCGCAGGGCTGCATTGCCGCGATCCAGTCCGCCAACGCCAAGGTGAAAGGCTCGCGGACGGCCCTCGACGAGAGCGTTGCTCAGCGCCCCCGCCTGCTGCGAGAAAACGACGAGGACGTTGGGCCGGCAACCCGGATCCCCCGGCGTCACGTCGAACTTCATGGCGACGCGCGACACATGATCCACGATGTGCTGCGCGACATCCTGGCGGATGCCGGCCACGCCGACGCATACGCGGGAGCGCCAGCGAGCCAACCCCCGTCTGCTGGCGGGGGCTCCAACCTCATCGACGAAGGTGCGGCTCAGGTCTTCCAGCCGGCGCCGTTCGACAATGACGTCTTCCAGCTCGACGGCGGGAGGATCCTGCTCCGAGATCGGCGCGCCGGAGGCCGGCTGGACCGGGTCCTGCAGCAGCGCCAGGGCAGCCAGTACGGCGACGATCGACATCCCTGCCCCCCTAACGGCGTTCGCCGAGGGTTACAGGATTATCACAGGCGACGAATGCCGGGAAGCGCTGCCACCCTGACATCAAGCCGGTGCGGGCTAGATGTCGTCGTCTTCCTTGAGCAGCTCTTCCTTGGTGATCGGCGTGTCGGTCACCTTGGCCTGATCGAAGATCAGGTCGCAGACCTTTTCCTCATAGATCGGCGCGCGCATCTGGGCGGCGGCGTTCGGGTTCTGACGGTAGAAGTCGAGCACCTGACGCTCCTGGCCCGGATAGTTCCGGGCCTCGTTCATGATGGCGTTGTTCAGCTCCTGATCCGTGACCTGGACGTTGTTGGCGCGGCCGATCTCTGCCAGCACCAGACCCAGGCGCACGCGGCGCTCGGCGATCTTGTGGTACTCGTCCTTGAGCTTCTTCTCGGACTTCTTGGCGTCCTCTTCCGGCAGGCGGCCGGCTTCCTTGTCGGCCTGCACCTGTTGCCAAATGCCCTCGAACTCGGCCTCGACCATCTTGGGCGGCAGCGGGAATTCGTGGGCCTTGTCCAGCGCGTCCAGCAGGGCGCGCTTCAGCTTGAAGCGGGCGGCGCCGGTGTACTGCTGGTTCAGATTGGTGCGCAGCAGCTCCTTCAGCTTGTCCAGCGACTCGATGCCGATGCGCTTGGCGAACTCTTCGTCAACCACGGCGGGAGCCTCGGCCTTGATGGCCTTGACCTTGACGTCGAAGGTCACGGCCTTACCGGCGAGATGCTTGGCCTGATAGTCCTCGGGGAAGGTCACGTTCAGGACCTTCTCGTCGCCCACCTTGGCGCCCTTCAGCTGCTCTTCGAAACCGGGGATGAAGCGGTTGGAGCCGATCACCAGTTGGGTGTCTTCGGCGGCGCCGCCCTCGAACGGTTCGCCGTCCAGCTTGCCGAGGAAGTCGATCGTGACCTCGTCGCCGTCAGCGGCCTTCACGGCCTTGCCCTTCTTGTCCTCATAGGACTTGGCCTGACCGGCCAGTTCGGCCAGCGCCTCGTCGAGATCGGCGTCGGACGCCTCGTACGTCGGGCGTTCGAGCTTCAGCTTCTTGATGTCGGTCGGGGTGAAGTCGGGCATGACCTCCAGCGCCATCTCATAGGCGAGGTCTTCCTGGCCGGCGATGACCTTGTCCATGTCCGAGGTCAGCTTCATCTCGGCCGGGGCGGCCGGGCGCACC
>NZ_DASWNO010000035.1:0-21850 GCF_036399195.1 Brevundimonas sp.
GAGGCAAGGCTCGCCTGAATTTGACCTTGCACTGTGCCAATCGGAGGTATTTTATTGCGTCAGACCAAGATCAGGAGAAACGCCTTGGCTGACGATCTGGATCCCGTCGACGCCCGCATTCTGGACATCCTGCAGCAGGACGCCGGATTGTCGGTGGCCGAGGTGGCGGACCGGGTCGGCCTGTCAGCCTCGCCATGCTGGCGCCGGATCAAGAGACTGGAGGACACCGGCTACATCCGCAAGCGGGTGACGCTGCTGGACGCCACAAAACTGGGCCTGGACTTCGAAGTCTACGCCATCGTCAAGCTGAGCCTGCCCTCGACCGAGAACCTCGACGCCTTCGAGGCCGCCGTGGGCCAGTGGCCCGAGGTGGTGCAGTGCGCGACCATCACCGGCCGCGAGGACTATGTGCTGCGGATCATCACCTCGGACATGCACGCCTTCGACCAGTTCCTGCGCCACAAGCTGCTGAGCCTCGGCATCGTCTCCGACTGCGAGAGCCACATCGTCACGCGCGGCGTGAAGAATGTGACGACCCTGCCCCTTGGCATCGTGACGCCTCACGTCGGATAGTCGCCGGCGCGGCGGCGTGCCGCGGAGGAACACGACCATGATCGAGATGGTGATCGACGCCCGGCGCAAGGATCTGGGCGGGTTCGAGGTGGGGCGGGTGCTGCCCTTCCATGCCCGGCGGATGGTCGGGCCGTTCATCTTTCTGGATCAGATGGGGCCGGCGGAGTTCGCGCCGGGGTCGGAGGCGATCAACGTGCGGCCGCATCCGCACATCGGCCTGTCGACCCTGACCTATCTGTTCGAGGGCGAGATCATGCACCGGGACAACACCGGCGCGACCCAGGCCATCCGCCCCGGCGAGGTCAACTGGATGACGGCCGGTAAGGGCGTGGTCCACTCCGAACGCACCGACCCTCTGAAGAAGACGCAGGGCGGGCCGATGCACGGGATGCAGGCCTGGATCGCCCTGCCCGACGAAGCCGAGGAGGCGGATCCGGCCTTTTATCATCACGGCGAAGACGGGCAGCCGGCCTATGACAACAACGGGATGTTCGCGCGGCTGGTGGCCGGCGAGGCCTATGGGGCCAAGGCCGCGGTGCAGACCTCGTCGCCGCTGTTCTATGTCCACTGGGAGCTGGCCGAAGGCCTCCGCACGGCGCCGCCTCCGGGCAAGAGCTTCGTCGGTTCGGGCGGTTATACGGAGCGGGCGCTGTATGTGGCCAAAGGCGAGATCGAGGTCGGCGACCGCCTCTTCCACGCGGGCCAGATGGTCGTGCTGGAGCCCAACGCCGAGCCCACCGTGAAGGCGCTGCAGCCTTCGTCGGTCATGGTGCTGGGCGGCGAGCCGGTGGGGCCGCGCATCATCTGGTGGAATTTCGTCCACTCGCGGCAGGAGCGGATCGATCAGGCCAAGGCTGACTGGAAGGCGGGCCGGATGACCCTGCCTAGCGAGGACGATCTGGAGTTCATCCCCCTGCCCGACGTGCCGTCGACGCCCGAGCCGGCGCCGGACCCGGTCGTCAACTATCCCTGAGCGGGACCTCTGTCGGCTCGGGCGAGGTGCGGGCGTCGCCGGTCCTTAAAGGCCTGAACGCGCCGCGACCCAGTCGACCACCGTCCGGATCACCGACGGATCGAGGGTGGTCTCGATCTGCCCATATTCCGAAATCAGTCCCGTCTGGGCTGGCTGGAACAGGTGGTTCAGGCCGGGCAGGACCACCACCTCGGCGTCCGGCTTCAGTCGCGACAGGACCGGGGCGTTCTGGTCCGCCGGGACCTGGAGGTCCTTGGCTCCATACACCGCGAGCATCGGCACAGTGATGGCGCGGAGCGCGTCGGCGGGATCGAAGGCGGCCATGCCCCGATACCAGTCGCTCGACATAACGGTCGCGATGGAGGCCGCCTCTTGCGGCGAGCGGCCCATCGAGACCAGCAGGGGTGCGACCTCGCGCCTGAGCGCCTCCGGATCGCCAGCGTTGGCCACCACGGCGGCCATGATGCGGCGCTGATCGGTGTTGCTCCGTTCGACCTCTTCGGGCGGCAGGCCGGCCGCGACAGCGAAGCGGCGCTGCTGCTCCTGCACGATATCTCCGCCGCGTACGGCCGGCCCTGCCAAGGTCACTACCCAGGCCGCGCGAGCCCCATCCTGAATGGCGAGCGGCGCGAACACGCCGCCTTCGCTGTGGCCGATCAGGCCGATGCGGGCCCGGTCGATATCGGGGCGAGCCGCCAGCCACTCGACGGCGGCCTTCACGTCCGAGGCGAAATCTCGCTGGGTCGCGGCGCCGTAGTTTCCGGTCGAAGCCGCGACGCCGCGGTCGTCATGGCGGAGCACGGCGATCCCGCGCCGCGTCAGGGCGTCGGCCCAGACGGCGAAGGCCTTGTGCCCCTCGATGGTCTCGTCGCGGTCCTGCGGACCCGTGCCGGAGATGAGGATGGCGGCGGGGAATGGGCCCGGGCCTTCGGGAAGCGTCAGGGTTCCGGCCAGCCGCACGCCCGGCGCGGCGGGGTTGTCGAAGGCGACTTCTTCGCTGCGATAGGGGAAGGGGGGAACGGGGGTCTGGGGTCGCGCGGCCAGGGTCGCCGTGGCGGCCGTGCGGGTCAGGACCAGCGGCAGGGTCACGCCGCCCTGCGACAGGGCGCCGGTCAGGGTCTGACCGTCCTCGGACCGCGTCCCCTCGAAGCGGCCCTGCAGGACCGGCACGACGAAGCGGACGACGCCGCCTTCGACGGTCGGAGGATCGACGGCGATGTTCCGCGCGCCCTGGTCCGGGCTGTCCATCACGGCGTTTCCGGTCGCGTCGACCCGGAAGACGATGCGGATCGACTGGCCTCCCACGCTGATCCGCCCCTCCCACACGCCGCCCAGATCGGCCGCCGGCGCGGCGGTTTGGACGGGCGCGGCGATGGCGACGGCGGCGGCGCTGAAGGCGGCGAGAATGGTCATGTCGGTCCCCCGATTATCGGCGGAGCTTACGGTGTGCGCCCCTGCTCGCCAACCGGTCGGCCTTGCATCCCCGCCCGTCGACCCGATCTAGCGGGACATGACCGCTTTCTCCGTGCTCGACCTGTCGCCCATCGTGGAAGGCGGCGACGCCCGGCGAGGGTTGCTGGAGACCACGGCCTTCGCCCAGGCCGCCGACCGGCTGGGGTTCACCCGCTTCTGGGTCGCCGAGCACCACAACATGCCGGGCATCGCCAGCGCGGCGACGGCCGTGGTCATCGGTCAGATCGCGGGAGCGACGCGGCGCATCCGCGTCGGCTCGGGCGGCATCATGCTGCCCAACCACGCGCCGCTGGTGGTCGCCGAACAGTTCGGCACGCTGGAGGCGCTGTATCCCGGCCGGATCGACCTTGGTCTCGGCCGCGCACCCGGAACGGATGGAGAGACCGCGCGGGCGCTGCGCCGCTATTTCGAAGCCGCCGACCAGTTCCCGCGCGACGTGATGGAGCTGCAGGCCTTTCTCGACGATCCGGTCGAGGGCCAGCGGGTCACGGCATGGCCGGGGGCGGGATCGAAGACGCCCATCTGGCTGTTGGGTTCGAGCCTGTTCAGCGCGGAACTGGCCGCTCACCTGGGCCTGCCGTTCGCCTTCGCCAGCCATTTCGCGCCCGAGCTGCTGCTGCAGGCGCTGCAGAGCTATCGCGCCGGGTTCCGGGCGTCGAAGACGCTGGATCGGCCCTACGCCGTGGCCGCGATCAACGTCTTCGCCGCCGACAGCGACGCCGAGGCGCAGCGGCTGTCGACCTCGATGCAACAGGCGTTCGCCGCCGTGGTGACCGGCAAGCCGGGCCGGCTGAAGCCGCCGGTCGACGACATCGCCTCGGTGCTGGACGCGCGTCAGCTGGCCGCCGTGAACAGCCGCCTGACCTACGCCGCCATAGGGGGACCGGAGCGGGTGCGGGCGAAGCTGGCGGAGTTCATCGCCCTGACCGGCGTGGACGAGGTCATGGTCACCGGCATGATCCATGACCTCGACGCGCGCGTGCGCAGCCTTGAGGTCACGGCGGCGGCGGCGGAGGGGCTCTAGCTCTAACTGTCGTCATCCCGGCGAAAGCGGGGACCAGGCGGCGCGCGCGAGCGCGAACCTGTCGGGAGCGCCGACGCAAGCCGTGCGCGTGAAAAGATCGCCTTCGGCGCCGCCCTGTCCGGCCTTCGCCGGGATGACGACAAGGGAAGATCAGAGCTCGCTGAGGAACTGGATGAGCAGCCCGTTCACCGCGTCCGCCCGCTCCTGCTGGATCCAGTGGCCCGCGCCGGGGACAACCACCTTCATCCGCAGGTCGGTCAGCCAGTCCTTCAGCCCCGCCTCGTGCTGGCCGGCGTAGTGGCGGACCGGATCACGCTCGCCGACGACGAAGGCGGCGGGAACGCGGATGCGGGCGTCTTGCAGGTGCGCCGTCAGCGCCCAGTTGCGGTCGAGATTGCGGTACCAGTCCAGCGGCCCGCGGAAGCCGCCGGCGGAGAAGGCCGCGACGTATTCGGCGAAATGCTCCGGCGTCATCCAAGGCGGCAGCGGCGCGTCGTCGGGCACGGTGGAGATGAAGGTCTCGCCCTCGGGAATGAAGCCGGTCGACTGGCGGTCCTCCGGCGTGGCGCCGTCATAGGCGTAGAAGCCCTTGCGCAGACCCGCAGCCACGTCGGCCTCGAACACCGCATGGGCGTCGTCGGCCTGGAACTGGTTTATGTAGAGCTCGCCCAGCCCCAGCCGCTTCGAAATCGCCGCCATGGCCGCCGTCGGCGGGCCCTTGGGCCGGCGCGGCTGGAACGGCACCGACAGGCCGACCACGGCGCGGAACAGGTCCGGCCGCGTCAGGGCGCAGTGCCAGGCCACCGGCGCGCCCCAGTCGTGGCCGACGACCACGCACTCGGTATCGCCCAGAGCCCGGACCAGATCGACCATGTCGCCGACGAGGTGAAGGATCGAATAGGCGTCGCGCGCCGCCGGCTTGTCCGTGCCGCCATAGCCGCGCATGTCGGGCGCGACGGCGTGGTAGCCGGCGTCCGCCAGCGCCTGCACCTGCGCGCGCCAGCTGATCCCCAGTTCGGGGAAGCCGTGAATCAGCAGGACGAGCGGACCGGAGCCCGCCTCGAGGATTTGCTGTTTCAGGCCGTCGGTCTTGATCTGGCGGGTCTGCATCGTGCTCTCGCTCCGCTTCCTGGCGAAGCCGGAAACATCCCGCTTGGCCCCTCGTCAGGTTGGTTCGTCACAAAGAACACGAAGCGGGCACGAAGAACACAAAGGGGTCCGGGGCGGCTTCGCTCCCGTTGTGTCCTTTGTGAATCCTTCGTGTTCTTCGTGACGAACCAGCACTGCCAGACGGGACTGGAACTGCCGCCGCTTCGCGCCGGCGGAAGAGCCGCCCTACAGCTCGACGCCCGTCGTCCGCATGATCTCGGCCCGGAGTTCCGGCATGCCGTCGCCCTTTTCGGCCGAGGTGACGATCACGGCGGGATAGGCCGCGCCGCGTTTGGAGATGGCCTTCAGGGTGGCGGCCTGGACCTTTTCGGCTTCGCCCTTCTTGAGCTTGTCGGCCTTGGTCAGGATGATCTGATAGCTGACGGCGGCGAGGTCGAGGGCGTCGAGCGCCTCGTCGTCGACCTTCTTGAGGCCATGGCGCGCGTCGATCAGCAGATAGACCCGCTTCAGCGTCACGCGTCCCCGCAGGTAGTCGCGGCCGAGATCCTGGAACTTCTTCACCGTCGCCTTGGACGCCTTGGCCCAGCCGTAGCCGGGCAGATCGACCAGCCGCATCTTTCCGTCGAGGTCGAAGAAATTGACCTCGCGCGTGCGGCCCGGCTCGTTGGAGGCGCGGGCCAGCTTGTGCATGCCCACCAGCCCGTTGATCAGGCTGGACTTGCCGACGTTCGAGCGGCCCGCGAAGGCGACCTCGGGCAGGTCGGGATCGGGCAGCTGCTCGATCTTGGCGCAGCCCATGACGAAGGTGGCCGGGCGCGCGAACAGGATGCGCGCCTGCTCAAGCTCTTCGGGGGTGAAATCGTCCATCAAAATTTTCCGCTCATCCCCGCGAAAGCGGGGAGCCAGTCCTGTCCATTCGAGCGCCGGCGCTTCAGGACAACGGCGGTGCATACACGGTTGCGGCCGGATCGCCCAAAGAACTGGGTCCCCGCTTTCGCGGGGATGATCGGACGAAGAAACCTCAGGCTTTCTTGAAGCGGGCGAGGAAGGTGTCGATGGGGTTCTCGGCCTTCAGCCGGTGCATGATCACATACTGCTGGAAGATGGTCAGGATGTTGGACCAGGCCCAGTAGATCAACAGGCCCGCGGGGAAGGTGGCCATGATGAAGGTGAAGACGATCGGCATCAGCTGGAAGATGCGCCGCTGCATCGGGTCGGGCGCCGGCGGGCTCATCGCCATCTGCAGCCACATGGTCAGGCCGTAGAAGATGGCGAGGATGCTCAGCGCGAAGGTGCCGCCCAGGAAGCTGCCGATCAGGGGGGCGGTGGCAGGGTCCCAGGGGATCAGGCCGAACAGGTTCCAGATGGTCGAGGGGTCGGGCGCCGACAGGTCGCGGATCCAGCCGAAGAACGGCGCGTGCCGCATCTCGATGGTCACGAACAGCATCTTGTAGACGGCGTAGAAGACCGGGATCTGCAGCAGCAGCGGCAGACAGCCCGCCAGCGGATTGATCTTCTCCTTCTGATACAGCGCCATCAGCTCCTGCTGCTGTTTGGCGGGATCGTCGGGGTGCTTCTTCTTGATCTCCTCCATCTTGGGTTGGAGGGTCCGCATCTTGGACATGCTCTCGTAGCTCTTGTTGGCCAGCGGGAACATGATCAGGCGCACGGTCAGGGTCAGGCCGAGGATGGCCAGGCCGAAGTTGCCCATGATGCCGTAGAAGAACTCGATCAGCAGGAAGATCGGGCGGGTCAGGAAGAACAGGAAGCCCCAGTCGATCGCATAGATGAAGCGCGGCAGGCCCAGCTGCTTCTCGTAAGCGCTGAGGATCTCGTTGCGCTTGGCGCCGGCGAACAGGCGGGTGGTCTCGGTGATCTGGGTGTTGGGCGCGATGGTGTGCGCCTGCCCCTGCATGGTGGTCTCGTGCACCTTCAGGCCGTTGACGTCGCGGACCCGGAACTCAGCGTCGATGCGCTCGTCCTGCGCGGGGATCATGGCCGCGAGCCAGTATTTATCGGTGATGCCCAGCCAGCCGCCGGTCGATTCGTGCTCCTGTACGGGCTTCTTGGCCCAGGCGCCGTACTTCAGCTGCTGGGTGGCGTAGCCGTCGCTGTCGCCGAAGGTGCCGATCGCGCCCTCGTGCAGGATCTGGTTCTTGCCGAGGTCGGCTGGGATGCCTTGACGCTCGACCCGGCCGTAGGGGGCGATGGTGATCGGCAGGGCGCTGAAGTTCGCCACCGTGTCGGTCACGGTGAACATATACTGGTTGTCGACGGCGACCCGGCGCGTGAACCGCAGACCGGCGCCGTTGTCCCAGGTCAGCACCACGGGCGTCGTCGGGGTCAGGGTCGAGCCCTGCGTCAGCCGCCATGGCGTGTTCGGTCCGGGAACGCCGCCGGGGATGTTGGCGCCGTTCCAGCCAAACTGGGCGAAGAAGGCGTGCTCCATGCCCTGCGGCCGGAACAGCTCGACGGCGGGCGAGCCGGCCTCGATCGTCTCCTGATAGTCGGTCAGGAACAGGTCATCGACCCGCGCGCCGGTCAGCGACAGGGAGCCGGTCAGCTTGTCGGTCTGGATCGGCACCCGCGCTCCGGCCCCGAGCGCGACGGTGCGGTCCGTGGTGAAGATGGCGGCGCTGGGCGAGGGCGCGGTGACCGGAGCGTCGGTCGTGCGCTCGGCGGCGGCCTGCTGCGCCGCGCGGCGGGCGGCGGCCTGCGGCTGCATCACGAAATAGCTGTAGGCCAGCAGCATGAGGCCGGCGATCACGACAAAGAGGATCGTATTACGGCTGTTGTCGTGAGGAGGCATGGAGATCAGGAATCCTGGCCGGCGGAAGCGGGCGTGTTCGGCGCACTTCTGGGCGCCGGCCGCGGGGTCGCCAGCCTTGTAAGCGCCGATTTCACATCGTCAAGCAAGCGGTCCCACGGACGGTCCGCCGTGCCCGCCCGGGCGACGAAGACATAGTCGCTGCCAGGGACCGCCAGCAGGGGCGCCAGCGCCCGCGCGGCCTCCCTGAGGCGACGCTTGGCGCGGTTGCGGATGACAGCGCCGCCGACCTTGCGGGTGGCGGTGAAGCCCAGGCGGACGACCGGATCGCCGTCCTGTCTTTCCAGCCGCTGAACGACCACCGCGCCGCGGGCCTCTGAAACGCCCTTCGCGGCCGCCAGGAACTGGGGCCGCGAAGTCATGCGTTCGATTCTGAATGTCTGCTGCATAATCCTCCCCCATCGGGGGAGGGGGACCGCGAAGCGGCGGAGGGGGCGAACCGCATCCACCGAGTCAGGGTCAGGCCCCCTCCACCATGCTTCGCATGGTCCCCCTCCCCCGATGGGGAGGAATAGAGTTAGGCCGTCAGGCGCTTGCGGCCCTTGGCGCGGCGGCGCGCGACGATCTTCTGTCCGTTCTTGGTGGCCATCCGCGAACGGAAGCCGTGTCGGCGCTTGCGCACGAGTCGCGACGGCTGATAGGTCCGCTTCACGGTCGGCTCCTGGGACTGAAATCAAAAGTGCGGCGGAAGGCGTCCGTCGCGGGAAGGGCGGGCGTATAAGCGGCAGGGCCGGATGTGTCAACGCCGACGGCCCCTCGCGGAGAGACAATGGACCGGTTCAAACGCTTCCTGCCGCTGCTGGTGCTGGCGGGGCTCATCGCCCTGATCTTCGCCATGGGCTGGAACCGTTATCTGTCGCTGGACACCATACGCGACCACGGCGGCGACTTCCACGCCTTCAAGGACCGCAACTACCTGCTGTGCCTGCTGATCCTGATGGCGGTGTTCGCCCTGCTGACCGCCAGCGTGGTGCCGGGCGTCTTCTTCGTCACCATCACCGCCGGCTATCTGTTCGGTCCCTGGGTCGGCGGCGTGGCGACGGCGATCGCCGCCACGCTCGGCGCCCTGATCGTCTATGCGGTGGCGCGCTCCGCGCTGGGCGAGGCGCTGCGCAACGAGGCCGCGCGGGACAAGGGGCTGATGCAGAAGGTCTGCGACGCCATCGACCGCGACACCTTCTGGTATGTGCTGGCCTCGCGCCTCGCCGTCGTGGTGCCGTTCCACATGATCAATGTGGCGGCGGGGCTGATGTCGGTGCGGCTGGGGCCCTATGCGCTGGCGACGGTGATCGGCCTGCTGCCGGCCCACATCATCTACTGCTGGATCGGCGCGCGGCTGAACCAGCTGCTGGCGGACAATCCCGATCCCGACTTCCAGGCCCTGTTCGGCCAGTTCTGGGCTCCAATGGCGGGCGTGTTCGTGCTGGCGGTGGTGTTGCCCTTCGGCCTCAAGGCGCTGCAGAGGGCGCTGGGACGGAAGGCCCCGGCGTGAACGGCGCAGCTTTTGGCCCCAGCTTTGCGTTGACCGGCGGATGACCCGCTTCCGGCCCCTGCTGAGCGACGTGCGGCGCGGCCTTCGCGTGCCCGCGGACTGGCGCGAGCGGCTGCGGTTCCACGCCCCGGACGCCCTGGCCTGGCGGCTGCTGCTGCTGACCTTCGTGTTCACCGCCGTGGTCGAGGTGTTGATCGTGGCGCCGAGCGCCGCCGGTTTCCACGAGCGGTGGCTGCTGGACCGGCTGCAGTCGGCGGAACTGGCCTCCGTGGGCGTCGAGGCCCTGCCCTACTCCGCCGTCGAGGACGAGACGGCGGAACAGCTGCTGGCCATCGGCGGCGTGCAGGCCGTGGTCGTCGGCGACCAAGGCGTGCGCAGGCTGCTGCTGCAGGCGCCGAACCTGCCGCGCGCGCCCGACCTGATCGACCTGCGCCGCGACCGGTCCATCGCTCGTATCGTCGATCCCTGGCGCACCCTGTTCGGCCACCCCGACCGCTCGATCCGGGTGCAGGCGCGGCCGCGCTACCGCTCGGGCGACTTCATCGAGATCCTCGCCCCGGCCCAGCCGCTGAAGCTGGAGCTGCGGGCCTTCCTGTTGAACAGCCTGTTGATGTCGCTGCTGATCTCCGTGGTGGCGGGCGGCCTGCTGTACGGCGGTCTGGCCTTTCTGGTCCTGCAGCCGCTGCGGCGGGTCACCCGCTCGATCGAGCATTTCGCCGAGAACCCGGAGAGCGAGGGCGATCCGCCCAGCGACCGTCACGACGAGATCGGCCGCGTGGAGCGGGAGCTGGCGCGGATGCAGGAGGAGGTGCGCGGCTCGCTGCGCTCCCGCGCGCGTCTGGTGGCGCTGGGCGAGGCCGTGGCCAAGATCAACCACGACCTGCGCAACATGCTGACCTCGGCCCAGATGGCCTCCGAGCGACTGGCCGACTCCCCTGATCCCGAGGTGGCGCGGGTGCTGCCGCGGCTGGAGCGGGCGCTGGGCCGGGCCGCGGCGCTGTCCCGCAACGTGCTGGAGTACGGCAAGAGCGAGGAGCCGGCGCCGCAGAAGGTGCGCATCGCCCTCGCCCCCGCGGTGACCACGGCGGCCGAGGACGCGGGCCTGGCTGCCGACGGGGTCCGGCTGGCGAAGACCATCCCGGCGCGCTTCGCCGTGCAGGCCGATCCCGACCAGCTGCACCGCATCCTCGTCAACCTGATGCGCAACGCCCGGCAGGCGATCGAGGGGGACGCCACGCGCCGGACGGGACGGCGGGGCGTCGTGCGCGTGACCGCGAGCGGGGCGGACGGCTTCTGCATCGTCCGGGTCGCCGACGACGGCCCCGGCATTCCGCCGCGCCTGTCCGAAAACCTGTTCGAGCCGTTCGTCAGCGGCCGCGCCTCGGACGGCGCCGGGTTGGGGCTCGCCATCTCGCGGGAACTGGCCGCCAGCCACGGGGGCTCCCTGACGCTGGTGGAGACGGGGCCCGCGGGGACCACCTTCGAACTGCGCCTGCCGCACTGAGCGGAACGAGCAACGACTTATGGGTGGCGGAAAAGCGGGGAACGCGCGAAGCTTCGCCGAGAGGCCTGTTCGGTCGAGGAGCGCTCCATGACCCGTTTCACCATCGTCGCCGCCCTGCTGCTGGGGGCTGCGCCGGTTCTGGCCCAGACCACTCCGCCGCAGGCGCCGGCTCAGGCCGCGCCTCCGACGTCCGCCCCGGCGCCCGGCTCGGAGGAATGGCTACGCCTGCGCGGCGAGACCTACCGCGCGGCGCCCGACTCCCAACAGGACCCCGCCGAAGTGGCCCAGACGATCAAGCTCAACGCCGAGATCGCCGCCCGCAACCAGGCCGCCGACCGGGCGGACGCCGCCGCCGCCGCGGAGTTCGAGCGCCAGAGCGCCCAATGGCGTGAGGAGACGGCGCGGCTAGAGACCGAGCGCGCGCAGTGGGAGGCCGATGCGGCCGCCGCCGAGGCCGCCCGAGTCCGCTATGAACGCGACCTCGCGGCGTGGGAGGCGGAAGTCGCGGCCTGCCAGCGTAATCCCCGCGGCTGCGTCGTTCCGGCGCGTCCGAAATAGGTCGGACGGCCGTAGATGGACGGATCATGAGCGACGCCGCCATAGACCCGCCCCAGGCCGACCGAAAGGCGGACCGTCCCCTGCCCGGCGGCCGCGTCGACACCTGGCGGCATCCGGCCGCCGTCCGGATCACCCACTGGCTCAACGTCGTCGCCGTCGTGGTCCTGATCATGAGCGGGCTGAACATCCTGCTGGCCCACCCCTACCTGTATTGGGGCGTGCGCTCGACCTTCGCGGATCCATGGCTGAGCATCCCGCCCATCTCCAACTGGCTGCTGATCCCGCAGGGGCGAAACCTGGCGGAGGCGCGGAACTATCACTTCCTGTTCGCCTGGATCTTCGTCGTCAACGGCCTCATCTATCTGGTCTTCAGCCTGATCACGGGCCGGTTCAGAAGGCGGCTGCTGCCGACCGGCGGCGAGCTGAAGGGTTTGGGCGCGTCGGTGGCCGAGCACGCCCGCTTCCACTTCCCGACCGACGATCACGCCCGCGCCTATAACGTGATCCAGAAGCTGACCTATGCGGCGATGATCCTTGTCGTGCTGCCGCTGATGCTGGTGACAGGCCTGTCAATGTCGCCCGGGTTCAACGCGGTCGGCGGTCTGCTGCTGGAGATGATGGGAGGGCGGCAGTCGGCGCGGACGCTGCATTTCATCTCCGCCGCCCTGATCGTCGGCTTCATCCTCGTCCACGTCGGGCTGGTCATCTGGACCGGGCCGCTGAACAACATGCGGGCGATGATCACCGGCTGGTTCACGATCCAGCCGCCCGGTTCGACAGCCGGACTGAAGTTCCGCCGCAAGCCGCCCCCCGAACCCGGAGACGCGCCATGAACCGCCGCCGCTGGCTGACCGGAGCGCTGGCCACGGCGGCCGCCGCCCTGCTGTCGGCCTGCGACCGCGCCGGCGTCAGTCTGGCGGAACAGGCGCGGCGCATGGGCGAAGGCCTCACCCGCCGGGCCCAGCGGCTGCTGATCCCCGCCAACGCCCTGGCCCCGACCTACAGCCGGGCGGAGATCTCGCCGGACTTCCGCGCCAACGGCTCTGTCGACCCGGGGGCGACGGACTATGTGGCGCTGAAATCGGACGGGTTCGCGACCTACCGGCTGATCGTCGACGGACTGGTGGAGCGGCCGCTGGCGCTCAGCCTGGCGGAGCTACGCGCCCGCCCAGCGCAGAGCCAGATCACCAAGCACGACTGCGTCGAGGGCTGGACCTCCATCGCCGAATGGACCGGCGTGCGGCTGGAAACGCTGCTCGACGAGGCGGGGCTGAAGCCCGAGGCCAGATACATCGTCTTCCACTGTTTCGACGCCCTGGATCAGCGCGAGGACGGCGAGCGCTATTACGAGAGCATCGACCTGATCGACGCCCGCCACCCCCAGACGATCCTCGCCTGGGCCATGAACGGCGAGACCCTGCCGGTGCCCTACGGCGCGCCCCTGCGCCTGCGGGTCGAGCGCCAGCTGGGCTACAAGCACGCCAAATACATCAAGCGGATCGAGGCGGTCGAAAGCTTCGCCCACATCGGCGGCGGCAAGGGCGGGTATTGGGAGGATCGAGGGTACGAGTGGTTCGCGGGGATATGACGGCGGGGGCCTCCCCATAGGAATGGAGAGGAGACGGTCAACGTTGGCTCAGGCCTCCGCGCCCTCGGCCCGCTTCTTCATCATCGCGTCGAAGCTGCCCCAGACGCCGTCGGCGCCGTGCCACGCGCCCTGGGTGGCGGCCTTTGAGTATTCGGTGGCGCGGGCCTCGAAGAAGTTGGCGTGTTCGACGCCCGACAGCAGCGACTGCAGCCAGGGCAGCGGGTTCTCCTTGACGCCATAGACCTCGGGCAGGTGCAGCTGGCGCAGGCGCCAGTCGGCGATGAAGCGGATGTACTGTTTGATGTCGTCGGGCGTCATGCCGTTCACCGGGCCCATCTCGAAGGCCAGGTCGATGAAGCGGTCCTCCATCTCGACCACCGTCTTGCAGCAGTCGACGATGTCATTGGCGACCTGGGGCGTGACCGCGCCGGTCTCCTTGTTGAAGGCGTGGTACAGCTTGATGATGCCTTCGCAGTGCAGGCTCTCGTCGCGCACCGACCAGCTGACGATCTGGCCCATGCCCTTCATCTTGTTCTGGCGCGGGAAGTTCATCAGCATGGCGAAGCTGGCGAACAACTGCAGCCCCTCGGAGAAGCCGCCGAACATGGCCAGCGTCCGAGCGATGTCGCCGTTGGTCTCGACCCCGAACTTGCCCATGAAGTCATGCTTGTCGCGCATGGCCTCGTATTCGAGGAAGGCGGCGAACTCGCTCTCGGGCATGCCGATGGTTTCGAGCAGCAGGGCGTAGGCCGCGATGTGGATGGTCTCCATGTTGGCGAAGGACGCCAGCATCATCTTGACCTCGGTCGGTTTGAACACCCGACCGTATTTTTCCATGTAGTTGTCCTGCACCTCGATGTCGGCCTGGGTGAAGAAGCGGAAGATCTGGGTCAGCAGGTTGCGCTCGCTGTCGGTCAGATTGACCGCCCAGTCCTTCATGTCCTCGCCCAGCGGCACCTCTTCGGGCATCCAGTGGACCTGCTGCTGCTTCTTCCACATGTCGAACGCCCACGGATAGCGGAACGGCTTGTAGGCGGCCGACGGGGTCAGCAGGCCGGCGGTCGTGGGCTTGATCGAGACGTGCGCGTTCATCGGTAGGGCTCTGGTTGGGACTCTGGCGACGAATCCGAGGGTCGGTTCACCATGCGGTGGGATGGCGGCGGCGCCAAGCTGAAATGCGGCTATGTTGCGATCACATTTTGCGGGACCGCTAGATGTGGTGTGTCACTGCCACAGAGCTGGGGACACGGCTGGGGACAAGCCGTGGTGGGAAACGACCCCCTCGCACCTGCGACCAACCGCCCTCGCAGGAACCCGCCCGCGACCGCAGCCGTTTTCCGTCCCGCGCCGCACCCGGCCGCGGATGGAGAGAGCCGGATATGTCAGACACCGTGGCCGACCCGAGCTTCGATCCGCCCGAGGAGGCGGTGGCCTTCTATGAGGAGTCGCTGCGGCTGCTGAAGGAGAGCGGCATACCGTTCCTGCTGTCGGGGACCTATGCGGTCACGGCCTATACGGGCATTCGCCGGCCGACCAAGGATCTGGACGTGTTCTGCAAGCCGGGCGACTACCCCCGCATCCTCGCCTTCTTCCAAGCGCGCGGCTATCGCACCGACGTCGAGGACGAACGCTGGATCGCCAAGGTCTGGAAGGACGAGAAGCATTTCTTCGACGTGATCTTCGCCATGTCGAACGGCACCATCGCCGTCAACGACGCGTGGTTCGGACCGGACACGATCGAGGTCTATGGGCACGAGGTCACGATCACCTCGCCGACGGCGCTGATCCTGTCCAAGGTCTTCATCCAGGACCGCTATCGCTACGACGGCGCGGATGTGAACCACATCATCCTGAAGCAGTCGGCGGCCATCGACTGGAAGAGCCTGCTGGACCAGATGGACCTCTACTGGGAGGTGCTGATGGCGCATCTGCTGAACTTCCGGTTCGCCTATCCGACCGAGCGGGACAACATCCCGGCCTGGCTGATGCACGAGCTGACCGAGCGGCTGCGCGCCCAGGTGGATCTGCCGGCGCCGCGCGTGAAGGTGTGCCGCGGACGGCTGTTCAGCGCCCGGGACTATATCTCGGACATCTCGGAGTGGGGCTTCGGCGACATCGTCGGCAAGGGTCTGGAGGAGCGCCATGAGCCTATTCAGTAAGGTTGGGCGCTATCGCGCGCCGCGTGGCGGCTCGCTGCTTGAGCGCCTGGACGAGCGCTGCGCCCCAGCCTCAAGCGCGCGCGGGTTGAGCGCCGCCGGGATGGCGTCATGAGCGAGGTCGATCCGCAGACGCCGCAGCCGGGCATGGAGGCCGGTCCTCAGAAGAAGCTGCGCGTCGCGGCCGTGGGCGACCTGCACGTCGGCGAGGGCCACGACCGACCGCACAGGGCCCTGTTCGATCGGGTACACGAAGACGCCGACGTGCTGTGCCTGTGCGGCGACCTGGTCAATTTCGGCAAGACCCGCGAGGTCGAGATCCTTCTGGAGGACCTGCGCGGCTGCCAGATCCCCATGGTGGGCGTGCTGGGCAACCACGAACACGAGTGTGGCCAGCCCGAGGAGGTCACACGCCTGCTGTGCGAGGCCGGGGTCAAGATGCTGAACGGCCAGGCCTTCGAGATCGAGGGCGTCGGCTTCGCCGGCGGAAAGGGCTTCATCGGAGGCTTCGGCCGCTACATGCTGAGCCCGTTCGGCGAGGCCTCGATCAAGGCCTTCGTGCAGGAGGCGGTCGACGACGCCAACGGCATCGAGAACTCGATCCGCATGTTGCGCACCGAGCGCTCGGTGGTGCTGCTGCACTATTCGCCGGTGGTCGACACAGTGATGGGCGAGCCGCCGGAAATCCACGCCTTCCTCGGCTCGTCTCGGCTGGCCGAGACGATCGACCGCTACGACAACATCAGCCTGGTGGTGCACGGCCACGCCCACCGCGGCGCGCCGGAGGGTCGGACCAACAAGGGCACGCCGGTCTATAACGTGGCGCTGCCGGTGCTGCGCACCCTCGGCGACCTGCCCTACCGCGTCTTCGAGGTCTGAAGCTCCTCGCGCGTGCGGAAGCCGCGCCACACCGCCCACGCCAGCAGCGCGGCGGCGACGCCCAGCGTGTCGGCCAGCAGATCGCCCCAGCTCGCGTCGCGGCCGACCTGCCCCTGAATGACCTCCACAGCCCCGCCGATCACGACCGCGACGACGGCGAGGGCGACACGCGGCACGCGCCGGAACAGCACGCCGAGGCTCCACAGCATCAGGCCGAAGGCGACGAAATGCGCGGCCTTGTCCCAGACGCGGCTGGCTTCCTCGATGTTCTGGTAGGGGCCGACCATCAGGGCCAGCAGCACCGTCATGACCAGCAAGCCGGCGATCCGGAGAAACAAACGCATGGACACGGGCGGCTTTCGGGGGAGGTGCGGGAGGGCGGCTTCTATCAGCCCGCGAGCAGGACCCAAACCCCGGTGATGGCGAAACCCGCGGCGGCGGCGATGCGGATCCACTTCAGCGGCAGGCGTCGCGCGGCGTTCTCGCCGATGAGAACCGCCGGCACGTTGACCAGCATCATGCCGAGCGTCGAACCGGCCACGACCACCGCCAGGGCCTCGAAACGCGCCGCCAGCACGGCGGTGGCGACCTGGGTCTTGTCGCCCATCTCGATGAGGAAGAAGGCGGCGGTGGTGGTCCAGAACACCCCGGTGAAGGTTCTCTCCGTCACGTCCGGCGTCTCGTCGAACCGATCGGGGATCAGGGCCCAGACGGCGAAACCGAGGAAGGCGACGCCGACGGTCCAGCGCAGCCAGTCGCCGTCCATGAACCTGGCCAGCACCGATCCGGCCAGGGCGGCGAAGCCGTGATTGGCCAGGGTGGCGACGAAGATGCCGAGGATGATGGGCAGGGGCCGGCGCCAGGCCGCCGCCAGCATGATGGCCAGCAGCATGGTCTTGTCCCCGATCTCCGCCACGGAGACCAGACCGGCCGATATTAGAAACGCTTCCAACGCAACTTCATTCGCGGGGGTTCGGCGGACGGACCAATGGCGTTCGCAGCCGGCCCCCGCGTGGAAGCACCCTGCGAAGCCAGCGGTCTTGCCAAGTCAGGGATCCTACGCTCGCGCCGCGGGCGCTCGCTGCTTGAGGACCAAGGAGGTCCGCTCTCAAGCAGCCTCGCGTCGAGCGCGAGGCGGTAAGGCCACTGATCTGCCTGCGCCATCCTCTCCGGGCGAGAGGAAGTGTGTTGACGCGGGCCCCGCTGGGATATGCGGGCGACTACTCCCCGATGACGGCGGGCGGTGTATCGGGCGCGGGCTCGTCATGCAAGCCGGCGGTGCGCGTCGCCTGCCGCCGGCTGACGGCATAGGCGACCAGCCACAGGACCATGGCCCAGGCGGCGCCGACGCTCCAGCCCGCGATCACGTCCGACGCCCAGTGAGCGCCGAGATAGACGCGCGTGAGGCCGATCAGCAGGGCGATGATCATCGCCGCGCCGAGCACGAAGGCCTTCAGGTGCGTTCGGGGGAAGGCTCGGGTCAGCATGACGCCGAGGGTGAGATAGAAAACCGCCGCCAGCAGGGCGTGGCCCGACGGGAAGCTGGCGTTCAGCGTATCCACGGCCTGAAAGTCCTGCGGCGGGCGCTCACGGCCAAAGAGGGACTTCAACCCCTCGCTGAGTCCCACGCCGCCCGCGAGCCCGACCGCGAGCAGGGCGGCGGAGAGATGCTTCCGCTGGATCAACAGGAAGGCGAAGGCGATGACGGCGAACAGCGCGAGGACGGAGATGCCGCCAAGCGACGTCAGGTCCGCCGCCGCCTCATGCGCCCACCACGGCCCCCGCGGCTCGCCGGCCACGGGTTGCATCCATGTCAGCACCGCCTGGTCGAAGGCCTGGCCGTCCGCCTCGGTCATATCATCGGCGACCTCGACGAAGGTGAGGACGCCCAGGGCGATGACGAACAGGGCGCTCAGCGCAGCGATCTCTGTCCGGGCGAGCCGGTACATGCGGCGGACGAAACGGTTGAGGTCTGAGGATGTCATCGGCTGCTAACGGTCCCGCTTGCGGGACTGTTCCCCTCACGCGTTCGTGATCGGTTGTCGCAGGGCGACGGTACGCCCGCGTCGCGGCCTGTCCACAGGCTCATCCCCGGTCTTGAGAGCGATTCGGGCAGAAAGTGATCGTCAAGCCCGTTGACGGGTCGTTAGCCATCTGCGCCCCATATGTGGGCGTGGGGGAGCTCTGGGCCACAAGATGATGTGGTTCGGCGCCAGACGTATAACCGATCTAGTTCAGGGCGAAGACGATCATGGCCGGCGGCGAAGCGTTGAAGACAGTGGAATTCCAGCGGGATGCGGCGGGGAACCTGACGCCCCGGCCCCATCTGTCGGTGGTCCGGTCGCTGCAGCTGGACCGGTCGCGAGACGACCTGCTGACCGACTTCGGCAAGAAAACGCTGGAGGACCGCTATCTGCTCCCGGGCGAGAGCTATCAGGACATGTTCGCGCGGGTGGCCACCGCCTACGCCGACGACACCGACCACGCCCAGCGCGTCTATGACTATATGTCGAAGCTGTGGTTCATGCCCTCGACGCCGGTGCTGTCGAACGGCGGCGCCGACCGCGGCCTGCCGATCAGCTGCTTCCTGAACGCGGTCAGCGACAGCCTCGACGGCATCCAGTCGGTTTGGAACGAGAACGTCGCCCTGGCCTCGAACGGCGGCGGCATCGGCACCTATTGGGGCGGCGTCCGCTCCATCGGCGAGAAGGTCAAGGGCGCGGGCCAGACCTCGGGCATCATCCCCTTCATCCGCGTGATGGACTCCCTGACGCTGGCGATTTCGCAGGGTTCCCTGCGCCGGGGCTCGGCCGCGGTCTACCTCGACGTGCACCATCCGGAGATCGAGGAGTTCCTCGAGATCCGCAAACCCTCGGGCGACTTCAATCGCAAGTCCCTGAACCTGCACCACGGCATCAACATCTCCGACGCCTTCATGGAGGCGGTGCGCGACGGGCGCACCTTCGACCTGCTGTCGCCCAAGGATCAGGCGGTGGTGAAGACCGTCGACGCCCGCGCCCTGTGGCAGAAGATCCTCGAGATCCGCCTCCAGACCGGCGAGCCTTATCTGATCTTCTCCGACACCGTGAACCGCCAAATGGCGCCCCACCAGCGCGAACTGGGCCTGTCGGTCAAACAATCGAACCTGTGCGCCGAGATCATGCTGCACACCGGCCGGGACCATCTCGGCGTCGACCGCACCGCCGTCTGCTGCCTGTCCTCGGTCAACGCCGAGATGTTCCTGGAGTGGCGCGAGGAGCCGAAATTCGTCGAGGACGTGATGCGCTTCCTCGACAATGTGCTGGAAGACTTCATCCGGCGCGCCCCGCCGGCCATGGCCGCGGCTGTCTATTCCGCGAAACGCGAGCGTTCGGTGGGTCTGGGCCTGATGGGCTTCCATTCCTTCCTGCAGCAGCAGGGCGTCGCCTTTGAATCCGCCATGGCCAAGTCTTGGAACATGCGGCTGTTCAAGCATCTGCGCCGCGAGGCCGACAAGGCGAGCCGAGTCCTGGCCGAAGAGAAGGGCGCCTGCGAGGACGCCGCCGAGCGCGGCGTGATGGAGCGGTTCTCGCACAAGATGGCCATCGCCCCGACCGCCTCGATCTCGATCATCTGCGGCGGCACGAGCGCCGGCATCGAACCGATCCCGGCCAACATCTACACCCACAAGACCCTGTCGGGCTCGTTCGCGGTCAAGAACCCCTACCTCGAGCGCCTGCTGGGCGCGAAGGGCATCGACACCACCGAGGTCTGGTCCTCGATCCTGGAGCACGAAGGCTCGGTGCAGCACCTCGACGGACTGAGCGACGACGAGAAGGCGATCTTCAAGACCGCTTTCGAGTTGGACCAGCGCTGGATCGTCGAACTGTCGGCGGACCGGGCCCCGGAAATCTGCCAGGCCCAGTCGATCAACCTGTTCATCCCCGGCGACGTCAACAAATGGGACCTGCACATGCTGCATTGGTCGGCCTGGGAGAAGGGCGTGAAGTCGCTCTACTACCTCCGCTCCAAGTCGGTGCAGCGGGCGGCCTTCGCCGGCGCGGACGACAAGGTCGAGGCCGAGATCGATCCGAACCAGCCGGACCTCTTCTCGGCGGCGCCGACCGACTACGACGAGTGCCTCGCCTGCCAATAAGCGGCTGACGCGTCCCCGCCCGACCCGGAACATTTGCGGCCAAGCTGGCGTTGCGAGCGGACGAAGCCTGTTGGCGAACGCATCCGCATCGTGCAGGGTCGCGACCGTTAACGGATCGGGAGGGACCGTTATGCGCGAGGCGGCGATCCTGGCCGGAGTGTTGGCGACCATGGCCTGTGCGGCCCTGGCGTCCCCCGCCGATTCCGCCGCCGCTCAGACGCCCATCTCGAACGACTGGCGCGTGGCGCGCGAGCGTCCGGCCACGATCGCCGACCTGCTGACCCGCATCGACGCCGAGGCGCGCGCCGACAGCGCGGCTCACCGTTCCGGCGACTGGAGCGACCTCGCCTCGGCGGAGCGCTCCCCCGCGTGGGCCGCCAGCAGCCGCGAGGTCTGGTTCGACAACCCCCGCTACGACGACCGGCTGAAGCTGCGCACCGAAGGCCGCCTGAGGCGGACCGACGGCTCGCCCCTGCCCCCGGCGCTCCGCGACGGCGCCGCGCTCGAGCCCGAACGCTACGACCTCATCTACAGCCGGGGCTGGACCGAGAGCCTGGGCCAGACCGCTTCGGGCCTCGACGTCACCCTGACGCCGCACGTCGCCCTCGGCGTCGGATCGCGCGGCGGCAGCACCGAGGCCGGCGCCACCATTCGCATCGGCCGCGATCTGGAACGGCTGGTGCCCGACGGCGGCGAGGCCTTCGGCGAGCGGCCGCGCTGGTATCTGTACGCCGCCGGTTCGGGCCGCGCCGTAGGCTACAACTTCGCCCGCACCCGCGACGGCGACTTCGCCCGGTCCGGCGTCAGCCACGACTCCGGCAACTTCCTCGGCGACGCCTCGCTGGGCGTGGCGATGCGACGAGGCCCGGTGCAGGGATCGTTCAGCGTCGTCTACCGCGAGATCGAGACCGAAGGCCTGCGCGGCGGCCATGGCGTCGACACCGACGTCTCCGAGGGGCTGATCGCGTTCCAGCTGTCGGTCAAGCCCGAGTAGGGATTAGGTATGAGGGATTAGGGATGAGGACAGCCGCCGCAGTCCGAATGGGGCAAACCGCCTTCCGGCCAGCCAATCTGGCTCCAGTTCCTGAACCCTAGTCCCTCATCCCTATTCCCTAATCCCTGTCCTCGCCACGCCCTCGCGCCGATCGTCCGCGCCGCCGTCCCAGCCCCAGCCGTCAGGGCCGCGTCGCCAGATCCCGCCGTGCAGGCCTGAGTTCTCGCTGGCGTTCGGGCTCAGGATCACGCCCCGCTCGGCCAGCCCCTGACGCAGGGCTTCCGAGAAGCGGTCGGTGTCGGCGCCGAAGCCGTCCCGGCGCGCCACCAGATTGGGCAGGCCGATGGCCGCCTGCATCGGCAGGCCCCAGTCCAGGACGGCGATGAGCGCCTTGGCGTTGTAGGCCAGGATCGAGGGGCCGCCGGGCGACCCTACGGCCCCCACCAGCCGCCCCTGCCGGTCGAGCACGATCACCGGCGCCATCGACGAGCGCGGGCGCTTGCCCGCCGCGACCGCATTGGCCGCCGGGCCGCCGTCAGGCCGGGTCGGCGAGAAGGAGAAGTC
>NZ_DASWNO010000036.1:0-16966 GCF_036399195.1 Brevundimonas sp.
TTTCCGAGCTTCACCGAACCGTGTTAAATAAGCGCCGTCTGCAAGGCTCGCGGACGGGGGGAAGGCTGTGTCTGATTACGAGGGCGTTGATACCGTCGCCGCTGTGCGTGTCACAGGGCGCGTGAAGTGGTTCGATCCTGGCAAGGGGTACGGCTTCATCGTGCCTGACGACCCCTCCCTGACCGACATGAAGGATGTGCTGCTGCATATCTCGACCCTGCGCGACTCCGGCCGGGACACAGCTCCAGAAGGCGCGCCGATCGTCTGCGCCTGCGCCCGCCGGCCCAAGGGCTGGCAAGCGGTCGAGGTTCACGAGGTCGGCGAGGGCGATCCCGCCCAGGTCGCCGCCCCGGTCCGCGCCGGCTATCTTGGGCTTCGGCAGTCCGCCGCCTCATTGACGGCCCCTGATGAGGCGGGCGGTCCGCTGGAGATGGCGGTCGTCAAATGGTTCAACCGCATCAAGGGATACGGATTCGTGGTGCGCGATGGCGCGCCGGGCGATATCTTCGTGCATGTAGAGACGCTGCGGCGCTGCGGGCTGGACGATCTCCTGCCGGGTGAAGCCGTCGCGGTGCGCTTCGCCGAGGGTCCCAAGGGGCTGGTGGTCGCGGAAATCAGGCCGGGCGGATAGCAGTCCGCCCTGAAGAGGGTGAGACGATGATCGATCGCGGATTGTTCGGGGCGCTGCTGGCCATGGTTCTACTTGGGGCCTGCGCCGGCGCGGGGACCCCGAAGGACGCCCAAGGCAACCCGCTGGAGCCGCTCAGCATCACCACCGCGAGCGGTGAGCACCGCTTCATGGTGGAAATCGCCGACGACGACGCCGAGCGCCAGCGCGGCCTGATGCATCGCGAGCCGCTGGCCGACGACCGGGGGATGCTGTTCCAGTTTCCGGACGTCGCGGAGCGCGGCTTCTGGATGCGCAACACGCCCAGTCCGCTGGACATCATCTACATCGATCCCAACGGCCGGATCGTGTCGATCGTCCGCGATGCGGCGCCCAACTCGGACCAGGTCCTGCCCTCGAACGGGCCGGCCAGCGGCGTGCTGGAGCTTCGGGCCGGGCGGGCGGCGGAGATCGGCGCTAAACCGGGCGACCGGGTCCGCCACCCGTTCTTCGCTGAATAAGCCGGTCAAGCGCGTTGCGGCGCGGCGTCGAGTGTGGCAAATCCCGCCGCCGGAGTGTAGCGCAGCCTGGTAGCGCATCTGGTTTGGGACCAGAGGGTCGGAGGTTCGAATCCTCTCACTCCGACCAATTCGCCTGGTTAGACAGATAGAGATCGGCCCATGCTCGCCCGCATCTACCGTCCCGCCAAGACCGCCATGCAGTCGGGCAAGGCCAAGGCGAAGGACTGGCGTCTGGAGTTCGAGCCGTCGTCCGCCCGCACGATCGATCCGCTGATGGGCTGGACCAGCTCCAGCGACATGAACGGGCAGGTCCGTCTGACCTTCGACACGGCTGAAGAAGCCGTCGCCTACGCCGAGCGCTACGGTATCCCGTTCCGCCTGCAGGCGCCGCAGGAGGCCCCCGTAATCCTCAAGGCCTATGCGGACAATTTCGCCACCTTCCGCAAGCAGCCCTGGACGCACTGAGCGCCGCTGGCCCTGCGGACCTAGGGTCGCATCCAGCGTGTCCCGGGCCCGTATTCACTCACTGACGTCCGGCGCCGCGAGCCGGTATCCGGATGGGCCGTGGGAAATGTCTGACGCCCGGCCAGAGCGTCCCCGGTCAATCGGCGGACGGGGTGGGATTTAAAGATAGGATTCATCCCGGTCTTCTAGTGTGCGACCGGGGTCGGGGCGAGTTGGAGTAAGAGCGTGTCCCGAATCCTCATCGCCGACGACGACCCCCTCCTGCGCGCGCTCCTGCAGCACCGGCTCGCCGCCGACGGCCATGACGTCATGGCTCTTGAAGACGGCGGCGACGTCCTCCGATGCGTCGCCGAACACCGGCCAGACCTGATCGTCCTTGACGCCATGATGCCCGTCATCGACGGCTTCGAGCTCCTCCGCCGCCTGAAAGCGCCGCCCCAGCCGGATCCGACTCCGGTGATCATGCTGACCGCTCTGAAGCGCGAGATGGACATCGTGGGAGCGCTGGAGCTGGGCGCCGCCGACTATCTGGTCAAACCCTTCATCCCGGACGAACTGAGCCAGCGGATCCGCCGCGTGCTCGCCGCCTCCATTGCACAGGGCTCGTCCGATGATCGTGCACGCCGTCCCGGCTGAGTCCGTCCAGACGGTTCAGGCGCCTGCCCAAGCACGCTATGCGGCCGGTGTCGGGGCGCGTCGGGCGGGCCGGCACGCGGAGGCGCTCGCGCTGTTCGACAGCGTCCTGGTCGAGCAGCCCGGCAATGTGGATGCGCGCCTCAACCAAGGCCTGTCGCTTCTTGCGCTGGGTCGGCTGGACGAAGCTGACACAGCCTTCCTCGCCGTGCTGGCGGTCGCGCCGAATTACGCCGACGCGGAGGTCGGCCGCGCCCGCGTGGCGCGGCGGCGGGGCGATTCGGCGGCTGCGCTCGCGAGCGCCCGCCGCGCTGAGGGCCTGGCGCAAGGCCGACCTGACATCCGGAGCCTGGTGCGGGAACTAGAACCGACGCCCTGGCGGATCGACCTTGACGCCTCCCGGAGCACGCTTTCGGCCGGACTGCCGCAGTGGACGGAGCAGCGCTTGGCAGTCAGCCGGCGGGTTGCGGACGGTTGGGACGCGGGGGTCGCCGTCGAGCGGACCGAGCGGTTCAACGACATTGATGTGTATGGCGAAGCCCGCGTCGATCGGCGCCTGCGGGGCGGGTCGGCGTATCTGGCGCTGGGCGGAGCGGTGAATGCGGACTACCGCCCGGAACTGGCCCTGCGCACCGGCGGCGCTTTGGCGCTTGGCGGCGGTCTTTCCGCCACGGTCGATGCTTCGGCCGCCCGTTACGGCGTGGGAACGGTGATCAGCTTGCAGCCGGGTCTGGCGGGGAGCCTGTTCGCCGACAGGCTGAACCTGTCTGTGCGATGGATCAACGTTCGGGACGAAACCGGAAACCGCCGGCAAGGCTATGCGGTGAGTGGTGGCTTCCAGGCCACCGACCGTCTGCGTTTGCGCGCAGCGCTCGCCGACGCGCCAGAGTCTTCCGAGGGCGTGACCGTGGACGTCCGCTCCCGCTCCGTCGGGTTCGATCTCGGCGTGACGGATCGGGCCACGCTCAGGGTGACGGCCACATCGGAGGACCGGGGGACCTACGACCGGGACGATCTCTCCGTTGGGATCGGCTGGCGGTTCTGAATGAACCTGCTTCTGGTTCTGTGGTGGTCGTCGTTGGCCATGGCCGCGGCCGCCCTTCTATGGATGAGCGCCCTGGTGGCCGCGCGCGTTCGCCGCGCGGGCACGGATGCCCGCCGAGCGCACGAGCGACGCCTGGTTCAGGCGGCCTGCCTCGAGATCGCCACTGGAACGGGTGACGCCGTCGCCAGTCTCAGGCCGGTTCGCGGCCGGGCGCGGCTTCTCGCCGAAAGCCTGATCGAGTTCCTCGCCATCGTGCGGGGTGCTGAGCGGGACCGTCTCGTCTCGGCCTTCCAGGCCATGGCCATAGACGAAACATTTCGGCAGCGCCTGTTTCGCGGGAGCAAGGCGGGACGGCTGGCCTCCGCCGAGGTTCTCTCGGCCTTTCCCGGCGCCGCGACCGCCGCCGCGCTGAACCGGCTTCTGCAGACCAACCAGGATCCGGAGGTGAGGGTCGCCGCCGTCAAGGCGCTGATCGACCTCGATGCGCCGCCGTCGATCCTGACCCTGCTTGAGGACATGCGCCGCCGCGGCGTCTCGGACTCCCTCCTTTATCTGCCGCTGGTGCGCCGGCTGGCCGTCCATGAACCGGACGCCGCGCTTGCGGCGCTGGCGGACGCCACACTCGACCCGTCGGCGCGCTCGCTTCTGGCCGACGCGGTGGCGGCCGCCGGCGACTACCGCGCCATCGAACCACTCTCCCTCGCGGCCCGAGACGGCCATCACGGTCTTCGGATGGCGGCTGTTGCGGGCCTGGGCGTGCTGGCTCATCCCGCTGCCGGGGACACGATCATCGCGGCGCTCGACGACTCCGACTGGGAGGTCCGGGCCGCGGCCTGTGAGGCCGCGGCTCGCATGAATGTCCGTCAAGCCATACCCGGGCTGGTGATGCGGTTGGCCGACTCTGTTTGGTGGGTGCGTTTCCAGGCCGCCGAGGCCCTGACCCGCATGGGGCCGGCGGGCATTCAGAGCCTCAGGTTGGCCGCCGGCGCCGACATCGACATCGTGCGAAGGGCGGCGGCCTTGGCGCTGGCCGAGAAGGGCTTGACCGAAACCATCCCGGCGGGCCAGCCGGCATGATCGACAATATCCCTCAGCTTCTGGCGGCGTTCGCCGCCGCCATCGCCTTCTTCGTCATCGGCACGGGGCTGCTGCAGAACTTCATCTATCTGGTGCAACTGGGCCTCGCCGCGGCCGCGCTGATCGAGCGTCCCCCGTCGCCGCAGCCGGGCGTGCTGTGGCGCCGCTACGCCGAGGCGTCGCCCCCAATCGCCCTGCTGGCCCCTGCCTTCAATGAGGCGCTGACGATCGCTCAGAGCGTCCGTTCGTTGCTGTCGCTGCAGTATCCGAACTTCGAAGTGATCGTGATCAACGACGGGTCGAAGGACGACACCCTGGCGGTCCTGGTCAAGGCCTTCGATCTCCAGCCGATCGAGCGCCACTATGAGATCGGTATCGAACACCAACCCATCCGGGCCCTGTACGGCGCGGCGCACCAGCCCCGGCTGATCGTCGTCGACAAGGAGAACGGCGGCAAGGCCGACGCGCTGAACGCCGGCATCAACGTCTCACGGGCGCCGATCTTCTGTTCCATGGACGCCGACTCCCTGCTGGAGCCTGACGCCCTGCTGAGGGCGGTGCAGCCGTTCGTCGAGGACCCGGAGCGCACGGTGGCGGTGGGCGGCACAGTGCGGATCGCCAACGGCTGCGTCATCGCTGACGGGCGGGTGGTCGAGGTCCGGGCGCCCCGTAATCCGCTGGCCCTGTTGCAGACGGTCGAATACCTGCGCGCCTTCCTTATGGCGCGGCTGGCGTGGAGCCGCATCAATGCTCTGACCATCATCTCCGGGGCGTTCGGCCTGTTCCGCCGGGCGCGGGTGATCGAGGTGGGGGGCTACACCCGTGGCACGGTCGGCGAGGACATGGAGTTGGTCGTCAAGCTGCACCGGCTGATGCGCGACAAGCGTCTGCCCTATCGTATCGCCTTCGTGCCCGAGCCGGTCTGCTGGACCGAGGCGCCGGAGGATCTGAGGGTGCTGGGGCGTCAAAGGGCGCGTTGGCACCGCGGCGCGCTGGAAACCTTCGAGCGGCATTGGACGATGATGCTGAACCCGCGTTACGGCCGCGTCGGCGTCCTCGGGTTCGGCTACATTCTTCTGGTCGACGTGCTGGGGCCGATCGTGGAGTTGCTCGGCTATGTGCTGATCCCCGCCTTCTGGGGGATGGGCCTGCTGTCGGTTGAGTATCTGCTGGCCTTTCTGGCGGTCAGCTTCACCTTCGGCGTCGTCATCTCCGTCGGGTCCCTCGCGCTTGAGGAGTCCGAGTTGCGCCGCTTCCCCCGGGCGCGTGATCTGGTGCTGCTGACGGCCGTCGCCGTGCTGGAGAATTTCGGCTACCGGCAGCTGAACAACCTCTGGCGGCTGCGCGGGGTCTGGCAGTATTTCAGACGCAGCCAGTCATGGGGCGCCATGACCCGGAAGGGCTTCACGAAGCCGGCGTGACCACCGCGTCAAGCGCCGCGATCAGCGCCGCGACCTCTGCCGCCGATGGCGTCCGCCCTTCCGCGTGTGCGTCATCCAGACGCCCGGCGGCCGTGCTGACATCAGGGAAGCCGAACGTCGCGCCCGCTCCGGCGAGGCTGTGCGCGAGCGCGCGACCGTCGTCGCTGTCTATCCGCCCGGCGGCGACAAGCTCTCGCAACCGGGTCAGATCGCCCGCACAACGCGCGGCGAACCGGACACGCAGCCCGGCCATCACGTCGCTCACGCGCCGGCTCCGGCCAGGATGGCCCTGACGTCCGCGGCGAGGATCATCGGGTCGAACGGTTTGGTGATCACGTCCAGCGCCCCGAGGCGCCGGTACTGATCCACCTCGCCCGACTGAGCGCGGGCGGTCATGAAGATCACCGGGGTGGTCGCCTGCTCCGACCGCTGGCGGATCAGCCTGAGGGCGCCCGGCCCGTCGAGGCCCGGCATCATGACGTCCAGCAGGATCACGTCGGGGGCGAAACCTTCCTCGAGGACGGAAAGCGCGGCCTGTCCCGACGCCGCCGACCTCAGCTCGACGGCCGGGTCCAATTCCAGGGCGAACGCCGCGACCTCGCGGATGTCGTCCTCATCGTCGACATGGAGGATCTTCAGAGGGGTCATGGGCGGCTCGCGGGTGACTTGCGGCTCAGGGTGCGCACGGTTCGCGCCAACTGGGTCAGGGACATGCGGGACTTGGTCAGGACCGCCTCGATGGCGGGCGCGGTCGTCGCATCCATCTCCTGCGCCGAATAGACCACCACCGGGATCGACTGGCCGGTTGCGTCGACAAGATCAGGAAGCAGGTCCAACCCCGAACCGTCCGGCAGGCCTAGGTCGAGGATGACGAGATCGGGCCTGTTTTCGGCCACCAGCCGGCGCGCGGCTTCCAGAGTTTCGGCGGGGACGACGTCGGCCGTATCCGAAAGCGCCGCGCGCGTTACATCGAGGATGTCCCGATCATCATCGACGTGCAGCACGCGCGGGCGGGAACCCGCGCGCGAGATCGCCTCGACGGCGCTATGGACGCGGGACTGGTCGAAGGGTTTCTCCATCCAGTCGATCACCTCAAGCGAGCGGCCTCTGGCCATGCCGCGGCCGACGTCCCCCGAGACCACCACGACCGGAAGAGCTCGGGTCTCCGGTCGGGCCCTGAGTGACCGAATCAACCCGATACCGTCCGCATCCGGCAGCTGCAGGTCGACCAGCGCCGCGTCATATCCCCCGGTCCGCGCCAGCGACAGCGCCTGCCGGCCCGAAGAGGCGACGTCGCTGGTGAAGCCCTCGAGCGCGAGCATGTCCTGCAGCACCTTGGCGGCGTCGGGGTCGTCCTCGACGATCAGCAGGCGTCCTCCGCCCGGGGCGGCCTTCTGCCCGTCCTCGAGCGCCAGCGGCAGGTCCAGATGGAAGGTGGCGCCTTCACCCTCGGCGGACTCGAACCACAGGCGGCCGCCGTGGCGCTCGGCGATCTCCTTCGCGATCGCGAGGCCCAGGCCGGTCCCGCCTTTTGCGCGGGTGTCGGTCTCGTCGGCCTGGGCGAACTTGCCGAAGATGCGCGAGCGGAAGCTTTCGGGGATGCCAGGGCCCTGATCGACGACGCTCAGGCGGGCGATGCGCGTTTCGGGATTGACCGCCACCCGGACCGTGCCGCCGCGGGGAGAAAACTTGGCTGCGTTGGACAGCAGGTTGGTGACCACCTGGACCAGCCGGTCGGCGTCGCCTCGCACCGGCGCCGCTTCTCCAGGCGACAGGCTGAGCGTCACCCCGAGCTGGTCCGCATAGCCGTTCACGCCTTCGATGGAGCGGCGAGCGATCTCGCGGAGGTCGAGCTCCGTCAGGGCCAGGACCAGATTGCCCGACTCGAGTTTCTCGACGTCGAGGATGTCGTTGATCAGCCGCACCAGACGCTGGCTGTTGGAGTGGGCGATCCCGATCAGGCGCGCCGCCTTGTCCGGCAACGCGCCCGCCGCGCCGCCGGCCAGGAGCCCCAGCGAGCCCGCGATCGAGGTCAGCGGGGTCCGGAGTTCGTGGCTGACTGTCGAGACGAAGGCGTCCTTCATGGTTTCGACGCGCCGCCGCTCGGTGATGTCCCGGATCACGGCCACGACGTGCCGGCCGGACGGCAGATCCATCGCGGTCAGGGCGACATCGACCGGGAACACGGTTCCATCCTTGCGCCGGCCGGTCAGTTCGCGGACGACCCCGGTGTCCAACGCGCCCTGGCTTTCGCCGAGCCGCACATGGAACGGGCCGTCTCCATTGGCCGCGAGGTCGATCAGGAGCGCCACGTCGCGTCGATCCAGCTCGGCGGGCCCGTACCCGAACATGGCCTGCCCGGCGCGGTTGACCGTCTCGATGCTGCCGCTCGGATTGAGGGTGACGATCGCGTCGATGGCGCTGTCGAAGATTGCCTGCTGCCGCGCCGCCGTGGCCTGGATTCGCCTGGCGAGGCGCTCACGGGTCATGGCGTACCGCCAGCCGAACAGGAACCCCCCCACGGCTGCGCCGACCAGCGCCACGAACAGCAGGATCACCAGACGTTCCGTGCGCCCCGTGCGGTCCGCCGCCTCGGCCGAGAGCGCATTCAGCTCGGCGCGTTCGCGCGCGATCATGCGGTCGATCACCACCCGGATGTCGTCCATCGCCGCCTTGCCGGCGCCGCTCGACACCACGGCGGCCGCCGCGGCCGCGCCGTCCTGGGCCCGGGCGTCGATGCCGGCCTCAAGCGTCTGGCGCTTGCGACGTACGAGCGTGGTCAGGTCGGCGTGATTGCGGTCCTGGCCGGGCGTCACCGCGGCGCGGCGTCCAAGGTCGACCAGTTCCGCGTCCAGCGCGACGATGGCGCGTGAGTAGGGCTCGAGGTATCGTTCGTCACCGGTGATGACGTAGCCGCGCTGACCGGTTTCGGCGTCCTGCAGCAGGGAGAAGACGCCCTGGATTCGCGAACGCGTCTCGTAGGAGTCCTCGACCTGGGCGCGGAGCGCGGCGGCGCTGCGGAACTCCCGATACAACTCAAATCCTGTAAGGGCGAGCAGCATGGCCACCAGCGCCGCCGACAGCAGGGCCGCGACACGGAACCGGCGGGCTCCGGTCTGGCGAGGGGGGGTGCTCATCGGCCGGAGGAACCTGGCTTGGGTATCGGGGTTGGAGGAGGTCATGAAGGTCTGCGTTATCGACGACGATCCGCTGATGCTGCAGCACATCGAGGCGATGCTGGTCGAGCGGGGTTACCAGGTCGTGACCGCCGGCAATGTATCTGACGGCCTCGCCCGCGTCAGGGAGCAGCGGCCGGAGGCGGTCGTCGTCGACATTCTGATGCCGGACCGGGACGGCCTCAACTTCATCATGGGAATGCGGGACCTGCGTGACGACGTTCGCATCGTCGCCATGACGGGCGGCGGTCGGCTGGGGCCCGGTCCGCTCCTGAGGATGGCGGAAGGACTGGGCGCTCACGCCAGCCTCACCAAGCCGTTCTCCGCGTCCGAACTGGAGGCGGCGCTCGCGGCGACCGACTGAGGCGGTGGCGGAAGCGGTGGGATTCGAACCCACGGACGGCTTTCACCGTCGCTGGTTTTCAAGACCAGTGCCTTAAACCACTCGGCCACACTTCCATTCCGGCCCGCTCCTAGGTCGGCGCGGGCTTTGGTTCAAGCTGAACCTCGGCCCCCGGACACGGCGGGGAAGCGCCGGTTAAGGCAAACGCGGCGTTAACCAAAGGGGAAATGTCTGCGGGCATTCTGCCGGCCTTCAAGAGGCGAGGCCGATGCAGGGATCCGTCATCCTCAGACTGCCGCTGATCGTCGGCCTGCTGTCGCTGCTCGCGGCCTGCGCAAGCGGGCCGCGGGCGGGCGGCCTGCCGGTTGTCGACGATCCCGCTCCGATCGTGGCTGGCACGATGCGGCCGTATCAGGTGCGGGGGCGCTGGTACCGGCCCGAGGAGCAGCCGCGCTACGACGAGCGCGGACTGGCTTCCTGGTACGGCGATCAGCACCACGGCCGGCCGACCGCGACCGGCGAGCGGTTCGACATGAATGCGCTCACCGCCGCTCACAAGACGCTGCCGCTGCCGGGACTTGTGGAGGTGACCAACCTCGCCAACGGCCAGCGCGTGATCGTCCGGATCAACGACCGCGGACCCTTCGTCGATGGTCGGATCATCGACCTTTCGCGCGCGGCCGCCGATTCTCTCGGCCTGCGCGGCAGTGGCGTGGGCGAGGTCAGGGTGCGCTATCTCGGGCCGGCGCCGAGGCTGGGCGGCGGATCACGTCTGCAGCAGGCCAGTCTCGAACGTCCGGCGGATGGCCCGGCGGCCCCTGACGCCTTCTGGATTCAGGCCGGAGCCTTCTCTGACCGTGAGGCGGCCCGGCGTGTCGCCGACCGGCTCGGCGAACAGGCGACGGTCGCCGACGGCGACCGTCTGTATCGGGTGCTGGTCGGTCCCTGGCCGGACCCCAACGCCGCTGAACAGGCCCGTCAGGCCGTCATCGCACGGGGATACGCCGACGCCCTGTTGATTTCGTCGCGCTGAGGCTTGCGCGCGAGGCCTGCGCCGCCATTGTGCGCCGGTGACCCAGGGCAGATTCATTACATTCGAGGGCGGCGAGGGAACGGGCAAGTCGACCCAGGCGACGCGCCTGGTGGACTGGCTCAGGGCCCGGGATCTGGAGGTCGTGCAGACGCGCGAGCCCGGCGGCTCGACCGGCGCCGAGGACATCCGCACCATTGCCCTGAACGGCGATCCGGGCCGCTGGTCGCCGATGACCGAGACCCTGCTGATGTTCGCGGCGCGGAGCGACCATCTGGAGAAGACGATCCGGCCCGCGCTCGAGGCGGGCCGCTGGGTGGTGTGCGACCGGTTCGCCGACTCCAGCCGGGCCTATCAGGGCGTCGGCGGGGGCGCGCCCGCGGCCTTCATCGAGGCGCTGGACGCCGCGATCGTCGGCAGGACGCAACCCGACCTGACGCTGATCTTCGACCTGCCCGTGTCTGTCGGCCTGGAGCGCGCCTTTGGGCGTGGCCTGTTCGAAACGCGGTTCGAATCCAAGGGGCTGGACTTCCACGAGCGCCTGAGGGCCGGCTTCCTGGACATCGCCGCTCGTAATCCCGAGCGCTGCGTGATCATCGACGCCGAAGGCGATCAGGACACCGTCGAGGCCCGCATTCGCGACGCCATTCAGGCGCGGCTGCTGTGACCGATCATCCCCGCGACCGCTTCGACCTGATCCCGGACGCCGCCGCCGAGGCGGCCTTCCTCGACGCGCTGGACCGGGGCCGGCTGCACCACGCATGGCTGCTGTGCGGCGTCGAGGGCGGCGGCAAGGCCACCTTCGCCTACCGCGCCGCCCGCCGTTTGCTCGGCGCCGCGCCGGATCCGTCCTCGGGATTGCTGGGCGCCAGTCCGGACGATCCCGTTTCACGGCTGATCTCGGCTCAGTCGCATCCGGATCTGCTGGTGCTGGAACGCGCCGTCGAGGGCGGAAAGACGAAGAAGTCGATCTCGGTCGATCAGGCGCGCGAGCTGCCTGAGTTCTTCTCCAAGAGCCCGTCGCAAGCGCGCTATCGCGTCGCCATCATCGACGCCGCCGACGACCTGAACCTGAACGCCGCCAACGCCCTGCTGAAGGCGCTGGAGGAGCCGCCGGAGCGGGGCGTGCTGTTCCTGATCACCCACGCGCCGGGACGGCTGCTGGCGACGATCCGCTCGCGCTGCCGACGGTTGGCCTTCCCCGTCTGGCCGCCCCATGCGCTGGAGGAGCTGGTGCGCAACCGCACAGGCGTGTCTTCAGCCGAAGCGGCCCGGATCGCGAGCATGGCGGCGGGCTCTCCCGGCCACGCCCTGGCGCTGGCGTCGGGCGCGACCCTCGACGCGGACCGGCTGGCGCAGGGCTGGGTCGCGGCCCAGACCGTGGACCGGGCCGAGGCCATCTCGGTGGCCGACAAGTTCCGCGGGGCGGAAGGGCAGGAGCGGTTCGAGACCCTGATGGACCGGCTGATCGCGGCCGTGAAGGTGCGGGCGCTGGAGGAGGGGGCCTCGGGCGCGCGCTGGGCTGAGCTGTGGAGCCGCCTGTCGGAGCTGCCGGAACGCGCCGCCGCCATCAACCTCGACCGCGCCGACGTGCTGGCGGGAGCTCTCGCGGATCTGCAGCGCACCAAGGCGGCGGGCTGATGCTGATCGACAGCCACGTCAATCTGCACGCGCCGCAGTTCGACGGGGACCGCGACGACGTCATTGCCCGGGCGCGGGCGGCGGGGGTCGGCCTGATGGTCGAGATCTCGGACAAGCTGTCGACCTTCGAGGCCACGCACGGTCTGGCCATGGCCCATCCGGACATCTGGTGCACGGTCGGGGCCCATCCGCACGAGGCGAAGGATCATCTGGACCTGACCGCCGCCCGGCTGGTGGACCTCGCGCATCGGCCTCGCGTCGTCGGCATCGGCGAATGCGGGCTCGATTTTCACTACGACCTCAGCCCGCGCGATGTTCAAGCCGCCGTGTTCCGCACACACATCGAGGCCGCCCGCCTGACGGACCTGCCGCTGGTGGTTCATACCCGCGAGGCCGACACGGTCATGGCCGACATCCTGCAGGAGGAGCAGGCGAAGGCGCCCTTCAAATTTCTCATGCACTGCTACACCAGCGGCCCTGAACTGGCGGAAAAGGCGGCGAAACTTGGCGCCTGGTTCTCCGTTTCCGGCATCGCGACCTTCAAGGCCGCGGGCGAGGTGCGCGAGATCATCGCCGCCATGCCCGCCGACCGGATCATCGTCGAGACCGACTGCCCCTACCTGGCGCCCGTGCCGCACCGGGGTCGCCGCAACGAGCCGGCCTATGTCGGCCACGTACTGGACAAGCTGGCCGACATCCGCGGCTGGTCGCGAGAAGAGGCTGAGGCCCGCACGACGGACGCCTTCTTCGCCCTGTTCGACCGCATACCGAGACCGGAGGGGGCATGAGCGCGCTGGAACTCGTCATTCTGGGCTGCGGCTCGTCGGGCGGGGTGCCGCGCGGCGACGGTGACTGGGGCGACTGCAACCCGGCCGAGCCGAAGAACCGCCGCACCCGCTGCTCGGCCCTGTTGCGCCGTCACGGCCCCGAGGGCGTCACCAGCGTGCTGATCGACACCTCGCCGGACCTTCGTCAGCAGGCGCTGGCGGCGCAGGTGAAACATGTCGACGCGGTCCTCTACACCCACGATCACGCCGATCAGGTTCACGGCATCGACGATCTGCGAGTCTTCGCCCTGCGCGGCCGCCGCCGCATTCCGGCGTGGATGGATGACGCGACACACGAGGCGCTGGTTGGGCGTTTCCCCTATATCTTCAAGGACCAGCAGGGATATCCCGCCATACTGGATGATCAGATGATCCCCCCGCACGGCCAGCTATGGTCCGTGGACGGAGCCGGTGGGGCCCTGCAGGTGGTGACCTTCGATCAGGCCCACGGTCCGATCCGCTCGGTGGGCTACCGTATCGGCGGGGTGGCGTATTCGAGCGACGTGTCCGATCTGGACGACGCCGCCCTCGACGCGGTGCGCGGCTGCGACCTCTGGATCGTCGACGCCCTGCGCTGGACTCCGCACCCGACGCACGCCCACGTCGACAAGACGCTGGACTGGATCGCCCGGACGCAGGTGAAGCGCGCGGTGTTGACCAACCTGCATCTCGATCTGGACTACAACGCGCTGAAAGCCGCGGTCCCGGATAACGTTGACGTCGCGTTCGACGGCTGGACGGCGCGGCTGGCGCTCTAGCCGATCAGCCGCGCCGCCTGCGGCGCGAAATAGCTGAGCACGCCCGCGCAGCCCGCCCGCTTGAAAGCGTGCAGGCTTTCCAGGATGGCTCGGTCCTCATCCAGCCAGCCATTGGCCATGGCCGCCCGCATCATCGAATACTCGCCCGACACCTGATAGGCGAAGGTGGGCACGCGGAAGGTCTCGGACACGCGCCGCACGATGTCGAGATACAGCGTGCCGGGCTTGATCAGCACGGCGTCGGCGCCCTCGGCGATGTCCATGGCGACCTCGCGCAGGGCCTCGTCCGAGTTGGCGAAGTCCATCTGATAGGTCTTCTTGTCGCCGGTCAGGGCCTTGGCCGACCCGACCGCGTCGCGGTAGGGGCCGTAGAAGGCCGAGGCGTATTTGGCGGCGTAGGACAGGATCAGCACGTCCGACAGGCCGTTGTCCTCCAGCGCCTGGCGGATCGCCTGCACCCGCCCGTCCATCATGTCCGAAGGGGCCACGATGTCGGCGCCTGCGTGGGCGTGGATGAAGGCCTGTTCCGCGAGCCGCTCCAGCGTCGCGTCATTGACGATCCGCCCGTCCTCCAGCACCCCGTCGTGGCCGTGGTCGGTGTAGCAGTCCAGCGCCACGTCGGTGATGACGCCGATCTCCGGAGCCGCGTCCTTGATCGCCTTGATGCACTCGGGGATCAGGCCGTCGGGGTCGGTCGCCCCCGTGCCGACGCCGTCCTTGATCGCCCCGTCGACATTAGGGAACAGGGCCACGGCCGGGATGCCGAGATCGCGCGCCTCGATCGCGGCGGCGGCTGCCGCTTTCGGGCTTAGCCGGAACACGCCCGGCATGGAGGCCACCGGGACCCGCTCCTCGGCCCCGTCGTGGACGATCAGGGGCCAGATCAGGTCGGAGGGCGTCAGCGTCGTCTCCGCCACCAACCGGCGCACCCAGGGACTGCTGCGCAGCCGCCGGGGCCGGGCGTGGGGGAAGGCGGCGGGCGCGAACGGTTGGGTCATCCGCGGCTGCTTATCCCACCCCCTCCCTTTCGTCATCCTCCGGCGAGCGAAGCGAGACCGGGGGACCCAGCGGCGCCACGACGGCGTGGACACAAGGCTGATCAGGGGTCGGAGATCCGACAGGGCCGCGCTCTCGCGCGCCGCGGGGTCCCCCGGTCTGCGCCGCTGCGCGGCTTGCCGGAGGACGACGAAAGCAAGGGGTGGTGTGGTGACGCCAATAGCCGGCGCCGCTAGAAGCGCACCACAGCACTCAGGAACCCGCCCCATGGACTTCGCCCTCACCGACGACCAGCGCGCCATTCAGGACGCCGCCCGCGCCTTCGCCGACGCCGAGCTGGCTCCGCACAGCGCCGAGTGGGACGAGACCAAGCATTTCCCCGTCGACGTGATGAAGCAGGCCGCCGAGATGGGTTTCTGCGGCATCTACACCGGCGAGGAGCACGGCGGCATGGCGCTGGGTCGGGTCGAGGCGGCGGTGATCTTCGAGGAGTTGTCGCGCGGCGACGTCTCGACCGCGGCCTTTATCTCGATCCACAACATGGCGACGTGGATGATCGACAAGTTCGGCTCCGACGACCTCCGCGCCCGGTATGTGCCGGGGCTGGTCTCCAAGGAGCAGATCGCCAGCTAGTGCCTGACCGAGCCGGGCTCCGGCTCAGACGCCGCCGGCCTGCGGACGACGGCGAAACTGGACGGCGACCACTACGTCCTGAACGGCTCCAAGGCGTTCATCTCGGGGGCCGGGACCTCCGACATCTATGTGGTGATGGCCCGAACCGGGCAGGACGGGCCCAAGGGCATCTCCACCTTCGTGGTCGAGAAGGACGCGCCCGGTCTCAGCTTCGGCGGGCAGGAGAAGAAGATGGGCTGGAACAGCCAGCCGACCGCCATCGTCGCCTTCGACGACTGCCGCATCCCCGCCGCCAATCTGCTGGGCAAGGAGGGCGACGGCTTCCGCTACGCCATGATGGGCTTGGACGGCGGCCGTCTGAACATCGCCGCCTGCTCGCTGGGCGGCGCGCGGCTGGCGCTGGAGACCGCGCAGTCCTACGTCACGACGCGAAAACAGTTCGGCAAGCCTCTGTCGGACTTCCAGAATGTTCAATTCAAGTTGGCCGACATGGCGACCCAGCTGGAGGCCGCGCGCCTGCTGGTCCTGCGCGGCGCCTGGGCCATGGACACGCGACATCCCGAGGCGACCAAATGGTGCGCCATGGCCAAGCGCTTCGCCACCGACGCCTGTTTCCAGATCGCCGACGAAGCGCTGCAGCTGCACGGCGGCTACGGCTATCTCAAGGACTACCCGCTGGAGCGCATCGTCCGCGATCTGCGCGTTCACCGCATCCTTGAGGGCACCAACGAGATCATGCGCGTGATCACCGCGCGGGAGATGCTGCGGCAGTAGCTCTGCCGCGATCCGTGTGTTATTCTGACCAGAATCATGGTCAGGACTTTGTCATGCGAACCGTGGGCGTTCTCGAAGCCAAAACCAATCTTTCGGCGTTGATCGACGAGGTCGAGACGTCGGGAGAGGCCATCGTCATCACCCGGTATGGGAAGCCTGTGGCGCGGCTGGCCCCGGAGAACGAGCTCCGTCAGCCACGGCGCCGCCTGTCCGGCCCTGAATTGGCCGAACGCGCACGCGCCTTTCGGGACAAGCAGGCGCCGGACCCGGAATGGGCGGCTCTCTCCTGGGAAGAGCTGAAAGCGATCGCGCGCGATGAAGTTGATCGTTGACGCCTCGGCCGCGGCTTCATGGCTGCTGGCGTCACAGGCGACGCCGTCGGCGACAGAACTGCTTGATCGCCTCGGCGCCTTCGAGACCTCCGCGCCGCATGTCTTCCAGTGGGAGATCGGCAATCTGCTCGTGCGACAGACGCGCCGCCAGCCGGGGTTCAGTTTGAACGAGGCTTTCGCCGTTCTCGACGATCTCAGGATAACACTTGCGCCGCCGACAGGGCGTGAGGCTGTCCGCGCGCTCGCAGGGATCGCGGCCGCACGAGGGCTCAGCCTGTTTGATGCCGGCTATCTGTGGTTGGCCATGCAAACCGACGGCGCCTTGGCGTCGCGGGATGAATCCTTGCTCGCCGCAGCGACTGCCGCCGGCGTGGACGTCTTCGACCTTCGCGACTAAGCGAGGCGCCATGAGTCCCGAATCCGAAGTCCTGACCCGCGTCGAATCCCGCGTCGGCCGCATCACCCTGAACCGGCCGAAGGCGCTGCACGCGCTGAACCTCGGCATGTGCGAGGCGATGACGGCGGCCCTGCTGGCCTGGCGGGCGAATAATGCGGTGCAGTCGGTTCTGATCGACCACGCCGGCGAACGGGGCTTCTGCGCGGGCGGCGACATCCGCATGATCGCCGAAAGCGGCGCCGGGGACGCGTCGGAGGCCAAGGCCTTCTTCCACGCCGAGTACCGGCTCA
>NZ_DASWNO010000037.1:0-8130 GCF_036399195.1 Brevundimonas sp.
TCCCGGACTTGAAGCGCTTCACCAGCCCCTTCGCCTCGATGGCGAAGTCGCCGTGCTTGCCGTGAACCTTGGTGTGTTTGGTCATCGCAGCAGGTCCGCCGGCTGGCTGTTCTTCAGCACGCCCATGGACAGCAGGCCCGACAACATGGCGATGACGATCAGCCCGCCGCCGACGATGACCAGCAGAACCGGCGGCAGGGAGATGATGACCGCGTTGGCCGCGGCGAACAGCGACACAAGCCAAGTCAGCAGGATCGCCGCCCCGACCCCGACGACCCCGACCCAGAAGCTCAGCTCCATGACGATCCGGTTCAACGAGCCCATGCCCACGCCCAGCGCCCTCAGCGAAGCGAACTCCTTGATGTTCGCCATGATGGCGCCGCGCAGCGTCTGCCAGGTGATGGCGATCCCGATGATGGTGCCGAGCACGACGCAGCCGCCGATGATGATGACCAGGATGCCCTCTTCGAACATGGCGGAGGCGTTGGCGTCGGCGAGTTCCTGACGGGTCCAGGCTCTCCAGTCGCCGCGCCCCAGCACATTGAGGTCGGCGGCCACCCGCCGGGCCTGAGTCGGATCACGCAGCTTGAGCATCAGGGGACCGACGCGCGGGCCGTTCGCCCCCTGCCCGAGCATGCGCAGGCTGTCCCGCGACATCACGATCGAGGGCTGCATCATGTTCGGATAACCCTGCGTGATCGCGGCCACGGTGACGGTCGAGCCGTTGAAGAGGGCCTTCTCACCCAGCTTGACACCCAGCTTCGGCAAGGCCGTCTCATCGATGGCGATCGTGTAAGGCTGACGCAGGGCGTCAACCAGTTCCCGGGAATAGTCCGTCGGAATGGTCACGGAGCCGGGCGTCGTGTCGACGATCTGGACGCTGACCTGCTCCTGCTTGGGCGCCCCCTGCCGCGCCCGCTCGGCCTGGCTCATCGTCGGATCGTAGTTCTTGACCGACTGCAGCTGTCCGAAACCGCGGTCGAGCGGCTTCACCTCGACCACCTCTCTGTGGTTGTACACCAACGGGATGAAGCGGCGCGGCACGCCGGACCCGCCGCTCATCAGGTTCTTGGCCCCGGGCTGCATGACGATGACGTCGGCGCGCGACCGCTCTATCTGCGCCGTGAAGCCCTTGCCGATGCCGAGGAATACGCCGGTCATGGCGAGCACGAGCAGGCCGGACAGCGCCAGCGCCATGACGGCGGCCATATAGCGGCGCCACTCGAAGAGCAGCGTGGAGAGTGCGAGCGACATTCTGACGGTCTTGCCCCGGACGATAACCGCTATGTGACGGGCACAAGGGTTTGAACCAAGTTAAATCGGGGTAAGGGGGACCCGTGTTGCGCCAAAGTGCGCGGATGGTGCGATGGACGGGGCCGGTTCATCCGTTCTACGCTCGAATTGATACGTCGGCGGGCCCCGCCGTTCCGGAGATTTCGCATGCTGCTTCGATCCCTGCGCGCCGCCGTTTCGGCGACCGCTTCGCTCGCCACCGTCGCGGGCGCCATGGCCGTCATTGGCGCCGCCTCCCCGGCCCGCGCGGACGAGGGGATGTGGACCTTCGACAACTTCCCGATCCAGACAGTGAACCAGAAATACGGCACCCGGATCGACCAGGCGTGGCTGGATCGGGTGCGCAACGCCTCGGTCCGCATCCAGGGCTGTTCGGCGTCCTTCGTCTCGGACGAGGGCCTGATCCTGACCAACTGGCACTGCGTCGTCGGCTGCTCGCAGGAGCTGTCGGACCCGCAGAACGACTTCGTCAAGAACGGCTTCATGCCCGCCACCCGCGAGGAAGAGCGGCGCTGCCCCGGGCAGACCGCCGAGGTCCTGACCGAGATCACCGACGTGACCGACCGCGTCCTGGCCGCCGGCGCCGGCCTGGAGGGCGCCGCCTTCAACGCCGCCCGCACCGCCGAGACCACCGCCATCCAACGGGAAGGCTGCGGCGACGACCCCAAGCTGACCTGTCAGGTCATCAGCTTCTATCGCGGCGGACGCTACGCCCTGTACAAGTTCCGCAAATACGACGACGTCCGTCTGGTGTTCGCGCCCGAGAACCAGGCGGCCTTCTTCGGCGGCGACCCGGACAACTTCAACTTCCCCCGCTACGCCTTGGACGCGGCCTTCCTGCGCGCCTACGAGGACGGCCGCCCGGCGGTGACCCCCAACTTCCTCAAATGGAACCCGAACGCCCCGGCCGCCGGCGACGTCACCTTCGTGTCCGGCAATCCGGGCTCGACCTCGCGCCTGCTGACCATGAGCCAGCTCGAGCGTCTGCGGGATCAGCAGATGCCGATCACCCTGCTCCAGAGTTCGGAACTGCGCGGGCGGCTGCTCGAATACTCGCTGACCGGCGAAGAGGCGAAGCGGGTCTCCTTCGACCCGATCTTCGGGCTCGAGAACTCGTTCAAGGCTCAGTACGGCCAGCAGGCCGCCCTGACCGATCCCGCCTTCATGGGCGCCAAGCGAGAGGCCGAGGCCGAGCTGCGGGCCCGCGTCGCCGCCGACCCCTCGCTGGTCCAGCGGATCGGCGACCCGTGGGCCGATCTGGAGCGCGTACAGGCGACCGCCCGCGACCTGTACCTGCCGTATCGCCAGCTCGAGACTTCGGCGGGCGGCGGCTCGACCCTGTACCAGATGGCCCGCACCCTCGTTCGGGCCGCGAAGAACCCGACGCTGACGGCGGAGCGGCGCGCCGCGCTCGCCGCCGCCCTGGGGGCCGAGACGCCGATCGATCCGGCGATGGAAGAGCTGCGGATGCGCTACTGGCTGTCCAAGACGCGGGAATACCTGACGGTCGACAATCCGCAGGTGAAGGCTCTGCTGGGCCGCGAGAGCCCCGAGGCTCTCGCTGACCGCCTGATCAGCGGCACCCGGATGACGGACCCCGCGTTCCGCAGCGAGGCGGCCGGCATGACGCTGGAGCAGTTGACCGCCGCCGATCCTCTTCTGGCCTTCATCGCCGCCAACGACGCGGCGGCTCAGTCGGTCGGGCAGCAGTGGGCGTCGCAGGTGAACGCTCCCACCGCGGTGGCGGCGGAGAAGGTCGCCCAGGCCCGGTTCGCCGTGTACGGGACCAACCTGTACCCCGACGCCACCTTCAGCCTGCGTCTGTCCTATGGCCGGGTCGAAGGCTGGACCCGCAACGGCGTCACCATCCCGCCCTTCACCACCATCGGCGGCCTGTACGAGCGCGCGACCGGATCCGAGCCGTTCAACGCCGCCCAGGCCTTCCTCGACGCCGAGGGCCGGGTGAACAAGGACACGGTGTTCGACTTCACCTCGACCAACGACATCATCGGCGGCAACTCGGGCTCGCCGGTGATCAACGCGGCCGGCGAGGTGATCGGCGCGGCCTTCGACGGCAACATCCACTCGCTGGGCGGCGCCTACGGTTACGATGAGGCGCTGAACCGGACGGTCAGCGTCTCCACCGCGGCCATCACCGAAGCCCTGCGGACCGTCTATCCGCAGCCGCGCCTGCTGGAAGAGCTGGGGGTTCGGTAGCGGGTCCCTGTCTCCTCCCTGTTGGCGCAGCCAATGGGGAGGGGGACCACGAAGTGGTGGAGGGGTTGGTTCCCCAACCGCCAATCGTGGGATAGCCTGAAATCGTAGACACCGGAGGGGTCCGCGCACCGCGTCGGCCCCTCCACCACTTCGTGGTCCCCCTCCCCATCGCGGGCGATGGGGAGGAGACAGAAAATGCGCCTCACCCCCGCCCTCGCCGCCGCCCTGCTGACCCTCGTCGCTGGAGCCGCCGCGCCGGCCGCGGCCGACGAGGGCATGTGGACCTTCGACAACTTCCCGATCGCCCGCGCCAATCAGGCGCTGGGAACGCGCATCGACCAGGCCTTTCTCGACAAGGTGCGGCTGAGCTCCGTGCGGTTCGGCGGCTGTTCGGCGGGCGTCGTCTCCGACCAAGGCCTGGTGCTGACCAACAACCACTGCGTCGCCACCTGCGTGGCCAATCTGTCCACCCAGGCGGTGAACTACGCCGAGACCGGCTTCACCCCCCGCACCCGCGAGGACGAGCTGAAATGCCCCGGCGGCACGGCCGAGATCCTGACGGACATCAGCGATGTGACCCAGCGCATGCAGGCGGCCGGCGCCGGACTGGAGGGTCAGGCCTTCACCCGCGCCCGCGACGCCGAGGCGGGACGGATCGAGCAGGAAGCCTGCGGCGGCGACGCGAACAAGCGCTGTCAGGTCGTGACGCTGTACCGGGGCGGTCAGTTCAAGCTGTACACCTACAAGAAATACTCCGACGTGCGGCTGGCGTGGGCGCCCGAGGACCGGGCGGCGACCTTCGGCGGCGATCTGGACAACTTCAGCTTCCCGCGCTTCGCCATCGATGCGGCCTTCATCCGCCTGTACGAGAACGGCGCGCCGGCAGTGACGCCGACCCACTTCACCTGGAAGGCCGACCAGCCGGTCGAGGGCACGCCGGTGTTCGTGGCGGGCAGCCCGGGCGCGACGCAGCGGCTGCTGACGCAGGACCAGCTGATGACCATCCGCGACGTGGTCCTGCCGATGGACCAGCTGATCGCCTCGGAACTGCGCGGGCGGCTGATCCGGTTCTCGGAAGAGAGCGACGAGAACGCCTTCATCGCCATGGATCCGATCGTCGGGCTGGAGAACACCTACAAGCGCGGGCTCGGCCGTATGCGGGCGCTGACCGACGCCGACTTCATGCGCATGAAGGCCGAAGCCGAAACGGACTTCCGGGGACGCACGTCAGGGGTCGATCCGTGGACGGCCTTGAGCGCGGTGCAGCCCGCCCTGCGCGAGCTGTATGCGCCGATGGCGCTGCTGGAAGGCGGCACCGGCGTGGGCACCACGCCCGTCGCCGGCGGCTCGCAGCTGTTCCTCTGGGCCCGCACCCTGGTGCGCGGGGCGCAGGAGCGCGAGAAGCCCTCGGCCGAGCGCCTGCCCGAATTCTCCGACAGCCGTCTGGCGGCCGTCCAGTCCGGCCTGTTCGCCGAACGCCCCGTCTATCCCTCGCTGGAGCAGGTGCGGCTGGAATGGTGGCTGTCCAAGACGCGCGAATGGCTGACGGTCGACGATCCGCGCGTGCGCGGCCTGCTGGGCTCGGAGTCGCCCGAGCAGCTGTCCCAGCGGCTGGTCGCCGGCTCGACGCTGGCCGATCCGGCGGTGCGCCGGGCGCTGTGGGAGGGCGGCCTGGCGGCCGTCGAGGCGTCGCAGGACCCGATGATCCGGTACCTGCTGTCGATTCAGGACGAGACTCGCGCGGTGCGTTCGGACTGGGAGACCCGTGTCCAGGCGCCGACCGACCGCGCCTCGGAGCAGCTGGCCGCCGCCCGCTTCGCCGCCTATGGCGACGCCGTCTATCCCGACGCGACGGGGACCCTGCGTCTGACCTGGGGCAAGATCGAGGGGTCGGACGTTCCGGGGCAACGCTGGGGTCCCTTCACCACCTTCGGCGGCCTGTGGGACCGCGCCACGGGCGCGGCTCCGTTCGACGTGGCGCCGAAGCTGCTGGCCGCCCGAGGCCGGATCGATCCCGCAACGGTGCTGAACATGGCGGTGTCGTCCGACACCATCGGCGGCTCGTCGGGCTCGCCGGTCGTGACGGAGGCGGGCGAGATCGTCGGGGCGAACTTCGACTCCACCGTCCTGACCCAGCGCAACGCCTATGGCTACGACCGCAACGTCAACCGCTCGGTGATCGTGACCACGGGCGCGGTGACGACGGCGCTGCGGGACGTGTACGGGATGCAGCGGCTGGTGGAGGAGTTGGGGGCAGAATAGGGAACAGGGATTAGGGACTAGGGATGAGGAGAGGCTCCGGCTCAGAACCTCATCCCTAATCCCTGTTCCCTCATCCCTAAAGCTGGCTCATCTTCTGCCGCGCCTTGGCGAAATACTGCCAGCCGGTCCAGACGGTGACGATGGCGGCGAGCCAGATCAGCACATAGGCGAAGGTCTGGAAGTGCGGCTGCCACTCCAGCGGCAGGCCGAAGCCGTCCCACAGAAGCACCATCTGCAGGCAGCCCAGCGCCACCATCTGCAGGGTGGTCTTCCACTTGGCCAGCAGGGTGACGGGCAGCTTGACCTTGCCGGCCACGGTCTCGCGCAGGGCCGAGACGGCGAACTCGCGGAACAGGATCAGGCCGCAGGGGATGGCGATCTGCGGCAGGGCGCCCCAGGCCAGCACGCCGAGAATGGCGCCGGTCACGAGGATCTTGTCGGCGATCGGATCGAGGATGGCGCCCCAGCGCGTGGTCGCGTGCCAACGCCGGGCCAGATAGCCGTCGACCCAGTCGGTCGAGGCGGCCACGACGAAGATGACGAAGGCGGTGCGGCCGAAGCGGAATTGGTCGTCCGGGCTGAGGTATTCCGACAGCATGGGAACGCCCTGCGGCGCCGCCCCCGCCAGGATCAGGAACATGATCACCCCCGCGATCAGGCGCAGGCCGGTCAGGATGTTCGGAATGGGATTGGCGTGGGGATTGGGGGTCATGAAAGGGCTCCGCTGCCTTCAACGCCGATCTGCCACGCTTCGCTGCATGAAGCGAGCAAAGCGGGCCAAGTCAGTCCAGGGCCACGAACCGTCCCGGGCCGCGCATCGAGCGCAGGACGCCGTCGGCGATGCCGAAATGGACGCCGCTGAGCGCCAGCGTTCCGGCCGCCTCGCGCTCGGCGATCCAGGGGAAGGTGCGCAGGTTGTCGAGCGACAGCCGCACCACCGCCTCCTCCGCGGCCTGTTCGGCCTCTTCAGGCGGACACGCCTCGCAGACGCGCCGCACCACCGGAGCTCCTTGCGCGACCCACGGGGCCACGAAGTCGCGGCAGTTGTCGGGCGCGCCATGGCGCATGGCGTTGACCCCGCCGCAGTGGGCGTGGCCCATGACCATGATGCGCGAGACGCCCAGCACCTTGACCCCGAATTCCAGCGCCGCCGACACGCCGTGCAGGCCGCCGTCCGGTTGATAGGGCGGCACCAGATTGGCGACGTTGCGGACGACGAAGAGTTGGCCGGGGGCGGTGTCGAAGATCAGGGCGGGGTCCGCGCGGCTGTCGGAACAGGCCACCACCAGCGTGTGCGGCCGCTGACCCTCGGAGGCCAGCGCTTCGTATTCGGCCTTCGCTTCGGCCCAGTGGCCCTCGCGGAAGCGGCGGTAGCCGGACAGCAGGATGTCGCGCGATTCTTCGGTCATGCCGCCGCTATAGCCGCTCGGCAAGCGTCAGGGGAGAGGCGCGCGACAAGCTTCGCCGCGCGGATTGTCTCAGGGCGTGAACTGGATGGTGCGGGCAAACTGCACGTCGCGCGGGCCGGCATCGACCCGGGCGTCCCGCATCAGGGCGACGGCGGCCTCGCCGAAGCCCATGCCGGGATGGGTCTCGCCCAGCACCCGGCAGCCCTCAACCCGGCCATCGGCGCGGGCGGTGCATTCGAGGGTGACGGCGACCCCGGCGAGGATCGCGCTCGATGAGGCGGGCCGCGCCGACGCGGCGGTCGGCTGAACAGCCTTGGTCGGCTTGACGCTTTGGGGCGTGGCGTCCCAGAGCATGGCGGCGGCTAAAACGAACTCGATCATCACGGGACCCTTCTCTGGGTCGTTAAGATTCGAGCGGCGGTTCCGTTCCTAAGGCCAAGGTCGGAAATCCGACGTTTGACGCCGCGAGGGCGCCGATCGATCAGCGGCCTGGCAAAAGTCGCCAAGGGGCGGGAGGCGAACCAGGCGCGCGCGCCTAGGGGGGAAGCCCGCCGCCTCCTGACAAGGCGGCGGGCTTCGATGTGGTCCTATCGGTTCATCGTCGTGGTGGTCGTCGGGTGCGTGCGGACATCGTCGTCACGGCGCTTCCGGAGTCCCAGCAGGCCGGCGAGGCCGATGATCCCGATCCAGCCCCAATCCATGTCGTCGTCTTCTTCTTCGACGGGGGCCACGGCGGTGTCGGTGTAGGTCGCGCCCGTGTCCGGCGCAGTCGGCGGCGTTTGAGCGGCGGCCGCTCCGGCGGCGAGGACGACGGTGGCCGCGGTGGCCGCTAGCAGCTTGTTATTCATGGGATTGCCCTTCCAAGGTTCTCCGCCATGTGTGGCGTAGCGCACAAAGCCTCTGACCGAGGGCCGGGTTCCGGTGGACGTGCATTCGAGAGCCGCCCGGT
>NZ_DASWNO010000038.1:0-12540 GCF_036399195.1 Brevundimonas sp.
CCATGACCGACCTCTCTCCCCGCGAAATCGTCTCCGAACTCGACCGCTTCATCGTCGGCCAGGACGACGCCAAGCGCGCCGTCGCCGTGGCGCTGCGGAACCGCTGGCGGCGCAAGCGCGTGCCGGACGACCTGCGCGACGAGGTGACGCCCAAGAACATTCTGATGATAGGCCCCACCGGCGTCGGCAAGACCGAGATCGCGCGGCGGCTGGCGCGGCTGGCCGGCTCGCCCTTCCTGAAGGTCGAGGCGACCAAATTCACCGAGGTCGGCTACGTCGGCCGGGACGTCGACCAGATCATGCGCGACCTGGTCGAGGCGGCGCTGGTGATGGTGCGGGACAAGCGCCGGGCGGGCGTCGGCGCCAAGGCGGAGGCCGCGGCGGAGGAACGGATCCTCGACGCGCTGGTGGGCCCGGGCTCGCAGCCCGCGACGCGCGAGAGCTTCCGCAGGAAGCTGCGGGCCGGGGAGCTGGACGACAAGGAGATCGAACTCACCCTCGCCGACACGGGCTCGCCGATGCAGGGGCTGGACCTGCCGGGCGGCAGTGTCGGCATGATCAATCTGTCGGAGATGCTGGGCAAGCTGGGCGGCGGGCGGACCAAGACCGTGCGGATGACCGTCGCTCAGGCCATGGCGCCGCTGGTCACGGAAGAAGGCGACAAGCTGCTGGATCAGGAGAGCCTCAACGCCGAGGCGCTGGCGCTGGCCGAGAACGAGGGCATCGTCTTCATCGACGAGATCGACAAGGTCGCGGCCCGCTCCGAGGCGCGCGGCGGCGACGTCTCGCGCGAAGGGGTGCAACGCGACCTGCTGCCCCTGATCGAGGGCACCACCGTCTCGACCAAATACGGGCCGGTGAAGTCGGACCATGTGCTGTTCATCGCCTCGGGCGCCTTCCATGTCGCCAAGCCGTCGGACCTGCTGCCCGAGTTGCAGGGGCGTCTGCCGATCCGGGTCGAACTGAAGGCCCTGACGCGGGACGACTTCGTCCGCATCCTGACCGAGCCGGAAGCCAATCTGATCCGCCAGAACCAGGCCCTGCTGGCCACGGAGGACGTGACCCTGACCTTCACGCCCGACGCCGTAGAGGCGCTGGCGGACGCGGCGGTGGCGGCGAACGGCGCGGTCGAGAACATCGGCGCGCGGCGGCTGGTGACGGTGATCGAGCGGGTGCTGGAGGAGACCAGCTTCCGGGCCTCCGACCTGACCGGACAGACCGTGGCCTTCGACGGCGACCAGGTCCGCGAGCGCATCGGCGACCTCGCCCGGGACGCGGACCTGAGCCGGTTCATCCTGTAGCCTCTCAGACAGTCCTTCCGGGGCGCTCGAAGAGCGAACCCGGAACCCAGGAGATCGGCTGAGGTCCTGGATTCCGGTTCCTCGCTTCGCTCCGCCCCGGAGGGACGAAAGCTGTGTGGGCAACCATGGCGCACGGCACACCGTATCTTCGCGACAGATACGCGAAGGACGACCGCATGAGCCCGATCAAGACCGCCCTCGCCGCCGCCTTCCTCGGCGGTCTGGCGGGCCCCGCCTTCGCCCAGGCCACGGCGGTGGACCTGAACCGGTTCGACGGCCGCTGGTTCGAGATCGCGCGCAGTCCCAACGACGTGCAGAAGGACTGCAGTCGGGCCCAGATCGACTTCAATCCGCAGGCGCAGGCCAACCGCTACGGCGTCGTCGTGACCTGCACCCGGCGCGCCGACGGCGGCGTGGAGACCCTGCGCGCCAACGCCCGGGTCACGGATCCCGGGACCAACGCCCGCTTCCGTTTCACCCTGACCGGCCTGCTCGGCGTCGGCGGGCTGGCGGGGCAGAACTACTGGGTCTGGGAGCATGCGCCGGATTACAGCTGGGCCATCATGGCCCTGCCCAACAAGTCGGACTGGTGGATCTGGCACCGCAGCCAGGGCCCGGCCGAGGCCGAGCGGACCCGGCTGCTCGCCCGCGCGCGCGCGCTTGGGTTCGGGACGGGTTCGGTGGTGCACACCGGGCGCTGACGGCCCCGCTTGAAATCGGAACACAAGCGGAACATAAGGCGGGCGTGTCCGCCGCCGCCTTGTCCCTCGAGCTCGTCTTCAGCCGCCCGGGCACGACCCGAGCGGTGACGCGCGGCGCGGCGCGGCTGCTGATCGACATGGGCTATGCGCCCCTGCTCGAGGTCTGCCTGCCCAACGGCCGCCGCGCCGACGTCATGGCGCTGGGGCCCCGGGGCGACATCGTCATCTGCGAGGTGAAGTCGGGGATCGAGGACTATCGCGTCGACCGCAAATGGGGCGAGTACGCGCCCTTCTGCGACGCCTTCTTCTTCGCTGTGGCGCCGGAGTTTCCGGCGGACGTCCTGCCCGACCACCCCGGCCTGATCGTCGCCGACGGCTTCGGCGGGGCGGTCATCCGCGAGGCGCCCGCAACCCCGCTGGCCCCCGCGCGGCGCAAGGCCCTGACCATCGCCTTCGCCCGGCTAGGAGCGATGCGGAGCTTCCGAGATCAGGCCGGCGGCTGAGGCGCGTCGGCCATCGATCCGCTTTCGCCCCGGGACATGATGGCCGCCGTCGAGGCGGCGCAGCCGGTCAGGGTCTCATCGCCGATCTTCACGATGGCGGACAGCGGATAGGTGCGGTCGCTCATGCCGTCGGAGCATTCGGTGGCGGCCAGCATCAGGCTGATGGTCGCGCCGGTTCCTGTTTTCGCTTCGTAGGTGGCGGTCGTGCCCTGAACCATGGGCGCCGGCTGCGGCGCGCGCTGCTCGGGCCGATCGGCGCCGGCGTAGACCAGTTCCGTCCCGGTCAGGTCCACGCCCCAGAAGGGCTCGGTGCCCAGCGCCCGCAGAGGCTGGCCCAGATCGACGCCGCCCAGCACCGGGGCGGGTTCGGACGGCGCGGCCCTTGCCGCCGGCGCCGCGGGTTCCGGCGAACAGGCGGCCAGAACGAGCGCGGACACGGCTCCGAGGACGGCGAGGCGCATTGGAATGACTCCGGAAACTGGCGCGGCAGGAAGCGCGAGCACCGCGGTCAGGTCAAGTCCGCGTGTGGGCTACAGCCAGCCCTTCTTGCGGAACCACGCCAGCGGAGCGACGGCCGAGACGATCATGGCGACCAGCGCCATGGGATAGCCGAGCGGCTGGCGCAGCTCGGGCATGTGCGCGAAATTCATGCCGTAGATCGAGGCGATCAGCGTCGGCGGCAGGAAGGCGACGGCGGCGACCGAGAAGATCTTGATGATCGACGACTGCTCGATGTTGATCAGGCCCAACGCCGCCGACAGCTGGAAGTCGATCGAGGCCGCGACCGAGTGGTTGTGCGCCGTCAGGCTGTCGGCGTCCCGCGCCAGGGAGCGGAGGCGGGCCCGGGCCTCGTCGTCGTCCATCCGATCGTCGACGCCGACGAAGGCGAAGACGCGGGTCAGGCCGGCGAGGCTCTGCTCGATCCGCGCGTTGGCCATCTGGGCCCGGCCCAGCTTGGTGATCAGCTTCTCGAAGCCGACGCCCTTGCGGCCCGAGAAGACGTGGCCGGCGATCGCCTCGACCCGGTTCACGGTGCTGGACAGGATGCTCGAGACCCGGTCGACCACCGTCTCCATCAGATTGAGGAAAAGCTCCGGTCCGCTCGTGCAGAGGTGCGGCTCGCGCTCCAGCCGGTCGATCAGAATGGAGAACGGCTTGGGGTCGACGTAGCGGATCGTCACCAACGGCCCGTTGGTGATGATGAAGGTGACCGGCTCGACGCCCGGTATCTCCTCGTCGCCGTGGGTGATGACGTCAGCGGTGACATAGGCGGCGCCGTTTTCGCGATAGATGCGGCTCGAGGCTTCGAGCTCCGCCATCTCGGCCCGGGTCGGCACGCTGAGGCCCAGCGCCTTCTCGACGGCGATGTCTTCTTCTTCCGTAGGTTTGATCAGGTCGATCCAGACGGCGTCGGTCGGCAGCCGCCAGGCGGACAGGTCGTCGACGATGGGGTCGGGCCGGGTCTGCCCGGCGCGGTGCACCCGGATCACGCCGGGGCTCCGGAGGGGTGAGCCCTAGGGCTGGCCGGACGGCGTGTTCGTGGACGCCATCTGCACGCCCGCGGTCGAGGCCTGCGGGGCTTTGTAGATGAAGCCGTAGGTCGGATAGACGGAGGTGCCCAGATCATTGATCGGGTTGTACCAGACCTTGACCGCGCTCCAATCGCCGTTGTTCGAGACGTCGACGACCGTGACGTTCTCCTCGACCTTGCCGCGGCTGCCGCCCCAGTTGGCGTGGGTCACGCGGATGACGCGGTCGGTCAGGATGTCCGACACCACCGCGACGTGGCCCCGGTTCATGCGGCCGCTGGGCTGGAAGGCGAGGACGGCGCCGGTCTCGGGACGGCCGCCGGTGCGGAACTTGCCCTGGGCCTGATTCCACCAGGTCAGAGCGTCGCCGAAGATGTTGATGCCCGAGAACATGCGGGCGAAAGTCACGCACTGCCAGTACGGCGCTTCGGCGTTGGCGACGGGCGCAGCGCCCATCACGAAAAATCCGAGGGTCGCTGCAACCGCAGCGGCTTTGAGCCGTTTCGTCATGCTGACCTGTGTCCTGCCCTACCGACGACCAAGCCTTAGACGATAGTTTCCGAGGGTTGAAGAACCCTTTCCGGCGAACTGGCCTGCGTCGCTTTCGCCCTTGACCGGTTTTGGCGCCGCTCCGCAAACCCCCTCAAAGCCTTGCGGCACGGGCGTTCGACGAGGTGATAGGTGAGCATCGCGGCCACCGGAATCGCGGCCACGAGGGCCAGCCACACAAATATGTGAAAGCGCTTGTCGTCCGCGCCGGTCGCCATGGCGGCGGCGTTCGTGGTCAGCAGCAGCACCGGCGCGCACACCATGTAGATCGAATAGCTGATCTCGCCGAGGTAAACCCCGAGCTTCGAGCCTAATGCTCCGGCCTTCGCATTGTCGAGGGATCCCAGCGCGAGGATCAGGGCGCCGGCGAATAGCACGGTCACTGGATCCCAGAGGCCCAGCGAGGCGCTGGCCAGGGCTCCGGCGCCGCTGGCGAGGGCGACGGGCCCCGCGTACGGGATCGGCGCGCGGCGGTAGACCAGATACAGGGCGCAGCCGAGGGCGAAGCACGGCACGATCCGGAGCGCCCCCCACAGGAAGGTGGCTTCGGTCAGGGAGAAGCCGGCCAGCGGCTGGAAGAGGGCATAGATCCCCAGCGCGAACGCGGCGGCCAGGCCGGTGGCGACCCATGGGCGCTCGCGCATCCTCCACGTCACGAAGGCGTAGGCGGGGAAGGTCAGATAGGCGAACCACTCCGCCGAGATCGACCACGACGGGTGGTTGAAGGCCGAGATCGGGGCCAGACCCCAGGCGTGGGTCATGGTCAGATGCGCCGGCAGGGCGCGCCAGTCGGTCAGGCTGCCGTCGATGCTGAGGCCGACGACGGTCGCGGCCACGCCCAGCCCGATCATGCCGAACAGGGTCACCAGGTGCAGCGGGTAGACCCGCGCGATCCGCGCCCACAGGAAGCCGCCGTAGCTGAACCGCTTCTCGCCCGCCGCCGCCAGATAGACGTGGCTGAGGATGAAGCCGGACAGGACGAAGAAAACCTCGACGCCCAGATAGCCCTTGGTCACGGCGACCGGGACCCAGCTCACGTCGAGATGCGGCCAGGCGGTGTAAAGCACCACCCACGCCGCCGCGAGGAACCGCAGGGTGGTGAGGGCGCGCAGGTCGGGGGGCGTGGCCACGGGTGTCATGCCCGCGATCCTGCCGGATCAGCGTTGGAAAACGATTAAGCCGTGGCCGTTTTTTCCGAGGCCGTGAAGCACACCGGCCTCGTCCTTCCGGGGGCGCGCAGCGGAACCCGGAATCCAGGCGACCTGGCTCAGGTAGAGACGCGCGGCGGGCGTCGGCGACCGAACCTCTGGATTCCGGGTTCCGCCCCGGCTGCGCCGGGTCAGCCCCGGAAAGACAAGGGGGCAGGAGGCGTCAGCCCGCGCACTGCGCCGGCTTTTCGCCCGGCGGGAACATCTCGCACGAGCGGTCGATCTCGGCCTCGATCATGGCGCAGGGGTTGAGGGCGTTGCAGGGCGGGTGGGTGGCGGGGCTGACGGCGATGCAGCGCTGCACCAGCCGCGCGGAGGCCGCCTCGCCGACGGCCTCGCGGCAGGTCGCGGCCTCGCGGCCGGGAGCCGGCGACGGCTCCACGGCAGGAACGACCTCCTCCTGCGGCGGCGCGTCGGCCGGCATGACGGGCGCGGGGGCGTCGGCCGCGGCCGGCTCCGCATCGGGCGCCGCGGCGGGTTGCTGGCAGCCGCTCAGAAAGACGACGGCGGCGAGGATCAGACCTGTGCGGCGCATGGTGGAGCTCCTGGAGGCGGCGTCACCATAGGCACGGTTCGATTCCGTACGATAGGCCGCTCACCGGCCCAGGGCGGCCCTCTGCAGCGCGAACAGCTCGGCGCAGCCGCCTTCGGCCAACTGGAACAGGCGGTCGAATTCGGCGCGTGAGAAGCCGCGCTTCTCCCCGGTGGCCTGGATTTCGACAATGGCGCCGGCGCCGGTCAGGACGAAGTTGGAGTCCGCCTCGGCCGTCGAGTCCTCCTCGTAGTCGAGGTCCAGCACCGGCTGGTCGCTGCAGACGCCGCACGACACCGCCGCGACCTGATCCAGGATCGGATCGGACTTCAGGACGCCCTCGGCGCGCAGGTAGTCGAAGGCCGAGGCCATGGCGACCCACGCCCCGGTGATCGCCGCGGTGCGCGTGCCGCCGTCGGCCTGGATGACGTCGCAGTCCAGCACCACCTGCCGCTCGCCCAGCGCCTTGAGGTCGACCACCGCGCGCAGCGAGCGGCCGATCAGCCGCTGGATTTCCTGGGTCCGGCCGGTCTGCTTGCCGCTGGCGGCCTCGCGCCGGCCTCGCGTGTGGGTGGCGCGCGGCAGCATGCCGTATTCGGCCGTCACCCACCCCTGACCCTTGCCACGCATCCAGCCGGGCACGTTCTCCTCGACCGAGGCCGTCACCAGCACCTTCGTATGGCCGAACGAGACGAGGCAGGAGCCCTCCGCATAGCGGTTCACACCGGTCTCGAGCACGATGGTCCGGAGCTGGTCGGGGGCGCGTTCGGACGGGCGGGGCGACGACATGAGCGAATTCCTTGGAGGCCGCTTGGTGACGGCGGCGGCGCTGCTTATCCTGAAACCGTGAGCCTGTATGCCCCCGCATCGCCGACCGCCGCCGTCCGGCTCCGCCCGGCGACGCTGGACGACGCGCCGACGCTGGCGGACTGGGACCGCGAGCCGCACGTCGTTGCCTGCTCCAGCGACGATCCAGAGGCCGAGGTGGCCTTCGGCGGCGTCGAATGGCGCGAGGAGTTGGCGGCGCAGGACGAGACCTCGTTCTACCGCATCGCCGAGGCTGATGGCCGGCCCATCGGCGTCATGCAGATCATCGACCCGCATCTGGAGCCGACCCGTTACTGGGGCGACATCGAGCCGGGCCTGCGCGCCATCGACATCTGGATCGGCCCGCCCGACGCGCTGGGCAGAGGCTACGGCACGCAGATGATGACGCAGGCGCTGGACGCCTGCTTCGCCGAGCCGGAGGTGCACGGCGTGGTCATCGATCCGCTGGCGAGCAACACCGACGCCCACCGCTTCTATCAGCGGCTCGGCTTCGAGCCCGAGGGCCGCAGGATGTTCGACGAAGACGACTGCCTGGTGCACCGCCTGACGCGCGAACGGTGGGAGGCGAGGTCGCGCTGATGAAGTCCCCCCTCCTCACCTCGACCGCGCTGGATGTCGGCGGCGCCGGCCTGACCGGGCTCGACGCCCGCGCCCGCGACATCTTCCGCCGGATCGTAGAGACCTATCTGGAGACCGGCGAACCGGTCGGGTCGCGCACCCTGTCGCAGTCCGGCATCGCCCTGTCGCCCGCCTCCATCCGCAACACCATGCAGGATCTGGCCCTGGCCGGGCTGCTGGGCTCGCCGCACACCTCGGCGGGGCGCATTCCCACCCATGCCGGTTTGCGCCTGTTCGTCGACGGCTTGCTGGAGATCGGCGACGTCGGAGCCGAGGAGCGGCGCGAGATTGACGGCCGGCTGGCGGGGCGCGGGCGCAGCTTCGAGGAGGCGCTGAACGAGGCCTCCAGCCTGCTGTCGGGCCTCGCCGGCGGCGCCAGCATCGTCGCCAGCCCGGTGCGCGAGGCGGGGGTCAAGCACGTCGAATTCGTCGCCCTCGGCCACGATCAGGCGCTGGCCGTGCTGGTCGGCGACGACGGCTCGGTCGAGAACCGGCTGATGCCGTTGAAGGCCGGGGTGACGCCCTCGACCCTGACCGAGGCCTCGAACTTCCTCAACGCCCGGCTCAAGGGCCGTCCGCTGCACGAGGCGCGCACCGAGATGCGCACCGAACTGGACGCCGCCCGCCGCGAGCTGAACGCCGCCGCGGCCCGGCTGGTCGAGGACGGCCTGGCCGCCTGGTCAGGCGGGGCGGAGCGCGAGCGGTCGCTGATCGTGCGCGGCCGGGCCAATCTGCTGCACGACCGCGAGACCGCCGAGGATCTGGAAAAGGTCCGCATCCTGTTCGACGATCTGGAGCAGAAGGAGCAGCTCATCGGCCTGCTGGACGGGGTCTCGACGGCGCAGGGCGTGCGCATCTTCATCGGGGCCGAGACCCGCTTGTTTTCGCTTTCGGGTTCCGCCGTGATCGCGGCGCCCTATATGACGGGCCGGCAGCGGGTGCTGGGCGCCATCGGCGTGATCGGACCCGCGCGACTGAACTACGCCCGTGTCATCCCGTTGGTGGACTATACCGCCCGGGTGCTGGGCCGGATGCTGGACGGACAGGAAACGTGAACCAAACGCCCGACGACGACACCGATTTCGACCCCCAGACCGAGGCGAACGCCGAAGCGGGGCTCGATCCCCACCCCGCGGACCACGACGGCGACGATGGTCTGGGCCCGATCGATCAACTGATCGCCGAGCGCGACCAGTGGAAGGACCGCGCCCTGCGCGCCGTGGCCGAGGCCGAGAACACCCGCAAACGGGCCGAGGCCTCGAACAACGACGCCCGGGCCTACGCCATCCAGAAATTCGCCCGCGACCTGCTGGGCGTGGCGGACAATCTCGAGCGCGCCCTGATGGCCGCGCCGAAGAACGCCGACGCCGGCGAGGCGGGTCTGGTCACCGGTCTGGAGCTGACCCAGAAGTCGCTGCTGCAGGCGTTCGAGGCCAACAACCTGAAGCGCGTGGCGCCTGAACCGGGCGACGCCTTCGACCCGCATCTGCATCAGGCGATGATGGAGCAGCCGTCCGACAGCGTTCAGGGCGGGCAGGTGATCCAGACCCTCCAGCCCGGCTACGCCCTGTTCGGCCGCACCGTCCGCCCCGCCATGGTGGTCGTGGCCGCGCGCGGGTCAGGCGCCGCCGCCGGAGCCGCCGCCTACGCCGCGGCGGGCGCCACCGGCGGGAATTTCGACCAGCAGACCTGATCCTTCCCCTTTTGGGGGAAGGGACCGCGGAGCGGTGGAGGGGGCGGCTCCGGGCGCCAGTGGATGGGTTTGCCCCCTCCACCGCCCTTCGGGCGGTCCCCCTCCCCCGGCGCTGCGCTTGGGGGAGGATTACTTCAACCGCGCCTCGAACAGGGCCAGCAGCTTCGCCCATCCGTCGGCCGCATCCGCCGCGCGATAGCTGTCGCGGTAGTCAGCGTGGAAGCCGTGCGGCGCGGCCGGATAGACGTCGATGCGGCTGTCCGTCTGGCCGGCCCGCTGCAGGGCCGCGCGCATCGCCTCGACGGTATCGAGGGGAATCCCCCGGTCCGCTTCGCCGTAGAGGCCCAGCACCGGCGCCTTGAGGTCGTCGGCCAGGTCGACGGGCCACGGTTGGCCGCCCGCGACCTGTTCCGGCGTGGCGGTCGGCGCCGGGGCCAGCCGCCCGTACCAGGCCACGCCCGCGTCGATCGCGGCGAAGCGGGCGGCGGCCTGCCACACCACCTTGCCGCCCCAGCACCAGCCGGTGATCCCGACCTTGGCGGAGTTGGCCCACAGCTGCTGGCTGGTCCAGTCCAGCGTGGCGGCGATGTCGCCCATGACCTGCTCATAGCCGGCGGCGGCGACGATCTCCTGCACGCGGGCCATTTCGGCTCCGGCGGGGTCCGCGACGCGCACGAAGAAGGCCGGCGCGACCGCGGCGTAGCCCGCCTTGGCCAGACGGCGGCAGACGTCGCGGATGTATTCGTGGACGCCGAAGATCTCCGACACCACGACCACCACCGGCCACGGGCCGTCTCCGGCGGGTCGTGCGACATAGGCCGGCAGGGCGAAGCTGTCGGGGGCGGCGAAGCTGACCTCTTCGATGGTCAGGCCCGCCGGGTCCGTCTGCACCGGCGCCGCCTGTTTAGCCAAGGCGGCCGGCGCGTAGCCCGCGAAAGCGAGGCCGCCCAGCGCGCCCGTGGCCAGGGCGCGGCGGCTGAAGCGGAAGTCGTCGGGCTCCGAGCCCTCGGGGCGGATCAGGGTCGTCATGGGCGCGCTCCGGCGGCGAAAGGCCGGACTGTGTCGGCGGCGCGGGGCGACGTCCATTCACGATTACCGTGAAGCTGGGCCCCGCGCCGCGGCCGATCAGCGCGTGTAGTAGTAGTCGGCGATCTGGCAGACGTTGACGTTGTTGCGGACCAGCGACTGGCCGTTGGTGAACTCGGCCTTGAAATCGAAATTGCAGGCCCCCGTGCCGTCGTCGATGTTCATGACGATGCTCGCGTTGTTGGCCAGCACGTCGTCGCCGAGGATGTCTTCCTCCCAGCTGCTGCGGCCCGTGTTCGAGGCGTAGAAACGCAGCATGGTCCAGCCGGTGTTGTTGTGGATCCGCACCCGGCGGTTCAGTCCATCCTTCGACTGGGCGGTCGCGGCGGCCGGAGCGGCGGCGACGGGCGCCTCGACGGCGGGCGCCGCGGCGACGGTTCCGACAGCGGCCAGGATCAGGGCCGCGCGGGCGATGGTCTTCATGGTCATTGGAATCTCCCCCATGGAATACGACCGGTCCTCCCCCGGCCGGGAACCATTAAGTACATCATTGTTCGCTGAAATCATCTCTTTGGATGAAAAGCTCGAATCGCGCGCGGCGACGGTTTGGGCCTTGCGGCCCGGGGGGTGTTTCCCATATCGGCGACAACCCTCGTAAAGCCCCGCATCCTGTGGGGGTTTGCGGCGGACCTGCATAAATCGACCTGAGACCCTGACACCGGGGGCGGTCACGCGCGGCGCTTCGCTTGAAAAGGCCGCCGCATCGCCCGCCGCAAATGGAGTGAAAGACCACCAATGGCCAAGATCATCGGCATCGACCTGGGCACCACCAACTCGTGCGTGGCCGTCATGGACGGCAAGAACCCCAAGGTCATCGAAAACGCGGAAGGCAACCGCACGACCCCGTCGGTCGTGGCGATCCAGGACGGCGGCGAAGTGCTCGTCGGCCAGCCGGCCCGCCGCCAGGCCGTGACCAACCCGACCAACACCTTCTTCGCCATCAAGCGCCTGATCGGCCGCAACTTCACGGATCCCGTGGTGGCGAAAGACAAGGACATGGTGCCCTACGAGATCGTCAAGGGCCCGACCGGCGACGCCTGGGTGCGCGCCAACGGCAAGGACTACTCGCCGCAGCAGATTTCGGCCTTCACCCTCGGGAAGATGAAGGAGGCCGCTGAGGCCTACCTCGGCGAGACCGTGACCCAGGCCGTCATCACCGTGCCGGCCTACTTCAACGACGCCCAGCGTCAGGCCACCAAGGACGCCGGCAAGATCGCCGGGCTTGAAGTCCTGCGCATCATCAACGAGCCGACCGCCGCGGCGCTGGCCTATGGCCTCGACAAGAACGACGGCCAGAAGATCGCCGTCTACGACCTCGGCGGCGGCACCTTCGACGTCTCGATCCTCGAGATCGGCGACGGCGTGTTCGAGGTGAAGTCGACCAACGGCGACACCTTCCTCGGCGGCGAGGACTTCGACCTGCGTCTGGTCGATTACCTGGCCGACGAGTTCAAGAAGGAGCAGGGCGTCGACCTGCGCTCGGACAAACTGGCCCTGCAGCGCCTGAAGGAAGAGGCCGAAAAGGCCAAGAAGGAGCTCAGCTCGACCACGCAGTACGAGGTCAATCTGCCGTTCATCACCATGAACGCCTCGGGCCCGCTGCACCTGAACATCAAGCTGTCGCGCGCCAAGCTGGAAGCCCTCGTCGAGGACCTGGTCGCCCGCACCATCGAGCCCTGCGCCAAGGCGCTGAAGGACGCGGGCCTCAAGGCCTCGGACATCGATGAAGTCGTGCTGGTCGGCGGCATGACCCGCATGCCCAAGGTGCAGGAGGCCGTGAAGGCCTTCTTCGGCAAGGAGCCGCACAAGGGCGTGAACCCGGACGAGGTCGTGGCGCTGGGCGCCGCGGTTCAGGCCGGCGTTCTGCAAGGCGACGTCAAGGACGTGCTGCTGCTGGACGTGACCCCGCTGACCCTGGGCATCGAGACCCTCGGCGGGGTCTTCACCCCGCTGATCGAACGCAACACCACGATCCCGACCAAGAAGTCGCAG
>NZ_DASWNO010000039.1:0-2638 GCF_036399195.1 Brevundimonas sp.
ACGACCTCGATCAGGAACGCCTGCGTCAGCAGCGCCCGCGCCTCGTCGATCGGCAGGCCCCGCTGCTGCATGTAGAACAGGGCGCTCTCGTCGAGATTGCCCACGGTGTTGCCGTGCGCGCACTGCACGTCGTCGGCGTAGATTTCCAGCTCCGGCTTGGCGTCGACCTCGGCCCGCTCGCCGAGGATCAGGGCGTGGTGGCCCATGCGCGCATCGGTGCCGTCGGCGCCGCGCTGGACCACGATCTTGCCCTGGAACACGCCGCGCGCGGTGTCGCGTACGACGCCTTTCGTCAGTTGCGAGGTCTGGCCGTCCAGGCCGCTGTGAGCGACAACGCTGGTGAGGTCCGAGTGGCGGGCGCCGTTCAGCAGGTAAAGGCCGTCGATCCGCACCTCGGCCCCCTCGCCGGGGTGGGCCAGCCGAGTCTCGTGGCGTTGAAGCCTCGCGCCGGTCGTCAGCACCGTCTGGCCGTAGCGTGCGCCCTCGGCCAGCGTCACCTCCGCCGTCGAGATGGACATGGCGTCGTCGGCGTCGTCCTCGATCACCACGCGCTCCAGCCGGGCGCCAGCGTCGAGGACGATGTTCAGCATCACGTTGGAGACATAGCCCGTCGCCCGGCCCTCGTAGCTTTCGAGCAGCAGGAGCGTGGCTCCGGCCTTGACCTCGATGGAGACGTTCGCCTGGTGCCCGGCCCCGTCAGCCGTCGAGACGAAACGAAGCCGCGCGACATGATCGCCCGGACCTTCCGCGATGATTGCCGGATCGCCGAAGCAGCGGCCGTTGACCACCGCCAGTTCGTCCCCGCCGAGCGCCGAGAACGGCCCGCCCGGCGCGATCTGTCCCGCGGGCGACACCGGCGGCGTCTCGCGCAGGAAACGGCGCAGGTCCGTGTATTTCCACGCCTCGACGCGCTTCGAGGGGAAGCTGGAGACGTCCTTCAGATCGATGCGGACCGGCGCGTTCACGCCGGCTCCGGCAGATATTTGTCGTATCCTTCCGCCTCCAGCTGGTGCGCCAGTTCGGGGCCGTCCGAGGCGACGATGCGGCCGGCAGCCAGCACGTGCACGCGGTCGGGCCGGATATAGTCCAGCAGGCGCTGGTAGTGGGTGATCACCAGCATGGCGCGGTCCGGCGAGCGCAGGGCGTTGACCCCCTCGGCCACGATGCGCAGCGCGTCGATGTCGAGGCCGGAATCGGTCTCGTCGAGGATCAGCAGCGACGGCTCCAGCAGGGCCATCTGCAGGATCTCCATCCGCTTCTTCTCGCCGCCCGAGAAGCCGACGTTGAGCGGCCGCTTGAGCATGTCGAAATCCATCTTCAGCGCCGCCGACGCCGCCCGGACCTGCTTCAGGAAGGCGGGGGCCGTGACCTCCTCCTCGCCGCGCGCCCGCTTCTGGGCGTTCAGCGCCGTGCGCACGAAGGTGAGGGCGGGGACGCCGGGAATCTCGATCGGATACTGGAACGACAGGAACACGCCCTTCGCCGCACGCTCGGCTGGCTCCAGACCCAGCAGGTCCTCGCCCTTCCACGACACAGAACCTTCGGTCGCCTCATAGCCCGGCCGCCCAGCCACGGCGTAGCCCAGCGTCGACTTGCCCGCTCCGTTCGGTCCCATGATGGCATGCACCTCGCCCGCCGGAACGTCGAGCGTCAGCCCCTTGAGGATCGGCTTGTCGCCGACGGAGACGTGGAGGTTGGAGATGCTCAGCACGCGTTTGAACCTGACTTTTGACTTTTAACGTCCGTCATCCTCGGGCTTGTCCCGAGGACCCATTTGTCATCATCCCCGAGATTCGGCGGCGCGGTCTCGATGGACGGGGCCAATTGCCGACCATGGCTGTCGCCGAACGATGGGTCCTCGGGACAAGCCCGAGGATGACGGGGGGCGGGGGAGCGGGCGGACGCTACTCGTCCGTCGGCCCGTGCTTCCACTCTGGCGACCGATCCCAATCGAGAGACAGGTCTTGCCAATGCGGATTGTCGCGCTCGATCAGGTTGATTTTCCAGTCGCGCAGGTACCGCTTGAGAGACTTCTCGCGCTTGAGCGCCGGGGCCATGAATTCGAACGTCTCGAACCAGACCAACCGCTTCAGTTGATATTTTTTGGTGAAGCCGTCGAACGTCCCTGCGCGGTGTTGAGCCACGCGGTGATGCAGATCGCTCGTCACGCCGATGTACAACGTGCCGTAAGGCCCGTTGGTCATGATGTAGACGGCGATCAGGCCGCGTTCCCTGCCCATAAGGCTCAGCTTGCCCCGGGATGGGTCCTCGGGACAAGCCCGAGGATGACGGGTGAATGGCGTCAGCCAACCGAGCCCTCCAGACTAATCGCCACCAGCTTCTGCGCCTCGACGGCGAACTCCATCGGCAGCTTCTGCATCACGTCGCGGACGAAGCCGTTGACCAGCAGGGCCACCGCCTCCTCCTGCGACAGGCCGCGCTGCTGGGCGTAGAACAGCTGGTCGTCGGACAGGCGGGTCGTGGTCGCCTCGTGCTTCAGCTGGGCCGAGCCGTTGCGGGCCTCGATATAGGGCACGGTGTGCGAGCCGCAGTCCTTGCCGATCAGCAGGCTGTCGCACTGGGTGAAGTTGCGCACCCCCGTCGCCTTCGGATGCACCGACACCAGCCCGCGATAGGT
>NZ_DASWNO010000040.1:0-2836 GCF_036399195.1 Brevundimonas sp.
GTCGACCTCGCCCAGCGCCGACAGGAACAGCACCGGCGTCTGGTCGCCGTCCTTGCGCAGGGTTTCGACCATGCCGATGCCGTCCAGCCGCGGCATCATGCGATCGACCACATAGACGTCGTAGCCGCCCTTCTGCGCCTCGAGCAGGCCGAAGGCGCCGTCGACGGCGTGGGTCGGCTCGTGACCGGCCTCGGTCAGGCCCCGGACCATCGCGGTCGCGGCCTCGGCGTCGTCCTCGACCACCAGAATGCGCATGGAATCAGCCCCTCGAACGTGAATCGCCGCCGATGGTAGCGCATCGGCGGCGATCCGGGCAGTTACGGCTTGTACAGGTGATTACTCGCCGTCGTTGAACCGCATCGGCACGGGCACGACATTGCCCTGCGGCGTCCGGATGTACAGCAGCACGGCGGGACGGCCCGCCTGTTTCGCGGCTGCGACGGCCGCCCGGAACTCGGCGGCTGACGTCACCGCTTGGGTGTTCACCCGGGTGATGACGAAGCCGGCCTGGAGGCCCAGCCGCCCCGCAGGGGTTGCGCGCGCCACATCTGTGATGATCACGCCGTTGACGCTCTCCGGGATGCTGTAGCGCGCCCGCAAGGCGGCGGTGAGAGACGTAACACTGATGCCCTCGACCGGCTCGCCCTGTGCAGCGGGCGGCTGCAGCGGCGTCACGCCGGCGCCTCCGCCGGCATCGTCCGCGTTGAGCTCGGCTTTCGGGGGTCGGGCGCCCGAACGGACGTTCAACGTCTGGCGGCGGCCGCCGCGAAGAACCTCGAGACGGATCGTCTCGCCCGGACGCGCCTCGCCCACCCGGCGAGAGGCCTCAGTGCTGTTAGCCACCGGCTGGCCGTTGACGGCCACGATGAGATCGTCGACGCGAACACCGGCCTGCGCCCCCGGCCCGCCCTCGGTGACGTTCTCGACGAGCGCGCCCTTGAAGTCGCGCGGCTGCCCCAGAGCCTCCCACCCGTCCGGACTCAGGGTCCGCAGGCCGAGGCCGACAAAGCCCCGCTCGACCCGGCCTCGCTCCATCAGCTGGTCGGTAACGCTCTTGGCGATGTTGGCGGGGATGGCGAAGCCGATGCCGACCGATCCGCCTGTCTGGGAATAGATGGCGGAGTTCACGCCAATCACGCGGCCGTAGATGTCGAAGGTCGGACCGCCCGAGTTGCCGCGGTTGATCGCGGCGTCGATCTGCAGGAAGTCGACGTACTGGGCCGTCTCGTCATCGAGGTTCTGGCGTGACAGGGCAGAGACGATGCCGGCCGTGGCGGTGCCGCCGAGACCGAACGGGTTGCCGACGGCGATGACCCAGTCGCCGACGCGAGGCTGGGCGCGGTCCTCGAACGAGACGAACGGGAAGTCGCGGCCGTCGACCTTGATCACGGCCAGGTCGGTGTCCTCGTCCCGGCCCACCACCGTGGCCTCGAGCTCACGCCCGTCCGCCAGCTTGACCGTGATCTCGGTGGCGTCGGCGACGACATGGTTGTTGGTGACGATGAAGCCGTTGGCCGCGATAAAGAAGCCCGAGCCCGCGCCCATGGCCGTGGCGCCGCCCTCGCCTTCCTCGCCCTCCGGGGCCGGCTGCTGGCCGCCGTTCGGATTCGGGATGGCGAAGGGCAGGCCCGGGATCTGGATCATGCTCGGCTGGCGCACGCGGGTCTTGACGTCGATCTGCACCACGGCGGGCGCGACCTGGGCGAAGATGTCGGCGAAGCTGAGCGGCGCGCCCTGCGGCGGCGCGAAGGCCAGGCCGGAGGCGCCCGCGCTTGGGGCCAGCCGTCCGCTGACGCCAGCCACCGGACCCGCCTCGGCGGTCGGCCAGTCGATCACGCCCCCGGCGGTGGCCGCGGCGGCGAAGGCGAGGCCGGCGACGGCCCCCAGCATGAATTCCTTGCGCTTCATCATGGAGTGCTTTGCGTTCCTCTCGGGCGTCGAAACGCCCCTGTTCGACGAAGAATATAGGGTCGGCGGCCAAGACACCAACGCACCAGCGCGATGTTCGGGCCGCCGAACGTCAGTCGTCAGACGCCTTTGCGTCAGGATCACGGCGAACCTCGGCCTCGGCGAGAATATCCGCCAGCCGCGCCTCCTCGTCGGGCGACAGGGGCGCGGTATCTCCGTTCGGGCGTCGGGCGCGGCGGATCAGCGCGGCGGCGACGAGCAGCAACGCCGCCAGCGGCCCGAACCACAACAGCCAGGTGCCCAGCCGCACCGGCGGCTTGAACAGGACGAAGTCGCCGTAGCGCCGCACCAGATCCTGGCGGATATGTTTGTCCGTCCGCCCCGCCGCGATCTCTTCGCGCACCAGCCGGCGCATGTCGGCGGCGATGCCGGCGGGGCTGTCGGCGATGGCCTCGTGCTGACAGACCACGCAGCGGATGTCGTCGAACAGCGCCTGCGCCCGCGCCTCCTGGGCCGCCTGCGGCAGGGGCTGGTCGGGGATCGGCGGGGGCTCCTGGGCGATGGCCGGAGCGGCGAGCGTCAGCAAGCATGCACACAGCAAGAAAAATCCGCTCATCCCCGCGAAAGCGGGGACCCAGTTCTGTCCAGCGGGACACGGGCGTTTCCGGACACCAGTCCCGGGTCTCAGGGCACAGGCAACATCACCCAAAGCACTGGGTCCCCGCTTTCGCGGGGATGAGCGGAAGATTGGCAGGTTCATCGGGCAGCCCCGGATCGCCCGCCGACCCCCAGCCGCAGCCGCCGGTCCAGCAGCGACAGCACCCCGCCCAGCGCCATGATCGCGGGCCCGAGGAAGATCAGCCGCGCCCACGGGTTCCACCACACGCGCACGCTCCACGCCGGCGCGCCCGCCGCGGTCCGTCCGCGC
>NZ_DASWNO010000041.1:0-5234 GCF_036399195.1 Brevundimonas sp.
ACCTCGGCCACGGCATCCTGCCCGACGTGCCGATCGCCCATGTCGAACAGGTGCTGAAGCGGATCGGCGCGCAATGACGGCGCAGGGCAGCCAGCGCATCGCCGTCGTCTTGTTCAACCTCGGCGGGCCGGACGATCAGGCGTCGGTCAGACCCTTCCTGTTCAACCTGTTCCGCGATCCCGCCATCATCGGCCTGCCCGATCCGTTCCGGACCCTGCTGGCCCGGCTGATCTCAAGCCGCCGGGAAAAGAGCGCCCAGGCCAACTACGCCCTGATGGGCGGGGGTTCGCCGCTGCTGCCGGAGACGCGCAGGCAGGCGGCGGCGCTGGCGCAGGCCCTGACGGCTCGCCGGTCGGGGGACGTGGTCAGCACCTTCGTCGCCATGCGCTACTGGTCGCCCCTGACCGAACAGACGGCGCGGGAGGTGGCCGCCTTCGCGCCCGACCGCATCGTGCTGCTGCCGCTCTACCCGCAGTTCTCGACCACAACGACGGAGTCCTCGCTGAAGCTGTGGAACGCCGTCTACGACGGCCCCGGCCAGTCCAGCACGGTGTGCTGCTACCCGCGGGGCGACGGCTGGATCGCGGCCCAGGCCGAGGGCGTGCGCGCCCGCTTGGCCGAAGCCGGCGACCGTCCCATGCGGGTGCTGTTTTCGGCCCACGGCATCCCCGAAAGCCTGATCGCGCGCAAGGGCGACCCCTATCAGGAGCAGGTCGAGGCCACCTGCGCGGCCCTCGCCCCCGCCTGTGGGCTGAGCCGGCGCGGGGAGGACTGGGACGTCTGCTACCAGAGCCGCGTCGGGCCGATGAAATGGCTGGGCCCGTCGACGCCCGAGGCCATTCAGAAGGCGGCGGCGGACAAGGTCGGCGTGGTGGTCGCGCCCGTCGCCTTCGTCTCCGAGCATATCGAGACCCTGGTCGAGCTCGACGTCGAATACGCCGAACTGGCGCATGAACTGGGCGTCGCGCCCTATCTGCGCAGCCCGGCCGTGGGCGTGGCGCCGGCCTTCATCGACATGCTGGCCCACGCCGCCGACGAGGCGCTGGGCCGGGACGGCGTCGCGCCCTTCGGCCCGGGCTGTCAGGCCCGCTGGAAAGCCTGTCCGGCCCAATGCGAACGGAAGGACGCGTGATGCTGTCGGCGGGCGCCTTCGAGATCGTCCGTGGGCTGCATATCCTCGCGGTGATCGCCTGGATGGCCGGGATGCTGTTCCTGCCGCGGCTCTACGCCTATGACGCTGAACAGGCCGGCAAGGCCGAGCCCCTGCGGGGCGAGATGCAGACCCTGCTGCGCCAGTGGCAGCGGCGCTTGCTGAAGATCATCATCAATCCGGCCATGGCGATGGCGTGGGTCTTCGGTGTCTGGATGATCCTGATCCACGTCTATGGCTATGGCGAGGGGTGGCGTTTTCTCGCCGAGCCGTGGATGGCGACCAAGCTGCTGGCCGTCGTGGCGCTGAGCGGCTGGCATGGCTTCCTGTCCGGCGAGCTGAAGCGGATCACGGCAGGGACCTCGACCCGGACAGGCCGATTCTGGCGCATGACCAACGAAATCCCGTTCCTGATCGCCATCGTGGCGGTGCTGTCGGTCACGACGCAGTGGACGCTGGGCTGACTGTCTCCTCCCTGTCGGCGTAGCCGATGGGGAGGTGGCTCGGCGGCGACTCAGCCGACGAGACGGAGGGGGCGGCTCAGGGCATAGGGATTGGCGGATGACCGGCCGACGCCGGCCGCCCCCTCCGTCACGGCGCCAAGAGCGCCGCGCCACCTCCCCACGCGTGGGGAGGAGCCGGCTGCCCCGCTTGACCTGAACTCGCCCCCGTGGTTTCGCTGGCCGCGAACCGCCCTCGCAAGGAGTCAGGGGCGGCGCCTCTCTTCGCGACGCCCGCCGATCTGGCCGGGACGACCCGTCGCTCTCCCACCGGCCGCCCGGCCGAACATCGCCAAGCCCGACCCCACCCGCTTCCGGCGGCCCTGTGGACGCGCGCAGACCTGTAAGACCATGACCGACGTCCGCGACACCGATCCCACCGCTCCCGAAGCCGATACAATCGAGGGCGAACAGCCGTCGACCGAACTGGCCGCGTCCGACCTGCCCATGGTCGATCAGGAGCAGGGCGAGGAGGAGGACGACGGCGAGCCGATCGTGCCGAACGGCCGCATCACCCTGCAGGAGCTCAACGACAAGACGCCCGAGGAACTGGTCGCCTTCGCCGAGAGCCTCGAGATCGAGAACGCCGGCAACCTGCGCAAGCAGGACCTGCTGTTCGCCATCCTGAAGACGTTGGCGGATGAAGAGGTCGAGATCATCGCCTCGGGCACGCTGGAGATCCTGCCCGACGGCTTCGGATTCCTGCGCAGCCCCGACGTCAATTATCTTCCGGGTCCGGACGATGTGTACGTGTCGCCCTCGCAGATCCGCCGCTTCGGCCTGCGCTCGGGCGACACCGTCCACGGCGCTGTGCGGGGACCGCGCGAGGGCGAGCGCTATTTCGCCCTGCTCAAGGTCGACACGATCAATTTCGAGGATCCCGAGACCGTCAAGACCAAGGTCTTGTTCGACAACCTGACCCCGCTCTATCCCGAAGAGCGGCTGCACATGGAAATCCAGGACCCGACGCTGAAGGACCGCTCGGGCCGGGTGATCGACATTGTCGCCCCGCTCGGCAAGGGCCAGCGCTGCCTGATCGTCGCGCCCCCGCGGGTCGGCAAGACGGTGATGCTGCAAAACATCGCCAAGTCGATCGAGCGCAACCACCCCGAAGTGACGCTGATGGTGCTGCTGATCGATGAGCGGCCCGAGGAAGTCACCGACATGCAGCGCACGGTGAAGGGCGAGGTCATCGCCTCGACCTTCGACGAGCCCGCCACCCGCCACGTCGCGGTGGCCGAGATGGTGATCGAAAAGGCCAAGCGTCTGGTCGAGCACAAGAAGGACGTGGTCATCCTGCTGGACTCGATCACCCGTCTGGGCCGGGCCTACAACGCCACCGTGCCGTCGTCGGGCAAGGTCCTGACCGGAGGCGTCGACGCCAACGCCCTGCAGCGGCCGAAGCGCTTCTTCGGCGCGGCGCGGAACGTGGAGCAGGGAGGCTCGCTGACCATCATCGCCACCGCCCTGATCGACACCGGCTCGCGGATGGACGAGGTGATTTTCGAAGAGTTCAAGGGCACCGGCAACTCCGAGATCGTGCTGGACCGCAAGGTCGCCGACAAGCGCATCTTCCCCGCCATCGACGTGCTGAAGTCCGGCACCCGCAAGGAAGAGCTGACCACGCCGAAGGACCAGCTGGCCAAGACCTACGTCCTGCGCCGCATCCTGAACCCGATGGGTCCGCAGGACGCCATCGAGTTCCTGATCGACAAGCTGCGCCAGTCCAAGAACAACGCCGACTTCTTCCAGTCGATGAACACCTGATCCGGCGCGGCTTGCCGAACACCGCTATGCATTTAGGCAAATGCAATCATTAGCGGCCTAGTGTTCGAGCATGTTGTTCGTCGATCCGACCGTCAGAACGCGCATCGAACCGCTTCTGCGGCGCGTCTTGCTTGTCGAACCCAATCCTCATCAGGCCCAACTCCTGAGCGAGTGCTTGACGGCGTTCGGGGGCGGAGACTTCGCGTTTCAGGCCGACCGCGACGCGGCCGTCGAGGCCGCCCGGACCTTCGACCCGACGCTGATCGTGACGGAGGCGTTCGATGACGCCGATCCGTTCGCCCTCGTGCGTTCGATCCGGCGGTCAACCATGGGCTGCCGTCAAGCGGCCGTGGTCGTGCTGACCACCCTCGCGACGGCTTCGGCGCTCCAGGCGGCCAAGAACGCGGGGGTGAATGAGTTCCTGCGCAAGCCGTTCAATCGTCGCGACCTGCTACGCCGCCTCGATCACCTCTCGACCCCTCGTCCGTGGGTCGACAAGCCGGCCTATGCCGGCCCTGATCGTCGCACCTTCAACAGCGGCGCGGCGAGGCGGCGCCTGAGCGACCGGGTCGAGCTGATCGGCCAGGGCGTGCCGGCCACCCAGTTGTATCGCACGACCCCCTCTCCACTGGCGTCAGAGGCCTGACCGACTGGCAGGCGAGGCTACTCAGGGGCCTGTTGTTTCACGTGAAACGTTGGGGCCGGGTTCCCTCTGACGCTCGTTCTGCCCTATGACAGGGCCAGAGCCCTGGATCCGTCCCATGAAGATGAACGTCGAAATCGAGTGCACCCCCGCCGAGGCGCGCGCCTTCATGGGCCTGCCCAATGTCGAGCCGCTGAACGATCATCTTGTCAGCGAGATGAAGCGCCGCATGGACGAGAACATCGCCTCCATGAAGCCGGAAGAGATCATGAAGACCTGGACCAGCTTTGGGGTTCAGGCGCAGGAACAGTTCCGCCGCTTGATGGAAGCCGCGGTCCCAGGCGCGAAGCCGTGACCATGTCTCCTCCCCCTTCATGGGGGAGGTGGCGCGCGCAGCGCGACGGAGGGGGCGAGGTCCTCCAGACCGCACTCCCGGCCAGCCCCCTCCACCGCTTCGCGGTCCCCCTCCCCCACAAGGGGGGAGGAGACGTCGTGCCATGACCGACACCGTCTTCGCCCTCGCGACGCCGCCGGGCCGGGGGGCGATCGCCATTCTCCGCCTGTCCGGGCCGGCGACGGACACCGCCCTGACCGGGCTCGGCGCTCCCGGCCTGACCCCCCGTACGGCCAGCCTCCGGACCCTGATCCACGAAGGCCAGACCCTCGATCAGGCCCTCGTCCTGCGCTTTCCCGCGCCGCGCTCCTACACCGGCGAAGACTGCGCCGAGCTGCACCTGCACGGCGGCCGCGCGGTGGTCGAGGCGGTGAGCTCGGCCCTGATCGACTTCGGGCTTCGCCCGGCCGAGCCCGGCGAGTTCACCCGCCGGGCGTTCGAGAACGGCCGCATGGACCTGGCCCAGGCCGAGGCCGTCGCCGATCTGATCGACGCCGAGACCGGGGCGCAGGCGGCGCAGGCGCTGGGGCAGCTGGAGGGCGCGCTGAGCCGGGCCTACGCCGGCTTCCGGCGCGACCTGCTCAAGGCCTTGGCCCTGATCGAGGCGGAGATCGATTTTCCGGATGAGGAGATCCCCGACAACCTGGCCCGCACCGCCGGCCCGGTGCTGGACGGGCTGATCGCCGACCTACGCGACGCACTCTCCGACGCCGATCGCGGCGAGCGGGTCCGCGAAGGCTACCGCATCGTCCTGATCGGCGAGACCAACGCCGGCAAGTC
>NZ_DASWNO010000042.1:0-1505 GCF_036399195.1 Brevundimonas sp.
CGAGGAGACGAAGCCGCCGGAATGCTGGCTGCGCAGACGGGCGAGGTCGGCGCGGATCATCGACCCGAACAGCCGCACCTGGATGTCCCCGACGATGCCGTGGCCCAGCCGGTTGACCAGCGCGGCCTGGCCCAGCGCGGCCGCGGTCCAGATCAGCCCGGCGCCGACGATGATGAGCGGGATCCACAGCAGCGCCCGCCCGGGCGGCACGGTGATGAAGTTCCAGATCGTCACGGCCTCGCCAAGGAACAGTCCGTCAATGGCCGGCTCCAGCAGCTGCAAGACCGTCGCGGCCATGATGCCGACCACGGCGGCGCAGGCGATCGACAGGAACAGCGCCGCCCGATGGTGCGACAGGTAGTCCCGCCAGATGCGGCCCAGCAGCGGCCGCAGGGAGTCTCTCGGGGGCTCCTTCTCGTCGGCGGCGAGCGCGGGCGTCGTCATCGGTCCGAGGTCGGACGGGATGGGGGGGAAGTCAAGCCGCCGCGCGCTCTGGCGCGGTTGGCGACAGGGCCCGGGGGACCGGTCCGAACCGGCGACAGGCGAGCGCCATCGCGCCGGCCACACAGCCGCCGAACAGCATGGCCTCCAGCCCGGCAGTCACCAGCTGGCTGACCAGGCCGAAGCCGCTCTCGTTGAACATCGCGCCCAGTTGCTCCACGCGGAAGCGCGAGGCCGGAAATCCCTGCGCCAGCAGATCGAGGCTTCCGCCCATCAACCGGCCGCCCAGCAGCGGAATCAGCACCCCCGCGGCGAGCCCCGCCATCGCCCCGGTGGCGACGCATCGCCGGATCGGCGGCTCGACCCGCGCTCGCGCGTTGAACCAGACCGCGGCCCCGATCAGCCCGCCCAGCAACGCCCCTTCGGGCGCGCCGGTCATGTCGGCGGGCGCGTGGCCGAACAGCAGGTCGAAGGCGTCCAGCCCGACCAGCTTGACCACGGCGCCCACCACGAGGCCTCCTACGGCGCCGCCGGCGATGCTCAGCGCGCCGGGCCGCCCCCTCGCGCCCACGGTCGCCGCGATGCCGAATCCGACGCCGGCCCCGCCCACGAGCGCCAGCAGGGCCGTCAGGCACAGCAGCACCAGCAGCACCGACAGCCCGCCCATGCCGATGCCGAGCGGCTGCAGGGCGCCGACGACGCCGTAGAACAGCCCGCCCATCAGCCCCGCGAGCGCGCCGCCCGTCATGCCGGCCACGCCGAGGCGAACGAGCGGCGCGGAGCGGGACTCCTTCGTTTGCGGGGTGACCGGCGCGATGCGGTCTGTCGCCAACTCCGCCCCGGTCTCGCTCACCGGGGCGATGAAGCGGTAGCCGTGCTTGGGCACCGTCTCGATGAAGCGCGGCCGGCCCGCGTCATCGCCCAGCTGCCGCCTGAGGGTTCGGACGCACTGCGTCAGGGCCTCGTCTGTGACCGGCACCCCGCGCCACACCTCTTCGAGGAACCGATCCTTCGAGATCAGTTTGCCGTGCTCGCGCACCATCAACGCCAGGGCGTCGAAATAG
>NZ_DASWNO010000043.1:0-1962 GCF_036399195.1 Brevundimonas sp.
TCAGACGCGCTCGATAACCGTGGCGGTGCCCATGCCGCCGCCGATGCAGAGGGTGATCAGGGCGGTGGATTTGTCGGACCGCTCCAGTTCGTCCAGCGCGATCCCGGTGATGATGGCGCCGGTGGCGCCCAGCGGGTGGCCCATGGCGATGGCGCCGCCGTTGACGTTCATTTTGGCGTGGTCGATGTCCAAGGCCTGCATGTAGCGCAGCACCACGGCGGCGAAGGCCTCGTTCAGCTCCCACAGGTCGATGTCGGCGGTCGTCATGCCCAGCTTGCCCAGCAGCTTGCGGGTCACGAACTCGGGGCCCGTCAGCATGATCGACGGCTCGGAGCCGATCGAGGCGCCGCCGAGGATCTTCGCGCGCGGCTTGAGGCCGAGCGCCTGGCCGGCTTCCAGGGTGCCGATCAGCACGCCCGCCGATCCGTCAACGATGCCCGACGAGTTGCCGGGCGTGTGGACGTGGGTGACGCGCTCGACCTCGGGGTAGCGCTGGTTGATCACGGCGTCGAAGGCCATCTCGCCCATCATGGCGAAGGACGGGTTCAGGGCGCCGAGGCTCTGCATGTCGGTGTTGGGACGGATCGTCTCGTCGCGATCCAGGATGGTCAGGCCGAGCTGGTCCTTGACCGGCACCACCGACTTCGAGAACCGCCCGTCGGCCCAGGCGGCGGCGGCGCGCTTGTGGCTCTCGACCGCATAGGCGTCGACGTCGTCGCGGCTGAAGCCGTATTTCGAGGCGATCATGTCCGCCGACACGCCCTGCGGCACGAAATAGGTCGGGAAGGCCGAGGACGGATCGACCGGCCATGCCCCTCCGTCCGAGCCCATCGGCACCCGGCTCATCGCCTCGATGCCGCCGCCGACGGCGAAGTCAGCCTCCCCGGACTTCACCTTGGCCGTCGCCATGTTCACGGCCTCGAGGCCCGAGGCGCAGAAGCGGTTGATCTGGACCCCCGCCGTGGTCTGGGCCCAGCCGGCGGACAGGACGGCCGTACGGGCGATGTCGGCGCCCAGCTCGCCCACGGGCGTGACGCAGCCGAGGATGACGTCGTCGACCTTGGAGGTGTCGAGATCGTTGCGGTCGCGCAGCGCCTCCAGCACCTGGGTGGCCAGCGACAGGCCGGTGATCTCGTGCAGCGAGCCGTCCTTCTTGCCCTTGCCGCGCGGGGTGCGGACGGCGTCGTAGATGTAGGCGTCGGCCATGGGAGCGGGTCTCCGGTAAAGACGGGATCACGTGGCCCGCCAGAAAGCCTACGTTTACGTCAACGTCAAGTAAGAACGGGTGCGCTCCCGGGAGTTTGAACCGTACCTGACGGGCCAGAACGCAATGTCGCGCGAACGACTCTCAAGTGGCGCCTCGCCTGGAACGTCCTCGCACCGTCATCCCTTTGTGCAGCGAAGCCAGATGAACGGAGGACTCCCATGGCCCAGAGCTACGAAGAGATGGACGCGATCGCGATGCTGAAGGCCGACCACCGCAAGGTGGAGGAGATCTTCGCCGCGTTCGAGAAGGCGACCTCCAAGTCGAAGAAGCAGGCCCTGGCCGAGCAGGCCTGCCTCGAGCTGAAGGTCCACACGGTTCTCGAGGAAGAGGTCTTCTATCCGGCCTGCCGCGGCCAGATCGAGGAAGACCTGCTGAACGAAGCCTACGTCGAGCACGACAGCGCCAAGCTGCTGATCAACGAGATCGAGGCCGGCGGCCCGGACGAGGAGTTCTACGACGCCAAGGTCAAGGTTCTGGCCGAAATGATCGAGCACCACGTCGAGGAGGAGGAGAAGCGCTCTGAGGGCATGTTCTCCCAGGCCCGCGCCGCCGGGCTCGACATGGATGCGCTGGCTGACGCCATGCGGGCCCGCAAGATGTCGGCGACGGAGGAATTCCAGGCCGGCAAGCCGGCCGAGACCCTGACGCTGGAAGGCGACGACACCGAGAAGGCGCTGATGGATACGCCGATGGGC
>NZ_DASWNO010000044.1:0-11917 GCF_036399195.1 Brevundimonas sp.
AGCGACGCCCCCTTCAGCAGCTCGGGCAGCATGGCGGTCCAGCCGCCCTGGGCCATATTGGGCGGCGCCCTCAGGATCCAGTCGCGCAGCACCGAGGCGACGACTTCCAGCCTGCGTTCGTACTCCGGCAGCCGCTCCGCGTCGCGCTTCGAGAACTTGGCCACCTCCGCCTGCGTCCGTCCCTCTCCGGCGAGCAGGTAGCGACCGTCATCCAGCGGCAGGAAGTTGGCTGCCTTGCGCTCGACCACCCGCAGGCCGTGGCGGGCCAGCTCCATGTCCGCAATGATCTTCGGGTTCAGCAGGCTGACGGTGTAGCTGGCCGTCGAGTTGCGGAAGCCCGGGTGGAATTCCTCCGTCACCGCGGCGCCACCGACCACGTGCCGCCGCTCCAGCACCGTCACCTTCAGACCGGCCTTCGCCAGATAGAAGGCGCAGACCAATCCGTTGTGGCCCCCGCCGAGGATGACGACGTCGCGGTCCACGGTGGTCATGCGGCGCAGATCTCCCCCATCGAGATTATCGCGGCTCTTCCTCCGGTCGGTGAACCAGCGACACCAGCACGATAGAGATGATCATCAGCAGGAACCAGCTTCCCAGCTTCTCCAGCCCCACCATCTCCCAGCCGTTCGCCTGGCCAGGATAGGTCCATGCCCGGCCGAAGGTGGCCAGGTTCTCGGCGAGCCAGATGAACACCGCGACGAGGAAGAAGCCCAGAAGCAGCGGCATCGACCGGCGCTTGCGATCGGTCGTGAACCAGAACCAGCCGCGTCCGAAGATGAGCGCCGTCGCCGCGAAGAGCGCCAGCCTCACATCCGGCAGCCAGTGGTGGGCGAAGAAGTTGACGTAGATCGCCGCCGCCAGAAGCCATGTCGACCAGAGCGGCGGATAGCGCCGAATGCGGACGTGGAAGATGCGCTGGACGCGGGCGATGTAGCTGCCGACGGCCGCATACATGAAGCCGGAGAACAAGGGCACGGCCCCGATGCGCAGCACGCTGTCCTCCGGGTAGATCCACGAACCATGAGCTGTCTTGAACAGCTCCATCACCGTCCCCGCGATGTGGAACAGCAGGATGACTCGGGCCTCCTCCCAGCTCTCCAGCTTCAGCGCCAGCATGGCCGCCTGGATGAGCAGGGCCCCAACCACGAGAAAGTCGTAGCGCGACACCGGCGCGGCCTCGGGCCAGAACAGGAAGGTGCCGAGGATCAGCGCCAGCATGGCGCCGCCGAACAGGCAGGCCCAGCCCTGCTTCAGCCCAAACCACAGGAATTCGAAGGCGTAGCCCCGCAGCGGCGAGCGGTCCGCCCAGCTCTGTGCCTCCGTTAGGAGTCCGCGACCCCAGACCTCGAGCGGCAGACGGTTCGTCTCTGTCATGGCCCGACGCTAACGAAGGGTCTGGCGGATGGCATGAGCATGTTGTGAGCAATCGCCGCGCCGGCGGTTTTTCCTCAGCGCGGCCGTCACCCCCGTCCGCGGTAGGTCGGCACCCCCTGATCCGGCAGCCACAGGCCTTCGGGAGCCGCTCCGGTCTGCCAGAAGACGTCGATCGGGATGCCCCCGCGCGGGTACCAGTAGCCGCCGATGCGCAGCCACTTCGGCTGCAGCAGGTCGGCGATCTTCTTGCCGATGGCGACGGTGCAGTCCTCGTGGAAGGCGCCGTGGTTGCGGAAGCTGGTCAGATACAGCTTCAGAGACTTGGACTCGACCAGCCAGTCGCCTGGCGCATAATCGATAACGATGTGGGCGAAGTCAGGCTGGCCCGTCACCGGGCACAGGCTGGTGAACTCCGGCGCGGTGAAGCGGGTCAGGTACAGGGTCCCGGCGTGGGGATTGGGGACGCGCTCCAGCTCGGCCGTCTCCGGCGACGTGGGCTGAACGCTGTGCTGGCCCAGCTGGTGCAGGCCCGAGGTGTCGGTGGTCATGGGAGCCCATGTAGCGGCTCAGGGCGGTGGCGTCATCGGGGTGGCTGGTGATTGGTGGTTGGTGATTGTTGCATGTCGAGCGGCGGGAGGGCTCCGCAGGCCGTTCACCACATGATCGGCGGCCACCCACCAGCCACCAATCACCAGCCACCTCTTCCATTTGCCTTCCCCCGCGACAGGCGGTTATCCGTAGCGAAAGACAACGGGGACGATCGCCATGACCATTCCGGCTTCGCTGCAAAAGGGTCTGACGCTGCCGGTCATCGCCGCGCCGATGTTCCTCGTCTCGGGACCCGATCTCGTCGTTGAGTGCTGCAACGCCGGCGTGATCGGCACCTTCCCGTCCCTGAACCAGCGCACCACAGAGGGCTATCGGGACTGGGTCCGGGAGATCAAGGGACGGCTGACGCCCGAGGCCGCCGCCTTCGGGGTCAACCACATCGTCCACCCGACCAACCCGCGGCTGATGGCGGACATGATGGTGTCGGTCGAGGAGCAGGTCCCGCTGATCATCACCTCGCTGGGCGCCGTGCGCGACGTCGTGGACGCGGTGCACGGCTATGGCGGGGTGGTCTTCCACGACATCGCCAACGTGCGGCACGCCCGCAAGGCGGCGCAGGCGGGGGTGGACGGCCTCATCCTCGTGGCCAACGGCGCGGGCGGGCACGCCGGCGTGGTCAATCCGTTCGCCCTGGTGGCGGAGGTCCGGACCTTCTTCGAGGGGACCATCATCCTGTCCGGCTGCCTGTCGACGGGCTCGGACGTCGCGGCCGCGACCATGATGGGCGCGGACTTCGCCTATATGGGGACCCGCTTCATCTCGACGTCGGAGTCGACGGCCCAAGGCGAGTACAAGCAGATGATCGTCGACGCGGGCGCAAGCGACATCACCTACACGCCGGCCGTATCCGGCATCCCTGCCAACTTCCTGACCCCCTCGCTGATCGCGAACGGCATCGACCCCAAGTCCCTGCCCGAGCACAAGTTGGACATGGGCGAGGAGGCGCGGGCGTGGAAAACGGTCTGGTCCGCCGGTCAGGGCGCGGGCGCGGTCCACGACATCCTGCCCGCCGCGCAGCTGATTGGTCGGCTCAAGGACGAATATTCGCAAGCCTGTGACGAATTCGACAAGAAGCGGTTCTAGACCCGCGCTGTCCATTCGTCCCGAAGGCTGATTCCCATGCTCCGCATCCTGACGACCGCCGCCGCCTCGGCCGCTCTGCTGGCCGCCGCCGGCTCCGTCTCGGCCCAGGAGGCTCCGGCCCCCACACCCGCTGCAGCGTCCTCGGGGGAATGGTCGTTCGCCCTCGGCGCCGCCACCGACAACCGGTCCAAGGAAGCCTCGAAGTCCGACGGCGACCCTTACGTCTGGGGACAGACCGAGTGGGCGAGTGCGTCCGGCCTGTTCTACGGCGGCGCAGGCTTCGAGACGATCAAGAGTTCGACTGGTTCGGAACTGGAGCTGGAGGCCGGGGTCGGCTTCACGCCCGAGGTCGCCGGCTTCGATCTGGACCTGAACGCGACCTACAAGCAGCAAATCGACGCCGACCCTGGCGCGGACGACAACGCCTGGGAGTTCACCGCCGACTTCGCGCGTTCGATCGGGCCCGCCAGCGGCCGCCTGCGCCTGCAACACTCGCCCGACGGCACGGGGTCGACGCGCGCCTGGACCTGGTACGAGGCCCGCGTCGGCTGGGAGTTCACCCCGAAGCTGGAGGCGACCGCCTCCATCGGCCGCCGGGAGCAGGACAACAGCATCGATTACACCGGCTGGAACGCCGGCTTCACCTACGCCCTGACCGACAACCTCGATGCCGAGCTGCGCTATCACGCCACCGACGCGGACGTGCCGGGCGAGCAGTATGCCGATGCGCTGGTCGCCGGAATCAGCATCGCCTTCTGACCTTCGCTTTTCCCGCCAAGCTCCCTATGTTGGGTCATGAGCACAACACATCGCCCCACCACCCTCGAACGCGCCTATGAACTGGCGCGCGGAGGCGGCTGCCGCACCGTCGGCGACATCAAGACGGCCCTGCAGAGCGAGGGCTTCGAGCGCATTCAGGACTCGCTGTACGGCCCGAGCCTGACCGCGGCCCTGCGCAAGCTGTGTCAGGACAACTATATCGCGGAGCCCGCTGGCGAGGCGGCGGAATAGCGTCGGCTTGATTTCGCCACGCCGACAGTCCACAAGCGAACCGTCGATCTCTTTCTGCGAAACGCCACCCTCTGCTTTCGCACCGAGGTCCAGCCGCTCCTTTTAGACCCGACAGGCCTCCAGGGGCTCTTCCCTGAGGCCAACGCCAAACGGAGGTCTAAACATGGCTACCGGCACTGTGAAATGGTTCAACGGCACCAAGGGCTACGGCTTCATCCAGCCTGACGACGGCGGCAAGGACGTTTTCGTCCACATCTCGGCCGTCGAACAGGCGGGCCTGCGCGGCCTCGATGAAAACCAGAAGGTTTCCTACGAAATCGAGCGCGACAAGCGTTCGGGCAAGGAATCCGCTGGTCAGCTGAAGACCGAGGGCTGAGTTCAGGCGCCGGTCTCCGGCGCGTGACTTTTCCGGCGGCGGCGGGAGCGAGAGCTTCCGCCGCCGTTTTCGTGTCCGGCTCGCGAACGCCGTGGTTTGCTCGCGGATGCGTCCCGTGACGCGTAGCCGCAGTTCGGCCCTTGCGCGCATCCGCCACGGCGCCGCTTTCGTCTCTCCGCCCGCGCCGCACAGACGGCCGCTCAGGAGAGACACCCATGACCTTCAACCCAATTCGCACCGCCGTTCTCGCCACTCTGGCCGCCGGCAGCCTGACCGCCGCCGCCTGCGCTCCCATGGATGACATGGGCGGAATGGTCGCCGCGGACACTTCCGCCACCGTGATGGTGGGCGGCGCCGCCATGTACCCGAACCGCACCATCGTCGAGAACGCCGTCAACTCTCGCGACCACACCACCCTGGTAGCCGCCGTGACCGCCGCGGGTCTGGTCCCGACGCTGAGCGGCCCCGGGCCCTTCACAGTCTTCGCCCCGACCAACGGCGCCTTCGCCAAGCTGCCGGCCGGGACCGTCGACAGCCTCGTCCAACCGGCGAACAAGGCCACGCTGACCAAGATTCTCACCTACCATGTCGTCTCCGGCCGGGTGAGCGCGCAGGATCTGATCGGACGCATCCGCGCCGGCGGCGGTCGCGCGGCCCTGACGACCGTCGAAGGCGGGGTGCTGACCGCATCCCTGCGTGGCAATGCCGTTATTCTGACTGACGAGAAGGGCGGCGTCGCGACCGTGACCCAGGCCGATGTGTTCCAGTCCAACGGCGTGATCCACGTCACGGATACCGTGTCGATGCCTGACTGACGACGGTCGGCGGAGGCCCTCTGCATGGCCTCCGCCACCACCCCCCGGAATCACCGGCCTTGCCTTTCCAGCCCGAAAGGCCCATTTGCGGTGTCGTCGATCTCACTGCGAAACGCTGCTGCCCCTTTGCATCGCGCACCGAGGTCCAAAGCCGATCCCATTCAGACCCGACAGGCCGACCCGGAACCTCTTCCGGCGGTCAACTGCTAGCGGAGGTCCTGAAAATGGCTACCGGCACTGTTAAATGGTACAATTCCACCAAGGGTTACGGCTTCATCGCGCCTGATGACGGCGGCAAGGACGTGTTCGTTCACGCCTCGGCGGTCGAAGTTTCGGACCTGGGCTCGCTGAACGAGAACCAGAAGATCTCCTACGAGGTCGAACGCGACTCGCGCTCGGGCAAGGAATCGGCCGGTCGCCTGAAGGCCGCCGAATAGTTTCCGACTGACGGAAGGGCCGGCCGCCGATCCGGCGCCGGCCCGACCACCGTACCCTTTCAGGAGACTGCCATGACCCCCCTCGCCGACATGATCCCCACCATGAGCGACCCCGACCTCAAGGCCCTGCGCGCCAACGCCGCTCGCCTGTCGGACTCCGGCTCCACCGTTCAGATGAACACGGCGGCCGAAATCATTCCGCTGATCGACGGCGAGCTGGCCCGACGCGCCGCCGCGCCGTCGACGCTGGTCAAGAAGCCCCGCGCGCCCGCCAAGAAGAAGGCCCTGCCCGCCACCGGCCACCAGACCGCCCTGCCCAGCAAGGCGGCCTGAGTTCCTGGATCAGGCCAGCGCCTGATCCAGATCCGCAATCAGGTCCTCGACCTCCTCAACGCCTACTGACAGCCGGATCAGGCTGTCCGTCACCCCCCCGGCCTCGCGTAGCTCCTTCGGCACCGAGGCGTGGGTCATGATAGCCGGGTGATTGACCAGGCTTTCGACGCCGCCCAGCGACTCCGCCAGCGTGAAGACCTGCACCCGCTCCAGCACTTGCCGGGTGCGGGCCAGGTCGCCGTCGATGACGGCCGTGACCATGCCGCCGAACCGGCCGTTCATCTGGCGCGCCGCGAGGTCATGCTGCGGATGGCTGATCAGGCCCGGATAGATCACCTTTGCGATCCCCTTCCGCTCTTCCAGCCAACGCGCCACAGCGAGCGCGTTCTCGTTGTGCGCCTTCATGCGGAGCCCCAGCGTCTTCAGGCCCCGATTGGCGAGGAAGGCGTCGAACGGCCCCATGACGCCCCCGATCGAATTCTGCAGAAACTTGATATCCTTCGCCAGTTCGGGACTAGCCGTGACCAGCGCGCCGCCGATGATGTCCGAGTGGCCGTTCAGGTATTTGGTCGCCGAATGCATCACGATGTCGGCGCCCAGGGCCAGCGGCTGCTGGCTCCAGGGCGTGGCGAAGGTGTTGTCGACGATCAGCATCAGCCCGTGCGCCTTGGCGATGCGCGACAGTCCCTCGATGTCGGCCAGCTTCATCAGCGGATTGGTCGGGGTCTCGGCCCAGATCAGCTTCGTCTTCGGCGTGATCGCCGCTTCCACCGCGGCCAGGTCGCTGAGGTCGACATAGGCGAAGTCCAGGCCCATCGAGCGGCGTCTCACCCGTTCGAACAGACGCCACGATCCGCCGTAAAGGTCGTCGCCGGTGACGATGTGCGCTCCCGCGTCGAGCAGCTCAAGCGCCGTCGAGGTGGCCGCCATCCCTGACGCGAAGCCGAAGCCGTGCGTGCCGCCCTCGAGGTCCGCCAGGCAGGCCTCGAACGCCTCACGCGTCGGGTTCTTGCCCCGCGCGTACTCGTAGCCCTTGTTCACCCCGGGGCTTTCCTGGGCGTAGGTCGAGGTGGCGTAGATCGGCGTCATGACCGCGCCTGTCGTCGGGTCGGGCCGCTGGCCTGCGTGGATGGCGCGGGTCGAGAAGCCCTGGCTGTTCTTGAGCGAACTCATGCGTTGTCCTGACTGGGGCGGCCGATATTGCCGCCGTAAAACGCGGCCGAGAGCTGGAAGATCTCCAGCCATTTCGCCGCGGTGAAGAGATGGTTGGAGTCCCGGAGAACTTCCACCCTGACGTTGATGTCGTAGTTTCTCAGAAACGATATCCACGTCGCCGTGTGTCGTGGCAGCACATGAGTGTCCCCGTCCGCCCGGATCATCAGCACCGGGATCCGGCGACGCGGTACGCGCGGCGGATAGACGTCCACCCCGCCCGCCAGAGCGATGGCCGCCGCCGCCCGGCTGTTGCCCAAGGCCCCGTCGACCGCGACGTACGAGCCCAGCGAATAACCGAACATGGCTGTCCGTCGCCGATCGATACCCCGGTCGATGAACCAGTTGATGGCGTGTTGGCCCACGTCGCGCCAAGCCTCCATCATACGCGGGGGCCGAATGCCGTCGTCTGGCCAGGCGTCGGTGAAGAGCGGCGTCAGAACCTCGTAGCCGTCGCGGGCGAACCGCATCGCGAGATGGTGCCAGGGTCCCCGGTTCATGATCCGTCCGCTCGAGCCGTGCATCATGACGATGGCAGCACCGCGACCCCGCTCCGCGGGACGGTAATGGATGGCGCGGATGGCCTTGCCGTGACTGTCGAAGGTCAGGCCCTCATAAACCGGTTCAGGGGTTTGCGCCCGGATCGAGGACGGCGCCATCGACGCCAGCGCTCCTCCAATCACGGCCCGGCGCCTCACCCACGGGCCCGCTCCGCCGATCAAGCCACGCGCAGCTCGGGGGAACAGCGGGCCGCCCATGGCCCTACCGGTTCAGGCTCAGGTGATTGATCAAATCCGTTCGCGTGATCAGGCCCACGAACTGCTCCCCGTCGAGGACGATGGCGACCCGGTCGCGGTCAAAGAGGGGTATCAGCGCATCGAGGCTCTCGCCGACTTGCACCGTGTCCAGATCCCGCGTCATCACCGAGCCGACCGGCTTCTTGAACCGCTCCTGCCGGGTGATCTCGTCGGTGTTCATGACATGGACGATGTCGCTCTCGTCGAGGATGCCCACCAGCCGGCCGTCCTGGATGATCGGCAGTTGCGAGACATCCGCCCCGCGCATGCGCTTGAAAGCCGTGTCCAGCGTGTCGTCGGGGCCGGCGGTGACGACGTCGCCCTTCTCGTATTTCCGCGATATCAGGTCCGACAGGTCATGGTGCAGCGGCTGGTCGCCGAGGCCTTGATCGGCCAGCCAGGCGTCGTTGTAGACCTTGGACAGGTATTTGGCGCCGGTGTCGCAGACGAAGGTCACGACCCGCTTCGCCTCCGTCTGCTCGCGGCACCATCGCAGGGCGGAGGCGATCAGAGTGCCGGAAGACGAGCCGGCCAGCACGCCTTCCTTCAGCAGCAGCTCGCGCACCGTCGCGATCGCCTCGGCGTCGGGGATCGAATAGGCCTTGTCGATCAGAGTGATGTCGGCGGTGTCGGGCACGAAATTCTGGCCGATGCCCTCGACGGTGTAGCTGCCCTCCGGTCCCGGTACGCCCTCGTTGACGATGCCCGCCAGCGTGGAGCCCACCGGATCGGCGAGGATGATCTCGGCGTCGGATCCAACGCTCTTCAGGAACCGCCCGATGCCGGTGATGGTGCCGCCCGAGCCGATCCCCGCCACGAAGGCGTCGATGTCGTGATCCATCTGCTCCCAAATCTCCGGCCCGGTGGTCTGGAAATGGGCCAGGGAATTGGCGTCGTTGGCGAATTGGTTGACGTAGAAGCCGCCCGGAATCTGCTGCGCCAGACGCTCCGCCATGTCGGTGTAGTATTCCGGATGGCCGTGCGGGACGTCCGAGCGTGTCAGGCGAACATCGGCCCCCATGGCCCTGAGATGCTGGATCTTCTCCTTGGACATCTTGTCCGGGATGACCAGAAGAACCTTATAGCCCTTGGCCTGACCCACGAGCGTCAGCGCCAGACCCGTATTGCCGGCGGTGGCCTCGACGATGGTGCCGCCGGGCTTCAGAAACCCCTCCGCCTCCGCCGCGGCGATCATCGACAGGGCGATGCGGTCCTTGATCGACCCGCCCGGGTTCTGCGCCTCCAGCTTAAGGAACAGGCGGCACGGACCGGTGTCGATCTTCGTCACCTCCACCATCGGCGTGCGGCCGATCAGGTCCAGCAGGGATCCGGTCGGTCCGGACAAAACGGGCGTGGCGGCCAGCGACATTCACAAACTCCAGGGGCTAGGGCCGGAAGCTAGGCGCGCCCCGCAACAACGACAAGACGCGCACGTTTTCGCCTCTGACAGAGGACGGACCTGCGGTATCAAGGTTTCAAATGACAAAATCTCCCCGCCGGCCCGCCGCCGGTCTCCCCGACAAGGACACGCTCCTCGCCTTCCTCCGCGATGCAGGATCGGCTGAAAAGACCGACATCGCCCGCCACTTCGGACTGAAGGGCGGCGACCGCCGCGCCCTGCGCGAAATGATCCGCGAGCTTGAGGCCGAGGGCAAACTCGGCAAGCGCGGGCGCAAGGGCTTCTCCGAGGCCGGCGCCCTGCCCCCCGTCGGCGTGGCCGACGTGGTCGAACGCGACGTGGACGGCGAGTTCTACGTCCGGCTGGTCGAGGCCTCGCCGGACGCGCCCATGGCCGTGCTGGTCCCCGACAACACCGGCAAGATGGGCGCCGCGCCCGGTCTGGGCGCGCGCGTGCTCGCCAAGTTTTCACGCGGCGAGAACGGCTGGGAAGCGCGGCTGATCAAGGTGCTGGACACCGACACCAACCGTGTTCTCGGCGTCATCCGCAAGTCCAACAAGGAGGTCCGGGTCGAGCCCGTCGATCGCAAGTCGAAGGAGGTCCTGATCGTCCCCCACGCCCAGGCCGAGGGTCTGCGCGACGGCGATCTGGTGCTCGCCGCCATCGAAAAGGGCGAGCAGCGCTATGGGCCCAAGCGCGGCAAGATCCTCGAGACGATCGGCCGCGAGGACGATCCCCGCGCCGCCTCGCTGATCGCCATCGCGGCCCACAACGTGCCGATGGGCTTCTCCGAGGCCGTGGAGCGCGAGGCCGGCGACCAGGAACTGCCGTCGCTGAAGGGCCGCGAGGACCTGCGCGACCTGCCGCTGATCACCATCGACCCCGCCGACGCGCGCGACCATGACGACGCCGTCTTCGCCCAGCGCGACGAGGATCCGAAGAACGAGGGCGGCTGGATCGTCTGGGTCGCCATCGCCGACGTCGCCGCCTACGTCCGGCCCGGTTCAGCGCTGGACCGGGAGGCGCGCGAGAAGGGCAACTCGACCTATTTCCCCGACCGCGTCGAGCCGATGCTGCCGGAGGTGCTGTCCAACGGCTTGTGCAGCCTGAAGCACGGTGAGAACCGCGCGTGCCTCGCCGTTCGGATGGTCTTCGACAAGGACGGACGCAAGATCGGGCACAAGTTCGTGCGCGGCCTCATGCGCTCCCACGCCAGCCTCAGCTACGAACAGGCCCAGGCGGCCATCGACGGGGTCGAGGGCGGCGGCGGGACCGACGACGTCACCGGCCCGATCATGGAGGCCATCCTCTATCCGCTGTGGAACGCCTACCGGACCATGCTGAAGGGCCGTCTGAAGCGGAGTCCGCTGGCGATCGAGAGCCCCGAACGCCGCATCCGCATGACTCCCGACGGCCAGATCGCCTCCATCGAACCCCGCGTCAGCCTCGAGGCTCACCGGCTGATCGAGGAGATGATGATCCAGGCCAACGTCTGCGCAGCCGAAACGCTGGAGCAGAAGCGCACGCCCCTGCTCTATCGCGTCCATGACGCGCCGAGTCAGGAGAAGCTGTTCAACCTCGGCGACTTCCTCCAGACGATCGGCAAGCCGTGGACAAAGGGCGAGCCGGCGACCACGAAGCGGTTCAACAAGCTGCTCGACGAGACCCGCGACAGCGAACACGCCGAGGTCGTCAACGAGGTAGTCCTGCGCACTCAGATGCAGGCCATCTATTCGGCCGAAAACGTCGGCCATTTTGGCCTCAACCTCGACCGCTACGCCCACTTCACCTCGCCGATCCGGCGCTATTCCGACCTGATCGTCCACCGCGGTCTGATCCGGGCGCTGGGTTTGGGCAAGGACGGGCTGACCGAGCGCGAGGTGTCCGAGCTGCCGGCGATCGCCGAACAGGTGACCATGACCGAGCGCCGTTCCATGGCGGCCGAGCGCGCCGCCATGGACCGCTACATGGCCGCCTTCCTGCAGGAGCGGGTCGGCGCCAGCTTCCCGGGCCGGATCACCGGCGTGACCCGCTTCGGCCTGTTCGTTCGTCTGACGGAGACCGGGGCGGACGGGCTCGTGCCCGTCTCCTCGCTGGGCGGCGAGTATTTCCACCACGACGACCGCTCCCACGCCCTCGTCGGCGAACGCACGGGCCAGCGCTGGAGGCTGGGCCGGACCGTGGAGGTCAAGCTGATGGAGGCGACGCCCGTCACCGGCGGTCTGGTGTTCGGGATGCTGTCCGATCCGGCGCCCCGGGATCCCAATGCGCCGGCGCCGCGACTGGGCGTACGCGGCCGCGGCGGCGGGGACTTTCCCAAACGCGGCGCCACCCGCCCGGGCGGGCCCAAGCCGCCGAAGGGCGGCCGCCCGTCCGGTGGCCTGAAGGGAGTCCGCAAGGGCAAGCGGCGGTGATGCAGCCGTTCGACGGCGATCAGGACGTCCTCGACGCCCCGCCGGTCGGCGGCGGCC
>NZ_DASWNO010000045.1:0-2058 GCF_036399195.1 Brevundimonas sp.
CCGAAGCCGAGCGGGACCACCGTCTCGAGATAGGCTTCCTTGACGTCGTAGCTGCCCTTGCTCGGGCGGAAGTTGCCGACCGAAAACAGGCTCGTCGTCGTTCCATTCGCGTTCTGGACGGGCTGGAACTGGGTGGGCACGAACCCGTCAATCTCTTCCTTGCGATATTCGCCGCCGACCGCGACGCTGACGTCGCCAGCCCAGGTCGCGAAGGGGGTGAACGAGAAGTTGGCGCCGATCACGGTCTGCTCGAGCACCTGGTCGCGATAGGGATCGTCGAGAATGTAATCGATCGCGGCGGGATCGGCGACGCCGGTGCCGAACAGGTTGAGCGGACGGCAGGCCGGATCGTCGTTCGCTGTGTTCGCATCGACGTTGATCGCGCACTGGATCGATCCGACGGCGAGGCCGCCGGGGTTGCCCGCCGGCGCGAACACGGCAGCGATCGCGTTGTTTCTGCGCACCGTCTGCTGGATGTTGATCAGCTCCTCGTGCAGGTCCGCGCGGCCGTATTGGCCGTAGACGTCCCAGCGCGCCGTCCGTCCGAACGCCTCGAAACTACCCTCGGCGCCGATCAGGTAGCGCTCGACCTTGCGTTCGTTGTTCGATCCCCGGCCCGGCAGGTCGGCGGCGCTGGTCGCCAGCGTCACGGTCGTGAGGCCGGTCAGGGCCGCGGGGCCGAGCGCCCGGTACAGGAACGCGTTGCACGTCGTCGGGGCGGTCGCGCCCGTGCCGCAGTTGGACGCGGCGATCGACAGGCCCGTCATCAGATTGGGGCCGGCGTTGAACAGGGTTTCCTGCCGGTTGTACGATGCCTCGGCGAACAAGGTGACGCCGTCGGTGACGTCGAAGCTCAGCCGCCCGAAGATGCCGTAGCGGTCTTCTTCGGGGTTGAGGCCGATGCGCACGCCGGTATCGTTGAGCCGCCAGTCGCCGCCCTGGTTCAGCTGCGGGCTGCTGCTGGTCGACGTCGAGCAGGTGGGCGAGGGGAAGGTCAGGGCGCCGTACTGATATTTGTTGATGGAACCGTTCTGGCCGAAATAGGTCCCGCACAGACGATTGACGGTGCCGCCGGCCGAGGCCGTGATAAGCCCGCCGGGGGTCGAGTTCGCCTGGCCGACCATGGTCCTGAACAGGTAGCGCGGCGCCGCGGCGTTGGCCGGCCAGGCCGGGTTCTGGATGCGCACGAAGCCGGTGTGGTTCCAGTCGCGCTCGCCCCGGTCGATGGAGAAAATACCGTCGGTGTGCGCGATCTCGGCCGCGACGATCAGCCGCCCGCGGCCGCCGGCGAACTTCGTGCCGCCGGTGATTGCGCCGGAATAGTTGAAACCGTCGCCGCGGGTGGTGATGCCGATGTCGCCCTCGACCTTCAGCCCTTCGAACTGGTTGTTGAGGATGAAGTTGGTGACGCCCGCAACCGCGTCCGAACCGTAAGCGGCCGAAGCGCCCCCGGTGACCACCTCGACGCGCTGGACGAGCGACTGCGGGATGGTGTTGATGTCGACGACGCCGTTGGCCGTGGACCCGACCGAGCGGCGTCCGTTGACCAGCACCAGTGTGCGGACCGTGCCGAGGCTGCGCAGGTTGAGCGCGTTGATGCCGGCCTGGCCGTTGCTGAGCTCGAGGCGCGAGTTGGAGGGCCGGATCGAGGCCGCGAGGGCGGGAAGCTGGTTGACGAAGTCGGCGATGTTGTTGGTCGGCGAGGAATTCTCAATATCCTCCTCGGTCAGCACCTGCAGCGGCGTCGGCGCCTGAAAGCCATCGCGCACGACGCGTGAGCCGGTGACGACAATGTCGGCGGCTTCGGTCTCGGCCTCGGCCGTGGCTTGCGCCGCGTCGGCCGCAGCGGCGGCGGCTTCCGCCTCGGGGCCGGGTGCGGGCGCATCCTGCGCGGCGGCCGGAGAGGCGAAACAGCCCATCGCGGCCAGCGCGATCAGGCTCGACAGCGTGGCGTGACGCGGCAAACGGCGCCGGGTTTCGGTCTTGATCATATCAGCCCCCCAGAAAACAACATGCGGCCTCCCAGCCGCGACCCGCCCAGCCCCTCACTCGTGCCCT
>NZ_DASWNO010000046.1:0-10168 GCF_036399195.1 Brevundimonas sp.
GGCTCGACCCGGACGGCCGGGCGCTGGGAGGCGAAGCGATGCAACAACTCACCCGATTGACCACGACAGCCTGCTTGGCCGTGGCGCTGGCGATGCCGGCTTCGGCTCAGGCCCAACGCCGGGCGGAGCCCCAGCTGCAGGTGTCCTATCCGACGGACGGGACGCTCACCTGCGAGCAGCTGACGTTCGAGATCACCCGCATGGAAGAGATCGCCGGCGTCTCGGCGCAGAATGCCCAGAACGCCGAAAATCAGGGAGCCATGGCCAGCGGCGCAACCAGTGTGGCGGTGAATGCGGCGCTCTACTCCGGCGCTCTCGGCGCCGTTCCGGGCCTGGGGATGTTCGCCAACGCCGCCGGAGCCGCCGCCCGCCGCAACGCCGAGGCTCGTGCGCGAGCGGAGGCCGAGCGCATCCGCATCGCCGACCAGCGCCGCAGCCTGCTCAGCGGCATCTATCAGGGTCGCCAGTGCGGCATGGCCCCCGCGGCGCCCGCCACCGATGCGACCGCCCAGCCCACACCAGAGCCCGCGACCGCGCCCGCGCCCACCGCGGCGCCGTCTTCCGAAAGCGCCCTGCCCGCCTCGCCGGGCTGACGCGGCAGGACAGGACGCCGCTCATCGCAAGCGGACCGGATCAGTCCGTATCCACCGCCCGCACGTTGTCGTCCGAGTTGCGGTCGATCCACCTGTTGTACGGGTCGACGCCGGCGAACTTCGGCTCGCGCCGCGTGACGAACCGCAGGGTCTGAACGCCCGAGCGGATTGGGCGGCGCTCCATCAGCAGCACGTCGGCCTCCTTGAAGCGCCCCTTGCCCGGCTCGGCCGAAAACAGGCCGACGTCCAGGGTCTCGGTCAGCGGCGACTCGGTCTCCACCCCTTCGCCGTCGCCGTAGAGTTTGCGGGCGTCGACGGTGACGGTGACGTCCCACTGGCCATCGGGGCGGCGGGTCGCCGTCGCGCCGGTGGTCTTGACGTCGTACAGGGTGATCTTCTCGAACAGGTCGGTGATCAGGGCCTGCTTGTCCGCCGGCGCCTCGGCCCGGATCGCGGCCACGAGGTCGAGCGAGCGCGGATAGGGGGCGCCCTTGAAGGCGTACTGCGCCAGCACCCGCCGCAGGGCGCGGTTGACGGCGTCCTCGCCGATCTGGTCGCGCAGCAGGTACATGACCAGCCCGCCCTTCTGGTAGTGGATGTATTGCTGGTTCTCGACCCGCATCAGCGGCAGCTCCTCCAGCCGCTCGGTGCCCCGAGCGCGCAGATAGCGGTCCAGCTCCTGCTTCAGGAAGCGGCGGATCTGGTCCTGGCCATACAGCTTCTCCATCACCATCAGGGCTGAGTACTGGGCCAGCGTTTCGGACAGGGCCGTGGCCCCCTGCTGGTCCGACCCGACGATCTGGTGGGCCCACCACTGGTGGCCGAACTCGTGCGCCGCGACATAGGTCACATAGTCGATCTTGGTCGGGTCGCTGAGGTCGGCGATGAATCCCAGCCCTTCCGACCAGGCGAAGGTGTTCGGATACGACTGGGCGAAGCTGGCGTAGTCAGGAAACTCGACAATCCGGGCCTGTTTGAACTGGTAGGGGCTGAAGTTGGCCTGGAAATAATCGAGCGAGGCGCCGAGGGCGGTCAGCATGCGCGGCACGTTCCGGTCGTGCGCCGGGTCGTGGAAGACCACCATCTCGACGCCGTTGTGCACGCGCGCGGTCCGCTCGTAGCGGCCGGATTGCACCGAGAAGAAGTTCAGCACGGGCGACTCGGTCACGAACCGGCTGGTCCGGCGGCCGTTGCTGACGATATCCGACACCATCTGGCCCGGCGCGATCACCGTTTGCGCGGCGTCGGTCGTGACGGTGATGTCTGCGGTGACCCAGTCGGCGCCGATATAGTTGCGCGATTGGGCGCTGGTGTCTTCCAGCTTGGCCGGGCGCAGTTCGGCGGGGAGGCCCAGCTTGCGGCGCTTGGTGCGGTCGGTCAGCACGCCGCGCCGGTCCATGCCGACCGAGGGAGCGAACTCGCTGTTGTTGACGAAGGTGCCGTTGTCCACCAGCCGGGTGGTGTTGCCGCCGGCCTTGAAGCCGCGCTGCTCCAGCACCGTCTCGAAGGTGACGGTTCGCCGCTCGCCAGGCTGCATCGGCGTGGCGAAGCGATAGATGCGGTAGTCGAAGTCTTCCCACTCGCGGGCGACCGAGGCGCCCTCGACCGTCAGACGGTTCATGTCCAGGTCGTCCTGCCAGCGCAGGTGAACCTCGGGCAGCGGCGCGGTGGTGTTGTTGACCAGCACATAGGAGCCGCGCGTGGTGAGTTTCGGCTGGCGCGGCCGCAGGTCCATGACCAGCCGCACGTCCGCCACCGACGGCTGCGGCGTGGTCTCATAGCGCAGCAGCGCCTTTTCGTATGCCGCTTGCTCCTTCTCCTGCGCCTCCTGCGTCCGGTACTCGTTCCAGACGTTGGTGTTGGTGTAGATGTAGACACCCAGGCCGATGAACAGCGCCAGCGCGGCGCCGCCGATCAGGCCCGCGGGCCCGGCCAGGCGGTGCGGCAGGCGCTTCAGCCGCGGCCACAGCCGCTGCTCCGTCCCGCGCCGCCAGAGCCCGTAGGCCAGCACCAGCAGGATGACCGCGAAAGCCCCCCAATAGGCGTCCAGCACCGCCGCGAAACCGGCGAAGTCGCCGCGCCCGTTCATGTCCGACAGCGGCACGCCGATGCCGGCGCCGTAGCGGTACAGGACGTGGTCGAAGCCGAGGTTCGACAGCACGATGGTCGAGATCAGATAGACCACCATGATGGCCCAGCCGATGAACTTGTTGGGGGACAGCGCCTGTATGAAGATCGCCAGCACCGCGAGCGTGCTGAAGCTGATCGCCTGCGGGATGACGTACCAGACCAGATACTTGCCCAGCTCGAAGTCAGTGTAGCCCTTGATCGTCTGCGTCAGGACGCCCGCCAGCACGCCGGCCAGAGCCGTCGAAACCAGCACGAGGATCAGCGCCAGCGTCTTGGGAACCAGGAAAGTCCAGTCGGGCGTGGCCGAGGCGTCGACGATCTCGTGCACCTTGCGGTCCCGGTCGCGCCAGACCAACTCGCCGGCATAGTAGATGGCGATGACGATGGAAATCAGGCCGAAGGCGCCGGTCAGCGCCTCGATGACCTTGCGCGTCACAAGCAGGATCGGCGCCCCGTAGATTTCGCCGGTGAAGAACAGCGTGGCCATGCCGAAGGCGAAGCCCAGCAGGATCAGCACCACATAGGCGGGGCTCTTGAAGATCAGGACGGTTTCGAAGACCGTGCGCGACCAGAGCTGGGTCAGACCGCTGGCCAGGCCATAGGTCGGGCGCGGCAGCGAGCCGACGGGGGTGACCTCGACATCGGTCTCGACCAGCGCCTTCAGCCGCTCCTGCTTCTTCAGCTTCGCCCCGCGCGGCGACGGGCGGTAGAGCACATAGGCCGCGGCGAGCAGCGCGGCTCCGACCGCAGTCCATATCACCCGGTTCCACAGCAGCACGCCCTCCAGCGGCGCGTTCAGCGTGTTCCGCTCGGCGGCGGTCCAGTATTTGGTGACGAGGGCGTAGGCGCCCGAGCCGAACGGCTCGGCCCAGGCCATGGCGGTTTCGAACTCGGGCTTGGTACCCAGTGCTCCGGTCGCACCGAGATAGGCGATCAGCACCGCGACCACGCCGACATAGGTCGCCATCATCGAGCGGGTGACGGTGGCGAGGGTGAAGAACAGGGCCGAGGTCAGGAACAGCCCGGTCAGGCCGAAGACCACGTAGGAATAGGCGTAGTCGCCCAGCTGCAACGGCCCCAGCGTCTCGGGATCCACCCACGGCATGAAGGTGCCGATCAGGGTGCCCAGCGCGATGCTCAGATAGCAGAGCGCGACCGCGCCGAACGCTCCGAAGAAGCGGCCGTAGAGATAGGCCCCCTTGGTGATCCGGGTGGACAGGATCATCGGCCCGAAGCCGGTCTGCGTATCACGCGCCACCACGTTGGCGACGATGGCGGTCGTCGCGAGCATGAAGAAGACGTTGAAGATGATGTGCGCGCCCGCGAGCGCATAGGGCGCGTTCTTGTGCACGTTCCCGCCCGAACCGAGCGAGACGTTGTCGCTCGCTACTGCGCCGAAGGCGAGGAGGCCGAAGACAATGGCGATGACCCAGAACGCCGGCTGGCGCAGCTGATAGCGGAATTCGAAACTTGCGATCTTGGCGAACATGATCCCGTCCTCAAGCCGCGCGGCGCGAGGCGTTGACGGTCGCCAGATAGACGTCCTCCAGCCCGCCGGGCGCACGCTCGAAGCCGGCGCCCGGGTTGGTCTCGGACAGGACGTGGATGACGGTGCGGCCGGCGAACAGCCGGGTGGAGATGACGTTGTGCTGCTTCTGCACGGCGGGCAGGTCGGCCTTGTCGATGGTCTTGCGCCAGACCCGCCCTTCGAGGCTGTGCATCAGGTCCATCGGAGCCCCCTCGAGCTGGATCTTGCCGCCGGCCAGCACCGCCATGCGGGGGCAGAGGTCGGTCACGTCCTCGACGATGTGGGTCGACAGGATGATGACGACGTTCTCGCCGACCTCGGCCAACAGGTTCAGGAAGCGGTTGCGCTCCTCCGGGTCGAGACCCGCGGTGGGCTCGTCGACGATGATGAGTTCTGGGTTGCCGATCAGCGCCTGGGCGATGCCGAAGCGCTGGCGCATGCCGCCCGAGAAGCCGGCCAGCGCCTTGCCGCGCACCGGCCACAGGTTGACCTGGTTCAGCAGGGCCTCGACCGTGGCCTTGCGCTCCTTGCGGCCGGAGATTCCCTTCAGCACCGCCATATGGTCGAGCATGTCGTAGGCTGAGACGCGCGGGTAGACGCCGAAGTCTTGGGGCAGATAACCCAGCACGCGGCGCAGCTGTTCGGGATCGCGGATCACGTCGATGTCGCCGAAGCGGATCGAGCCGGAGGTCGGCGTCTGCAGCGTCGCGATCGACCGCATCAGCGTCGACTTGCCGGCGCCGTTCGGACCCAGCAGGCCGAACATCCCCTTTGGAATGGTCAGGCTGACGTCGTCCAATGCCCGCGTGCCGTTGCCGTACACGTGAGTCAGGTTCTCGATGGTCAGCATGACGTCCCCCTTTGTAGTCAAGGAACCTTGTCATCAGCCCCGACCCTTCGCAAGTTACGGTTCGGACAGGTTACGTCCAGCGCATTCCGCGGCCGTGCGTCCTTCCGGGGCCGTGAAGCGGAACCCGGAACCCAGGAGACCGGGCTCGGGCGGAGGCGACACGGCAGTCAGCTGAAGCCAGACCTCTGGATTCCGGGTTCCGCAGCGCGGCCCCGGAAAGACGATGTGATCATCGCTCTTTCACCTTCCGCCGGAAGCGGTGCAGCAGCGGCTCGGTATAGCCGTTCGGCTGTGCCGCGCCCTCGAACACCAGCGCCCGCGCCGCCTGGAAGGCGAGGCTGCCTTGCGGGTCGGTCGCCATGGGCCGGTACAGGGGATCGCTGGCGTTCTGGGCGTCGACCTTGGCCGCCATTCTCAGCAGGGCGGCGTCGATCTGTTCCGCCGTGCAGACGCCCTGCAGCAGCCAGTTGGCCATGTGCTGCGACGAAATCCGCAGGGTGGCGCGGTCCTCCATCAGGCCGACGTCGTGGATGTCTGGCACCTTCGAGCAGCCGACTCCCTGATCGACCCAGCGGACGACATAGCCGAGCAGGCCCTGGGCGTTGTTGTCCAGTTCCTCGGCGATCTGGGCCTCCGACCAGTTTCGCCCTTGCGTCAGCGGCGGCGTCAGCAGGTCTTCCAGACCCGGGACCGGTCGCGCGGCGATCGCGCCCCGCGCGGCGAACACGTCGGTCTGGTGATAGTGCAGCGCGTGCAGGGTGGCGGCGGTGGGGCTGGGCACCCAGGCGGTGTTGGCGCCGGTCTTCGGGTGCGCCGCCTTCTGCTCCATCATCTCGGCCATGCGGTCGGGCGCCGCCCACATGCCCTTACCGATCTGCGCTCTGCCGGACAGGCCGCACTGCAGGCCGATGGCGACGTTGCGGGCCTCATAGGCCGCGATCCAGGCCGAGGACTTGATCTCGGCCTTCCGCACCACCGGACCGGCCTGCATGGCCGTGTGGATCTCGTCCCCGGTTCGATCGAGGAAGCCGGTGTTGATGAAGACGATCCGATCCTTCACCGCGTGGATGCAGGCAGCGAGGTTTGCGGAAGTGCGCCGCTCCTCGTCCATCACCCCGACCTTGATGGTGTGCCGCGCGAGCCCCAGCAGGTCCTCGACCGCGTCGAACAGCGAGTCGGTGAAGGCGCACTCCTCGGGCCCGTGCATCTTCGGCTTGACGATATAGATCGAGCCGGCGCGGCTGTTGCGATGGGGCCCGAGCCCCTTTAGGTCGTGCAGCCCGATCAGCGAGGTGACGATGGCGTCAAGCACCCCCTCGGGCGCCTCGGACCCGTCTGGCAGCAGCACGGCGGGCGTGGTCATCAGATGTCCGACGTTGCGCACGAACAGCAGCGACCGGCCGGGCAGAATGACCGTTGATCCGTCGGCGGCTGTGAACGTCCGGTCCGGCTGCAGTTCGCGCGTGATCGTGCCGCCGCCCTTGGCGAAGGTCTCGCTGAGGTCGCCCTTCATCAGCCCGAGCCAGTTGCGGTAACCGGCGGCCTTGTCGGCTCCGTCCACCGCCGCGACGGAGTCCTCCAGGTCGACGATGGTGCTCAGCGCCGCCTCGAGGACGACGTCCGCGATGCCCGCGGGGTCGGCGCGGCCGACTGGATGGTCCCGATCGAACACCACCTCGATGTGCAGACCATTGTGGCGGAACAGGCGCGAGCGATCGCTTCGTGCGACGTACTGACCCGGGTCACGCAGGGCGATCGTCTCTTGCAGTCCGGACAGGTCGGCCCAGCTGCCGTGCGCCAACGGCACGGCCTGATCGAGAAAGCCCTTGGCGTAGGCGACGACGCGCCGGCCGCGCGCTGCGTCGTAGGCCCCCGGCGGCGGAAGGTCGCCGAGCGCGTCTGTGCCGTAGAGGGCGTCGTACAGGCTGCCCCAGCGGGCGTTGGCGGCGTTCAGGACGAAGCGGGCGTTCAGGATCGGCACCACCAGCTGCGGGCCCGCCAGCCGGGCGACCTCGTCATCGACCCCCTCCGTGCCGATGGTGAAGGGGGCTGGCTCGGCGATCAGATAGCCGATCTCGCGCAGGAAGCCTTCGGTCGCGGCCGGATCGTGAGGCTGGCCGCGCCGCCCTTCGTGCCAGGTGTCGATCCGCGCCTGCAGTTCATCACGCTTCGCCAGCAACGCCCGGTTCTGCGGCGCGAACCGCGCGAACACGTCCGCCGCGCCCGCCCAGAATAGGTCCGCGCCGATCTTGAGCCCCGGCAGAACCTCGTCCTCGATGAGAGCGGCGAGCGGGGCGGCCACTGAAAGGCCGGCGCGGGCTTCATAGGTCATCCGGATCTCCGCGGACCTTGGGGAGAGGGTCCGTAACAATGCGTGATCGCACTAGAGCGGCAGAGGTTGCAGAGAGCAACAGGCCCCTGAAATGACACCGGTGACAAAGGTTTGGAGGCGAGCCTAGTCTGCGACCATGACACCTCGGCTCCTGATCGATCGCCGCGACGCCCTCGTCGGCGGACTGGCGCTTTCCATGGGCGGGACCGCGGCGGCGCGGGCGCAGGACGGGAACCCCGTGGTCCGAACCACCAACGGTCCGGTGCGGGGCCGGCGCGACGGCGGCGTCGCCGTGTTCAAGGGCCTGCGCTACGGCGCCGACACCGGCCCGCGCCGCTTCCAGCCGCCCGTGGCGCCTCAGCCGTGGACCCGGCCGGTCGACGCCTTCGCCTATGGCCCCGCCTGCCCGCAGACCAGCGACGAACCGAACCAGTCCGAGGACTGCCTGTTCCTCAACCTCTGGACCCCCGCTCTCGACCACGAGCGGCGGCCGGTCATGGTCTACATCCACGGCGGCGGCTATTCGACCGGGTCCGGCTCCAGCCCGCTGTACGACGGGACCCGGCTGGCGCGGCGCAACGACGTCGTGGTGGTGACGCTGAACCACCGCCTGGGGCCGCTGGGCTACGCCTATCTGGCCCGGTTGGCGGGGGCGCCCTTCCTCGACAGCGGATCGTGCGGGCAGCTGGACCTGATCCTCGCCCTGCGCTGGGTGCGGGACAACATCGCCGGCTTCGGCGGCGACCCGTCGCGCGTAATGGTGTTCGGCCAGTCGGGCGGCGGGGCCAAGATTGCCACGCTGATGGCCACGTCGTCCGCCGCCGGCCTGTTCCATCGCGCCGCGACCATGAGCGGGCAGCAGGTCACCGCCTCCGGCCCGATGAACGCCACCCGCCGCGCGACGACGTGGCTGGACGCTCTGGGCCTGTCCCCTGGCCATGCGGCGGAGGCCGCGACAATGCCGGTCGAGGCGCTGCTCAAGGCGACAGAGGCTCCCGATCCCGTGCTCGGCTACGGCTCGCTGTATTTCGGACCGGTGCTGGACGACCGCAGCCTGACGCGGCACCCGTTCTACCCGGACGCCCCGCCCCAGTCGGCGCACATCCCGATGATCATCGGCAACACCCACGATGAGACCCGCGCCTTCCTGGGCGGCGACCCGGCCAGCCACGCGCTCGGCTGGGACGACCTGCCCGGACGGATGACCCTGGCGACCATGCGTATCGACGTGGCGCCCGAGCCCGTGATCGCCGCCTATCGCGAGATGTACCCCCGCTACAGCCCCAGCGAGGTCTTCTTCGCCGCCACCACCGCCGCCCGGTCGTGGCGCGCCGCCGTCATTGAGGCCGAGGCCCGCGCCGCGGCGGGGACGCCGGCCTTCGTCTACCAGCTCGACTGGGTCTCCCCGATCGAGGGCGGACGGCGCGGGGCCCAGCACACTGACGACATCCCCTTGGCCTTCGACAACGTCGCCGCGCCCGGCAGCCGCGCGCAGGGACCTGAGGCCCAGCCTATGGCCGACCGCCTCAGCCGCGCCTTCGCCGCCATGGCCCGAGGCGGCGATCCGAACCATGCCGGCCTGCCGAGCTGGAGCCCCTGTGACCTGGCCCGCCGCCAGACCCTGATCCTCGATCATCCGCCGCGGATGGAGGACGATCCTCGCGGCGCCGAGCGGCGTCTGTTCGCCCGGATTCCCTACGTTCAGCCGGGGACCTGAGCGGCCCATCGACCCCCGTCTCCTTGACTTCGCCGCATTCGAAGTCCATTTGCGCTGCGTCGCACAATTGCGGCGCCCCGGTGCGCTCCAGCGCGTGTGGGTCTTCAGACTTCGAAGACCTGACTGTAGCAGCGGCCGGCCCTCAAGATTCATTCGCTGCCCGGACACGCGGGGCGGCGCCCGATCCACCCCGTCGCGGCTCCCTCTCCGGAGCCAAATCGGGACTGGCGGTGCGCGGCCTTTGGCTTGTCAGCCCGGTCGATGCGCGTCGCCGCATGCGAAAGAACGCTCCGTGAGCACCAAGACCTTCGAATCCATGAACCTCAACCCGGCCCTGCTTCAGGCGCTGGCGTCCGAGGGCTACACCATCCCCACCCCGATCCAGATGCAGGCCATCCCTGATGTCATGGCCGGCAAGGACCTGCTCGGCATCGCCCAGACCGGCACCGGCAAGACCGCGGCCTTCGCGCTGCCGATCCTGCATCGGCTGGCCGAGAACCGCACACCGCCGGTGCCCCGCACCTCGCGGGTGCTGATCCTGTCGCCGACCCGCGAACTGGCCAGCCAGATCGCCGAGAGCTTCAAGACCTACGGCAAACACCTGGGCTTCCGCGTCGCCGTGATCTTCGGCGGCGTGAAGTACGGGCCGCAGGAACGCGCCCTGCAGCAGGGTCTCGACGTGCTCGTCGCCACCCCCGGCCGCCTGCTTGATCACATGCAGCAGAAGACGCTGGACCTCAGCCGCACGGAGATCTTCGTGCTGGACGAGGCCGACCAGATGCTGGACCTCGGCTTCGTCAAGCCGATCCGCCAGATCGTCAGCCGCATCCCGGCCAAGCGCCAGAACCTGTTCTTCTCGGCCACCATGCCGACCGAGATCGGCAAGCTGGCGGGCGAACTGCTGAAGGACCCGGTCAAGGTGTCGGTGACGCCCCAGGCCACCACGGTTCAGCGCATCAACCAGTCGATCATCCACATCGAACAGGGCCGCAAGCGCGCCCTGCTGACCGAGATGTTC
>NZ_DASWNO010000047.1:0-3878 GCF_036399195.1 Brevundimonas sp.
GGGGTCGTCGGACGGCTTGGCGCCGCGGCCCATGACGATCTCGGCCGTGGCCTCGTACCGATCGATCTCGCGGATATCGAGTTCAGGACCGAACGGATCCGCCCACGGGCTCCAGGAACCGCGGCGGTAGTAGCGCCACGAGGGGCCCCAGAACGGGCTGTACCGGCTGTAGCCGAAGGGAGTGTACCGGTCACGGTAGAACGGATCCGGCGTGGCCTGCAGCCGCACGTCGCGGTCGGTCGCGCGGTTGACGGTGGCGAACCAGTCGTAACCGTTCTCGGCCGTGACCTCGGCGGCGCGGAGCAGCAGCGCCATCTCGACCTGATCGCGCGAGGTGACCGAATTGCCCGAGAAGCTGACGCGGAAGCGGTCGGCGTCGATCCGCTGCTCGGCGTAGCCGTAGCGGCTGCCGTAACCGGCAGGGGCGTAGGGGGTAGCCGTGGCGCAGGCCGACAGGGCGAGCGTCGCCGCCGCCGCCAGCAGCACGGGCTTGAACAAACGATGTCTCATGGGAGTCTCCTTGAGCCCGTACAAAACGCTTACGCTCCTGAACGGGACATGAACACCAGGGTTCCGGGCCCGGACAAGCCCTTATAATCGTGAGATAATAAGCGCCGCCGCGGCGAGCAGCAGAACGCCCGTGAACAGGGCGAAGCCGCGACGGAAGCGAGTCTCCGACATGCGCCGCGCCAGGGCGGCTCCGCCCAGACCGTAGGCGGACATGCTGATCACATCCATCCCCACCGTGGCCAGGGCGAACAGCGCCAGCTGCGGCGCCGCGGGCCGATCCACATCCATGAACGGCGGCAGCACGGCGGAGAAGAACAGGACGATCTTCGGATTGGCGATCTGGACCATGAACCCGTCCACGAAGGCGCTGCGGCCGAGCCGCACCGCCGGGGCCTCCGCTGCCCCCTCGCTCGTCCTGAAGGCGCCCGCCAGCGCCTTCAGCCCAAGCCAGGCGACGTAGAGGGCGCCGACGATCGAGATCAGGCGGAAGGCTTCCGGGAAGGCGGTGACGAGGGCGCCCAGCCCCAGGGCGGCGGCGGCGAACCACACCAGGGTCGCGGCGTTCATGCCGACCACGCCCGCCAACGCGCCGGCCCTGCCGCGCTGAACGCCGTTGGCGATGGAGAAGACGTTGGCCGGCCCGGGCGTGATCGCCATGACGGCCATCACCCCGAGAAAGGTCAGATAGAGATGGGGATCGACGGGAAGGGTCACGCCCCGCTCGTCACGCGAGGGCGCGGCCGCGTCAAGCCTCAAGAAGCCGGAGAGGCGGCTGACGCCGATCAGTCGTCGTGGTCGTCGTGGTCGTCCTCGGCCGCCTCAGCTTCGACATCCGCTTCGGCATCGCCCACGTCGACCTCCACGTCCGCCAGAGCCGTGTCCACGGAGTCCATCGCTTCGCCCAGGGCGTATTCCGCGACGAGGCCGTAGGTGGCCATGTGTTCAGGGTCGTTGGAGGCCCAGGCGCCGTTGACCGCCACGCCCTGGGCCAGCTTCAGGGCGCCCGAGGCCTCGACCTCGGCCAAGGCTTCGGCCACCACCGCGTCCACGTCAACGTCGGCAAGAGCCTCCGCGACGATGGCGTCGATGTCGATGTCGGCCAGGGCCTCGGCGGCGATCGAGGACGCGTGCTGCGCGGCGACCGCCGTGAAGGCGTCGACATCCGGCTGGTACTCGGCCCACAGCGCCGCCACGCGGGTTTCCCGCTGCAGCTCGGTGAGGCTGGGGTCCTTCGACAGCGCTTCCGCGCGTTCGCCAAAGGATTCCATACGGGCGCCGAAGGCCTCGGCCGCGGCTTCGAGGGCGTCTTCCGACGGCCCGCGCAGGTCGGCGGCGACGGCGGCCGAAATGGGCAGCAGGGAGAGGGCGGCGGCGAGGGAGAGGGCCTTGAACATCGGAAGCTCCTTGAGCGTGTCGGGTCAAGGTCCGCCGATCGGCGTTCATCCTCAAGTGAAATCGCGGTAAGGCAGGGCCGTCGCTACTGGGGACGGACCTCGAACCTGGGCATCAGGGCCTGATCGCGGGTCCGCGCCGGCAGGTTCCGGATCATCTCCGCCCCTTCTGCATTCAACGCGACAATCCGGGCGCGCCGCTCCTCGGGCGCTTCGGCCGCCTGTTGGTCCATGAACGCCGAGAAGTCGCCCGCCAAGGCGTCGGCGGCGGGCTGGTGGCGGGCGACAATGGCGTTCAGCGCCGGAAACAGTTCAGCAAATCTGCCGGGGTCGCTCCTCGCAAGGGCGGCGGCTTCGCTGAAGGCCGTGGCGATCTCGGCCTTTATCTCGGCCTCAAGCGAGCTCATGCGCGCCCCGAACGCCCTCGCTTCGGCAAGCACCCAAGCTTGCCGTTCCGCCGAAGGCGCGGGCGTCTGCAGCGGCCGGGCGACGGCCGCGGGCGCCGCCGCCAGCGTTATGACGGCGGACGCGACCAGGATCAGGCGGATGGACATTGCGGCGGGCTTCCGGACGGAGACGGGTATCGACCAGCCCATCCTGCCGCCGCGCCCGGCATGACGCCAGCCGCTCCTTCGGCGGCGTCAGCCCCGCTCGCGCGCCTCGCGCTTGCCCAGCACCCGCAGGCGGAGCGCGTTCAGCTTGATGAAGCCCGCGGCGTCCTTCTGGTCGTAGGCGACGGCGCCGTCCTCGAAGGTGACCAGCTCCTGATCGTACAGGCTGTTGGCGCTTTCGCGGCCGATGACGGTCGCGTTTCCCTTGTACAGCTTGACCCGGACCGTGCCCGACACGCGCGCCTGCGAGTGGTCGATCGCGGCCTGCAGCATCTCGCGCTCGGGCGAGAACCAGAAGCCGTTGTAGATCAGATGAGCGTATTTGACCGCGAGCTCGTCCTTCAGATGCATGGCTCCGCCGTCGAGCGTGATCGACTCGATGCCGCGGTGGGCGGCCAGCAGGATGGTCCCGCCGGGCGTCTCGTAGACGCCCCGCGACTTCATGCCGACGAAGCGGTTCTCGACGAGGTCGAGGCGGCCGACGCCGTTGTCGTGGCCGTACTGGTTCAGGGCGGTCAGCAGGGTCGCCGGGCTCATGGCCTCGCCGTTGATCGAGACCGCGTCACCCTTCTCGAAGCCGATGGTGATGACGGTCGGCGTGTCCGGCGCCTCCTCGGGCGAGAGGGTGCGCTGGTGCACGAACTCGGGGGCCTCGACGGAGGGGTCCTCGAGCACCTTGCCCTCGGAGGACGAGTGCAGAAGGTTGGCGTCGACGCTGAACGGCGACTCGCCGCGCTTGTCCTTGGCGATGGGGATCTGGTGCTGTTCGGCGAAGTCGAGCAGGTGTTCGCGGCTGCGGAAGTCCCACTCGCGCCACGGCGCGATGACGCGGATGTCAGGCTCCAGCGCATAGTAGCCGAGCTCGAACCGGACCTGGTCGTTGCCCTTGCCGGTGGCCCCGTGACAGACGGCGTCCGCGCCGACCATATGCGCGATCTCGATCTGGCGCTTGGCGATAAGCGGCCGGGCGATCGAGGTGCCGAGCAGATATTGGCCCTCATAGAGTGCATTGGCCCGGAACATCGGGAAGTCATAGTCGCGGACGAACTCTTCGCGCAGGTCGTCGATGAAGATGTTCTCGGGCTTGATGCCCAGCTTCAGCGCCTTCTCGCGCGCCGGCGCCAGCTCCTCGCCCTGTCCCAAGTCGGCGGTGAAGGTCACGACCTCGGCGCCGTATTCGGTCTGCAGCCACTTGAGGATGATCGAGGTGTCGAGGCCGCCGGAATAGGCGAGGACGACCTTTTTGGGCGCGGTCTGGGTCATGAAACGGTCCTTGGGAGAACGCGGGGAGGCGTTCGGCGGCGTTGCGCGCGCTTAAAGGACCAGAAGCGTGGCGATGCAAGGGCGTCTGGGCGGGCGCCAGCGT
>NZ_DASWNO010000048.1:0-4392 GCF_036399195.1 Brevundimonas sp.
GCTCTGCAGCGGATTGGCCGGCTCCTTCAGGCGGATCAGGCCCGCCGACTGCAGCAGGATCAGCGACCGGCCGATCGACGAGGCGTCGTTGGGCACCGCGACTTCGGCCCCGTTCGGCAGCTGCTCCAGCGAACGGAAGCGCCGGGAGTAGGCGCCCAGCGGCTCGACGTGCACGCCGGCGACCGTGACCAGATCCGAGCCACGCGAAGCGTTGAACTCGTCCAGATAGGGCTTGGTCTGGAAGTAGTTCACGTCCAGCCGCCGCTCAGCCAGTTGGGTGTTCGGCTGGACGTAGTCGTTGAACACCTTGATCTCGATGTTCACGCCATCGGCCGCGAGGAGCGGCTTGATGTGCGCCAGGATTTCGGCGTGCGGCACCGCCGTCGCCCCCACCAGCAGCGGCGCATCAGCGGCCGCCGTCTTTTCGGACCCCTGCCCGCAGGCGGCGAGGACCAGAGAGGCGGCGGCGAGGGTCAGGAGCGAGCGGCGGATCATGAGCGGGCCTTTCGGGGGAGCGATCAGCGGTGGGAAACAGAGGCGACCAGACGGTCGCCGAGCATCTGGAGAAGCTGCACCAGCAGGAGCAGAAGCACGACGGTCACCACCATGACATCGGTCTGGAAGCGCTGGTAGCCGAAGCGGATGGCCAGATCGCCCAGGCCCCCCGCCCCGACCACGCCGGCCATGGCGGTGTAGGAGACCAGGGCGATGGCGGTGACGGTGGCTCCGGCGATGATGCCGGGCATGGCTTCCGGCAGCAGCGCCCGGGTGACGATCTGGAAGGTGGTGCCGCCCATGGCCTGGGTGGCCTCGACCACGCCCTTGTCGACCTCACGCAGGGCGGTCTCGACCAGCCGCGCATAGAAGGGCGCGGCGCCGACAACCAGCGGGGGGATGGCGCCGGCCACGCCGAGGGAGGTCCCGACCAGCAGCACCGTCAACGGCAGCATCACGATCAGCAGGATGATGAAGGGCACCGACCTCAGGATGTTCACGATCAGCGACAGCACGGCGTTCAGCACCGGGTTCGCCGCCAGGCGTCCCCGGCCCGAGAGGTACAGAAGAACCCCCAGCGGGACGCCGAAGAGCACCGTCAGAGCCATCGAGCCCCCGAGCATCAGCAGGGTGTCGCGGGTGGCGCGGGCGATCTCGGGCCAGTCCACGTTGGCGAAGAAGCTCTCCATCAGGCGGCCTCCACCGTCACGCCGCGGGCCGTCAGCTGGGCCACGGCCGCCTCGGCGTCGCCGCCGGTGAAGGCGACGACCAGCTGCCCGTAGGGCTCACCCCGAATGCGGCTGATCCGGCCAGAGAGGATTGAATAGTCGACGCCGACCGAACGGGCGACGCGGCTGAGCTCCGGCTCATAGGTCGAGCCGCCGCGGAAGGTCAGTTTGGCCAGCCGCCCCCCCGGGGGCACGGTGGAGGCGTCGAAGCCCTCCTCGCCTTCGGCCAGCATGGCGCGGGTCGCGGCGTGTCTCGGGTGCAGGAACACGTCGGCGGTCGCCCCCTGCTCCACCACCCGCCCGTCCTTAAGCACCGCCACCCGGTCGCAGACGCGGCGCACCACCTCCATCTGGTGGGTGATCAGCACGATGGTCAGCTTCAGATCGCGGTTCAGCTGGTCCAGCAGGCTCAGGATTTCGTCCGTCGTCTCGGGATCGAGCGCGCTGGTCGCCTCGTCGCACAGCAGCACGCCCGGCTCGCAGGCGAGGGCGCGGGCGATGCCAACGCGCTGCTTCTGGCCGCCGGACAGCTGCGCCGGATGCTTGCGGGCGTGCTCGGAGAGACCGAGCTGCTCCAGCAGGTCGGCGACGCGCCGGTCCACCTCTGCTGAAGGCCTGCCTTCCAGCTTCAGGGGAAAGGCGACGTTTTCGGCGATCGTCTTGGCGTTCAGCAGGTTGAAGTGCTGGAAGATCATGCCGATCCGACGGCGGGCGGCGCGCAGGTCGGCGGGCGCCAGCGCCGTCATCTCGCGGCCGTCGACGGTCACCCGCCCGGCTTCGGGGCGCTCCAGCAGGTTGATGGTCCGGATCAGGGTCGACTTGCCGGCGCCGGACCGACCCACCACGCCGAACACCTGCCCCGCCTCGACGGTCAGATCGACGGCGTCGAGCGCCACGCGTTCGCCGGCGGCGCTCCGAAAGCGTTTCGTGACCCCCTCCAGCCGGATCATCAGTCTGCGTCCAGCGCCTTGGCCGGGATGATGGTGACGCTCTCGCCGCAGCCGCAGGCGTCGGTCTGGTTCGGATTCCGGAACACGAATTTGGACGCCAGTTTCGTGGTCTCGTAGTCGATCTCCGATCCGATCAGGAACAGGATCGATTTCGGCTCTACGATGATCGTCGCGCCCTTGTCGGTCACCACCTCGTCCAGCGGCCCGATCTCGTCGGCGAAGGCGAAGGTGTATTCCTGGCCCGCGCAGCCCGCGTTTTTCAGGCCGACCCGCAGCGCCTTGTGTCCGCCCGCCTCGGTCAGCGCGCGCACCCGCTCGGCCGCCGCGTCCGTCAGGGTGACGACGGCGGGTCGGGGACGGCGCGGTCGGATCGCTGTCTGGAGTTCGCTCATCTATCGACCATCAGAACATATTCAGGGCCAGCTTGGCCTCGTCGCTCATCTTCGAAGGATCCCACGGCGGGTCGAAGACCAGATGGGCGCGGGCCGACCGGACGCCCTCGACCTTCTTGACCGCGTCCTCGATCCAGATCGGCATTTCGCCGGCCACCGGGCAGCCCGGCGCCGTCAGCGTCATCTCGATGACGACGTCGCGGTCGTCGGACAGGTCGACGCGGTAGATCAGGCCCAGCTCGTAGATGTCGACCGGGATTTCCGGATCGAACACGGTCTTCAGCGCCGTGATGATGTCGTCGGTCATGCGGTCGATCTCCGCCTGGGCCAGCGCGCTTTTCTGCGGCGCATCCCACGCCTCGGCGAAGGCCGGGCTGTCGGTGATCGGACTGGCTGTCGGGTCGCTCATGCGAAGAACTCACGGGCCTTGATCAGGGCGTCGGCGAAGGCGTCGGCGTCCTCGAGGGTGTTATATAGGGCGAAGCTGGCGCGGGCGCTCGACGTCACGCCGAACCTTTTCGACAGCGGTTCGGCGCAGTGCAGTCCGGCCCGGACCGCAACGCCGTAGCGGTCGACCACTTGGGCGATGTCGTGGGCGTGCGCGCCGTCGACGGTGAAGGCGAAGATCGCGCCCTTGTCCTCGGCCGTCCCGATCTCGCGCAGCCAGTTGAGGCCGTTCAGCCGGCTGCGGACGTGGGAGAGCAGAGCGCGCTCGTGGGTCTGGATCGCGGCGTTGTCGAACTGGTTCAGCCATGTGATGGCGGCGCCGAGGCCGACAGCCTGCACGATCGGCGGCGTTCCCGCCTCGAACTTGTGGGGCGGCTTAGCCCAGGTGATCCGGTCGCGTTCGACCGTCTCGATCATCTCGCCCCCGCCCTGATACGGCGGCAGCGCCTCCAGCGCCTCGGTGGTCCCGTAGAGGACGCCGACGCCCGTGGGCCCGAACAGCTTGTGGCCGGTGAAGACGTAGAAGTCGCAGCCGATCGCCTGCACGTCTGGCGTCGCGTGCACGGCGCCCTGGCAACCGTCGATCAGGACACGAGCCCCCGCCGCGTGCGCCAACCGCGTGATCTCGGCGATCGGATTGATGGTGCCCAGCACGTTCGACATGTGGGTGACGGCGACCAGCCGGGTCTTCGGCCCGAGCAGCGCCGCATAGGCCGCCATGTCGAGCGACCCGTCGTCCAGCACCGGAACCCAGCGCAGCACCGCGCCATAACGCTCGCGCAGCATGTGCCAGGGCACGATGTTGGCGTGGTGCTCCATCTCGCTGAGCACGATCTCGTCGCCCGGCTGGATGGACTGGCCGAGTCCAGCCGCGACGAGGTTGATCGCCTCGGTGCCGCCCTTGGTCCAGACGATGTTTTCAGCCGACGGGGCGTTCAGGAAGGCGGCGACGCTCTCCCGCGCCGACTCGAAGGCTTCGGTTGTCTCGTTGGCGAGCGTGTGCAGGCCGCGATGGACGTTGGCGTAGGAGCCCTCCATGACCGCGACCATAGCGCCGATCACCGCCCGCGGCTTCTGCGCGGACGCGGCCGAGTCGAGATAGACCAGCGGCTTGCCGTTCACCGACCGGGACAGGATCGGAAACTGCGCCCGGGCGGCGTAGGGGTCGAACAGGTTCACAGGCGAGCCGTCAGCCATTCCCTTGCCACCTCCCGCGCGCCGTCGTGCTCAATTCGGTCCACGACCTCGATCAGGAACGCCTGCGTCAGCAGCGCCCGCGCCTCGTCGATCGGCAGGCCCCGCTGCTGCATGTAGAACAGGGCGCTCTCGTCGAGATTGCCCACGGTGTTGCCGTGCGCGCACTGCACGTCGTCGGCGTAG
>NZ_DASWNO010000049.1:0-9039 GCF_036399195.1 Brevundimonas sp.
TACCCTGAACGTCCAGCACGCCTGGCTTCAGGAACACATGAACCTTCACCTTCGCCATCAGTGCAATCCACCCTGAATCACGGTCGGCATGTCCTTCATGATGCCGAGGCGGCGGGCCACCTCGGTGTAGCTTTCGATCACATTGCCCAGATCGCGGCGGAAGCGGTCCTTGTCCAGCTTTTCGCCGGTGATGGTGTCCCACAGGCGGCAGGAATCCGGGCTGATCTCATCGGCCAGGATGACGCGGCTGAAGTCGTTCTCCCAGATGCGCCCGAACTCGATCTTGAAGTCCACCAGGGTGATGCCGACGGCGCCGAACATGCCGGACAGGTAGTCGTTGACCCGCACCGTCATGGCCAGGATGTCGTCCAGCTCCTGGGTCGATGCCCAGTTGAAGGCGGTGATGTGCTCTTCCGTCACCATCGGATCGTTGAGCTCGTCCTTCTTGAGGTAGAACTCGATGATCGAGCGGGGCAGGGGCGTGCCCTCGTCGATGCCGAGCCGCTGGCTCATGGAGCCGGCCACGATGTTCCGGCACACGACTTCGAGCGGGATGATCTCGACCTCGCGGATCAGCTGCTCGCGCAGGTTCAGCCGCTTGATGAAGTGGTTGGTCACGCCGATGCCGTTCAGGCGCGACATGACGAATTCGCTGATGCGGTTGTTGATGACGCCCTTGCCCTCGAGCTGGGCCTTCTTCTCGCCGTTGAAGGCGGTGGCGTCGTCCTTGAAATACTGGATCAGGGTGCCGGGCTCAGGGCCCTCGTAGAGGATCTTCGCCTTGCCCTCATAGAGCTTCTTGCGCTTGACGTTCATCATGGTCGGTCCGGGCGGGGCCTGCCGGAAACGCGAATCGCGCGGCCAGACCGGGTCTGGGCGGCTTGATCCGGAATCGCGTGCGGGCGGGAAAAAGTCCGGCGACCCTTAGCGGATGAGGCCCCCGGACACAAACCAGCGTCCTATGCGCCATGGCCGCGCGCCTTCGCCGCAACCCGGCCAGTTCCGGTTGCGTTCGGCGACGGGGTGGATATAGACCACCTCGAACGCGGCTCCTTCGGGCCGCCTGCCGGAGCCTCGCCACCTCATGACCACCTTCGACGATCGGGAAAGGGGCTTCGAGTCCAAATACGCCCTCGATCAGGAGCAGGAGTTCAAGGCGGTCGCTCGGCGGAACAGGCTCCTGGGCCTGTGGGCCGCCGAGAAGATGGGCCTGAACGCGGACCGCGCCGAGGAGTACGGCCGCGCCATCGTCAAGGCCGACTTCGAGCAGCCGGGTGAAGAGGACGTGTACCGCAAGATCGCCCAGGATCTGGAGGGCGCCGGCCTGACCGTCTCGGAAGGCGAAATCCGCCGCAAGATGGACGAGCTGGCCTCGGTCGCCCGCGAGCAAATCCGCAGCGGCAACTAAGCCACTCGACGGTCGGACAAGAAAAAAAGGGCCGCTCCAGCGATGGAGCGGCCCTTGTCGTATCGGCTCGAGGTTCGGCCTAGTTGGGCATGACCACGGTGTCGATGGCGTGGATGACGCCGTTCGAGGCCGCGACGTCCGCCTGGACCACGCGCGACGTGCCGCCGTTTTCGTCCGTCAGAGTGACGGAGCCGTCGGCGCCGGCGCGGGCGGTGAGAACGCCGCCCTCGACGGTGGTCAGCTGGGCGCTTCCGCCGCCGGCCTGGATCTGTTGCGTCAGGGTCGCGGCGTCCACGCGGCCCGGAACCACGTGATAGGTCAGGATCTTGGTCAGGTCGGCCTTGCCGGCCGGGGCCATGAGGCTGCCGCGCGTGGCTGCCGGGACCTTCTCGAACGCGGCGTTGGTCGGGGCGAAGACCGTGAACGGTCCGGCGCCGCCCAGCGTGCCGCCGAGGTCGGCCGAGGTCACGGCGCTGACGAGGGTGCTGAAGTCGGGATTGCCCTGGGCGACCTCGACGATGGTGCCGCTGGCGGCGGCTGCCGGGGCCATGGCGGAGGTTTCGGCGGCCGCGGCGTCCGCGGGAGCGGCTTCTTCGGCGTTGTTGCTGCAAGCGGCCAGGGCGAGAGCGGCGGCGGCGGATACGGTCGCGAGCGTGGCGAAGCGTGTCGGGGTCATTCGGCGTCTCCTGATAGGCGCCGCCCTTGCGGCGACGCGGCAACAGGTACTGTCCAAAGTCGGAATGGATGCAGACCGGTCACGTTTTCCGGCGCGGCATGTGACCGCAGGGGGTCAGTCCGTGATCAGGAACTGCGAGAGCGGTCGCCACGCCGCCAGCTTGGCCTCGAAAGCCATCGTGTGCGCCGGGCTGGAAGAGGGGAGATCGATCAGATCGACAGTCGCCCCGTCGAGCGAGCGGCGTCCGATCCGCGCCGCCGTGCCCCCGTTGAAGGCCACGGCCCGCAGCGCCGGGAGGCTCTCCACCAGCGGGCCCAGGTCAGCGGCGGCGGCGTGGCGGAGGGCGGCGTCAAGACTACCGGGCCGTTCGGCGCTGGCGATCACATCCCACAGTCCGACCTGCGCCGCCCGCAGCGCCTCCAGTCGCTCGGCGTAAGCCAAGGTGGCGAGGTCGACCCCGATCACCGCGCCGGTCAGTCGCCAGAAGCCGTTGCGGGGATGGGCGTAATACTGCGCGGCTTTCAGCGAGGCGTCGCCGGGCAGGCTGCCGAGGATCAGCAGGCGCGTGTTTGCGTCGGCGACCGGCTCGAACGCCCGTTTCAGGATCACGAAGCGCCGAACACCCGGGCGAACACGGTGTCCACGTGCTTGGTGTGATAGCCGATGTCGAACAGCGCCTCCAGCTGCGCTTCGGGCAGGGTGACGCGCGGGTCGGCCTTCAGGAAGTCGAGGAACCGGCCCTCGCCGCGCCAGACCTTCATGGCGTTCTCTTGCACCGCGGCGTAGGCGTCCTCCCGCGAGACGCCGGCTTGGGTCAGGGCCAGCATGACCCGCTGCGAATGCACCAGCCCGCCGAGCAGGTTCAGGTTCTTGGCCATGTTTTCCGGATAGACGTTCAGCCGCTCCACCACATTGGCCAGCCGGTGGAGGGCGAAGTCCAGGTGGATGGTGGCGTCCGGCCCGATGCCGCGCTCGACGGACGAGTGGCTGATGTCGCGCTCGTGCCAGAGGGCGACGTTCTCCATCGCCGGCACGACGGCCGAGCGCACCAGCCGGGCCAGACCGGTCAGGTTCTCCGTGAGGATCGGATTGCGCTTATGCGGCATGGCCGACGAGCCCTTCTGGCCCTTGTCGAAGAACTCCTCCACCTCCAGCACTTCCGTGCGCTGCAGGTGGCGGATCTCAATGGCCAGACGCTCGACCGACGAAGCCACGACGCCGAGCGCCGCGAAGAAGGCGGCGTGGCGGTCGCGGGGGATCACCTGGGTCGAGACCGGCTCGACCTGCAAGCCCATCCTGTCGGCGACATAGGCTTCCACCGCCGGATCGACATTGGCGAAGGTGCCGACGGCGCCGGAGATGGCGCAGGTGGCGATCTCTTCCCTGGCCGTCAGAAGCCGCCGCCGGGCCCGTTGGAATTCGGCGTGATAGCCGGCCAGTTTGAGGCCGAAGGTGACCGGCTCGGCGTGGATGCCGTGGCTGCGGCCGACGCAGGGGGTGAGCTTGTGCTCCATGGCGCGCGTCTCAAGTGCTGCGAGCACCCGGTCGACGCCTTCGACCAGCAGGTCGGCCGAGCGCGCCAGCTGGACCGCGAAACAGGTGTCGAGCACATCGGACGAGGTCATGCCCTGGTGCAGGAAGCGCGCCTCCTCGCCGACAATCTCCGACACATGGGTCAGGAAGGCGATGACGTCGTGCTTGGTGGTGCGCTCAATCTCGTCGATGCGGTCGGCGTCGAACACGACGTCCTTGCCCTTGGCCCAGATGGCCTCGGCGGCTTCGGTCGGGATCACCCCGAGCTCCGCCATCTTCGTCGCGGCGTGAGCCTCGATCTCAAACCAGATCCGGTACTTGGTCTCCTGCGACCAGATATCGACGGCGGCGGGGCGGGAATAGCGGCTGATCATGGACGGGGCGTGTCGGTCCCAGCCCGTCGGGAGTCAAGCGCCGCTTGCACGTGGCGCCGCCGGCCCCGAGCCTGGCGGCTTGGCGGGAGCCGCCGTCTACCGCTATCAGACACGGCACATGGATGGAGGGCGGCTCGTGGAACTGATCGTCGGCAACATCGCATTCTCGACGTGGTCGCTGCGGCCCTGGCTGGTGCTGAAACGTTGCGGGGCCGCGTTCACCGTGCGCGAGGTCTCGCTCTACGGGCCCGGCTATCAGGAGCAACTGGCCAAGGTCTCGCCGTCGGGCAAGGTGCCGCTGCTGAAGGTGGACGGCGAGACCCTGTGGGACTCTCTAGCCATCGCGGTCTGGTGCGCCGAGCGGTATCCGCACGCCCGCTTGTGGCCCGCCGACGAGAAGGCGCGGTGGCTGGCGCGGTCGGTGACCTGCGAGATGCATTCCAGCTTCATGGGTCTACGGAGCGAGTGCGGCATGGGTCCGGACGCGCGGGGCGTCATCCACACCATGGTCGGCCCAGACCGTGCTCCGCCGCCGACAGGCGAGGCGACGCTTGCCGATATCAGGCGGCTGGTTGAAATCTTCCGCGACATGCGAGGCCGTTTCGGCGCCCGCGGCCCCTACCTGTTCGGCGAGTGGTCTATCCCCGACGCCTTCTTCACCCCGGTCGCGGCGCGTTTCCGCCACTACCAGATCGACCTGTCCGCCCACGGCGACGACGGCGTGGCGCAGGCCTACTGCGACGTCTTGCTGGACCAGTCGGAGTTCCACGAGTGGACGGCGCTGGCGTCGCGTTAACCGCGCCGTCCAACGGCAACTTAAGACAACAGCGGTATTCCAGAAGCCTCAGAGAGCGTTGAAGCGTTCGAGGTCCGCCAATGCCGATGCCCGTTGAACACCCAGCCCGCCGCCCGAGCCTGCTGGTCTATGGGCTGCTGATCGTGGTGGCCTGCTGCCTGCCGGCGCTGCTGCTGGCCGGACTCTAGCCGCCGGTCATCCCCACCTGCGCCACCTCGACCGGCTGGGCCGGAAGCGGCGGGGGCGCCACATAGTCCAGCGCCAGAGGGATGAGGCTCGCGCCAGAAGCGACGGCATCCAAGGTGTTCAGCGGCCGCCCGTTCATGCGCTGGTAGATCCAGTAGGCGGCCACGACCTTTTCGACGTAATCGCGGGCCTGCGGCACGTCGATGGTCTCGATCAGCAGCAGCGGATCGGCGTCCTGGCCCAGCTTGCGCACGGCCGCGACCATCGGACCGGGGCCTGCGTTGTAGGACGCCGCGGCGCGCAGCAGGTCACCGTTGATCGCCGGCATGGCCAGAACCCGGTTGATGTAGGCCTGACCGAGGCGGGCGTTCACCGCGGGCTCGAACAGCCGATCCGGCTCGGCGACGAAGACGCGGTCGTTGGCCAGTTCGGCGGCCGTGGCGGGCATGACCTGCATGAGGCCATAGGCGCCGACGGCGGAGCGGGCGCGGGCGTTGAAGTCGGTTTCCTTGCGCGCGATGGCATAGACCAGCGAGCGCTCGATGGTGAAGCCGCCCTCCGGCTCGATGACCGGCTGCGGATAGCGCCCCGCGTCGACTCGGGTCACGTCGTCGCCGGAGCCGGTGACGCGGGGCCCAAGGGCCCGGCCGAGCGCGGCCCACAGCTGACGGCCCTTCTCGGTCGCGGCGGCGCGCAGGCCGGTCTTCAGCTCGTCCCGCGCGTCCGTGCGGCGGCCGACCTCGAAGAAGGCGACGGTGCGCCGGGCCCGGGGCTCGCTGCGGAGGAACTCGTCCAGTTCGTCGGCGCCGACTCCGATCGGTTCTTCCGCCTGATAGGAGGCGCGGCGCAGGCCGGCCTCAGAATAGGGCCGGGGACCGAGGTTCTCGATCGTCGGCTCCTCACCCAGCTGGTGCAGGGCGATCTGGCCGTAGAAGGTGGCGGGCCAGGCGCCGGCGCGGCGCAGCAGCGGCTGCACGCGGTCCTGCTGGCCCGAGCGGCCGGCCGAGCGCGCGGCCCAGAAGGCGGCTCCGGCGCGAACCCATCCGTCCTCGGTCGGGTCGTCCAGAACTCGCTGGAAGGCGTTCTTGGCGGCGGCGAACTCGCCGAGACGGTACTGGGCCAGCCCGACGGTCCACCAGTCCCCGAGCTGTTCGCCCAGCGTGACGGCGCCGCTCAGGTCGTCATGGTTCAGCGCCACCCGGGCGGCCTTCATCGGGTCGGCTTCAGTGTTGCCGCCGGCGGCGGCGACGCTGTTCCAACTGCGGCTGAAGCCCGGCTGCGAGGGCTGGCGCGGCTCGGGCGCGCCGTCCGGGCGCCGCCGCAGGGCGAGACTGTAGACGCGTTCGGCGGCGGGAAGATCGGCGTAGTCCTGCAGCCAGGCGGAAAGCTCGTCGTAGGTGGCGGTGTGGCCGGCGTGGAACAGCCGCTCGAACTCGACCTGGCCCAGCAGGACACGGTCCTGAGCTTGGCGGGCCGCGTCGCGGGCGGCGTCGAGATCACCGCGGCGGAGAGCGTCGAAGGCGGTGGTGTAGCTGAGACGATCCGCCGGGCTGAGAGCAGTGATGGCGCGGCGCTCGTCTTCGGCGTGACCGGCGCCCGCGAGGGCGGCCAGGGCCAAGGCAAACGTCGGCGCGAGGAACGCGCGGCGGAACTCGAACAGCACTACGGCGGCCCCCCTTTGAGCGTCGATGGACCCGTCTCGACTCAGGTCACCCACGCTTTTCGTTCGGTCGTCAGGTCCCGAGAGCGCCACTGCTCCCGGCCGAAGTCAAGAATGCCCCCAGTTTTGGGGCCCTTTTGAGTCTGAAGGATGAACAGGCTTGGCCGTTAGCCTTCTACAGAGGCCGCCAACGAGAGCAGATCGGCCCACACCTGACGCTTGGCCAGCGGCTGGCGCAACAGGAAGGCGGGGTGCAGCGTGGGCAGCGCGGGTGCGGAAACGCCGCCCTCGGACAGCCGCCATTCGCGCCACTGACCGCGCAGCCGCATGATTCCCTCGTCCGTCGCCAGAATCGACTTGGCCGACGCCGCGCCGAGCAGCAGGACGGCCTTCGGCTTCAATAATGCGAAGGCGCGCTCGACGAATGGGGCGCAGACCGCCTGTTCCGCGGGCGTCGGCGACCGGTTGCCGGGCGGACGCCAGAACACGGTGTTGGTGATGAAGACCCGACCTTCCAGCCCCGCCTCCGCAAGCATCCGGTCCAGCAACTGACCCGCCTTGCCGACGAACGGCTGGCCGCGGGCGTCTTCTTCGGCTCCGGGCCCTTCGCCGATCACCAGCACGGGCGCTTCCGGATTTCCGCGACAGAAAACCGCCTGACGGGCGCCGAGGCCGCGCAGGGCGCAGCCTTCGAAGGCCGCGACGGCCTGACCCAGTTCCTCCAGGGTCTGGGCCGCCGCCGCCGCTCGCCGGGCTTCGGCTGCGGCGTCTCCTGCATCGGGGGTCGCCACGACCGACGCGGTGGCCTTGGCGACGGCCTTGACCGCGGGCGGCGGCGCCACATGGGTGCGGTCGACCGGCGCGTCTTCGAAGCAGGCGTCGACGCCCGCGTCGCGCCAGAAGGCGAGCAGGCTTTCGGTCGCGGCGGCGTCGAGGGGCGAGGGGGTCATGGCGATCGGCACAGGGATAGTCCTTGACCACCCCGGCGTCACCTTCCGATAAGCGGGGAACACCGGAATACAGCGACGACAGGAGCCGTGATGGCCGAGGACGTGATCGAGGGCGGCGCCGCCAACGCCTGGCAGGAAGCCGTGATCGACAAGCTGCCGCCCGCGGAGGCTCTGGCCGGGGTCGAGCGCGAGGTCATGGAGTACGACGTCGTCGTCGTCGGGGGCGGCCCGGCGGGCCTTGCCGCCGCCATCCGTCTGAAGCAGCGGGCCGAGGCGGACGGCAAGGAGATCACGGTCGCGGTGCTGGAGAAGAGCGCGGAGATCGGCGGCCACATCCTGTCCGGCGCCGTCATAGATCCGCGCGCCCTGAGCGAACTGTTCCCGGATTGGAAGGAACGCGGCGCGCCGCTGGAGACGCCGGTCACCGAGGATCGGTTCCTCGTGCTGGGGCCGGCGGGGGAGGCGTCCCTGCCGATGTTCCTGCTGCCGCCGATGATGCACAACGACGGCTGCTACATCGCCTCGCTGGGCAATGTCGCGCGCTGGCTGGCCGAGCAGGCCGAGGCGTTGGGTGTCGAGGTCTATCCGGGCATGGCGGCCAGCCACGTCGTCTGGGACGAGCCTTCGGGGCGCGTGAAGGGCGTCGTGGCGGGCGTGTTCGGGATCGACCGCGAGGGCAGGCCGACCGGGGACTTCCAGCCCGGCCTCGAACTGCACGGCAAATACGTCTTCATCGCCGAGGGCGTGCGCGGATCCTTGGCCAAGACCGTCATGGCTCGCCACAATCTTTGCGATGACGCCCAGCCGCAGAAATACGGCATCGGCCTCAAGGAGCTGTGGCAGGTGCCGGCGGAGAAGCACCGGCCCGGTCTGGCCCAGCACACCACCGGCTGGCCGCTGGACGAGTTCACCGGCGGCGGCAGCTTCATGTACCATTTCGGGGACCGCTACGTGGCCATCGGCTACGTCGTGCACCTGAACTACAAGAACCCCTTCCTGTCTCCGTTCGACGAGTTCCAGCGTTTCAAGCACCACCCGGCCGTCGCCGAGCATCTGGAGGGCGGCACGCGGGTCTCCTATGGCGCGCGGGCGATCACCGAGGGCGGCTTCCAGTCGGTGCCGAAGCTGTCCTTTCCCGGCGGGGTGCTGATCGGCTGCTCGGCCGGTTTCGTGAACGTGCCCCGCATCAAGGGCAGCCACAACGCCATGAAGACCGGGATGCTGGCGGCGGACGCCGCCTACAACGCGGTCATGGCGGGCCGGTCGGGCGATCAGCTGGTCGAGTATCAGACCGCCTACGAGAAGAGCTGGGTCTATCAGGAGCTGAAGCGCGTCCGGAACGCCAAGCCCCTGCTGTCCAAGCTCGGCACCAGCGTCGGCGGCGCGTTGGGCCTGTTCGACATGTGGTTCCAGACGGTGTTCGGCGGCTTCTCGCTGTTCGGCACACTGAAGCACG
>NZ_DASWNO010000050.1:0-10572 GCF_036399195.1 Brevundimonas sp.
CACGAACATGGTCGGCACGAACACCGAGACCAGCACCAGACCGATCGAGATCAGGGCGCCCGACACCTCCTGCATGGAGCGGTAGGCGGCCTCCTTGGGCGTCAGCCCCTGGCGGATGTAGCGTTCGACGTTCTCGACCACCACGATGGCGTCGTCGACGACGATGCCGACCGCCAGGACCAGCGCGAACAGGCTGAGAGAGTTGATCGAGAAGCCCAACATCAGCTGGACGGCGAAGGTGGCGACCAGCGCGACCGGGATGGCCACGATGGGGATGATCGCCGCCCGCCAGGTCTGCAGGAAGACGATGACCACCAGGACGACGAGGATGACCGCCTCGATCAGGGTGTGCTGAACCGACTCCACGGACGCGGCGACGAACTCGGTCGGATTGTAGGCCACCGACACGTCCATGCCCTGGGGCAGGTCGGCCTTCAGCGCCTCGATCTCGTCCTGCACCCGTTCCGCGGTGCCGAGCGCATTGGCGCCCGGCTGCTGAATGATGGCGACGCCGACGCCGCGTTCGCCGTCGAAGAAGCCGCGGATGCCGTAGTCCTGCGCGCCCAGCTCGACGCGGGCGACGTCGCGGACGCGGGTCACGCGGCCCTGCGCGTCCGTGCGAATGACGATGTCGGCGAACTGGTCCGGATTGCTGAGGCGGCCCTGGACCTGAACCGGCAGCTGGAAGGCGGCGGCGTTGGTGTTGAACGGCGGCTGGCCGATGGCCCCGGCCGCGGCCTGGACGTTCTGGGCCCGCAGGGCGGCGACGATGTCGGGGCCGGTCAAACCGCGCCCGGCGGCCTTCGCCGGATCGATCCACACGCGCATCGAATAGTTGCCGCCGCCGAACACCTGCACGGCGCCGACGCCGTCGACCCGCAGCAGACGGTCGCGCAGCACCGACTGGGCGTAGTTGCCGACGTAGTCGTTATCCAGCGACTTGTCCGGGGACGTCAGCCCCAGGATCATCAGGAAGCCGCTCTCCTGCTTGTTCACCGTCACGCCGATCTGGCGGACCTGCTCGGGCAGGCGCGGTTCGGCGAGGGCGACGCGGTTCTGGACCAGAACCTGGGCCGCATCCAGATCGGTGCCCGGGTTGAAGGTCACGGTCACGGAGACGGCGCCGTCGGAGGTGGATGACGACGAGACGTACAGCATCCCCTCGACGCCGTTGACCTCCTGCTCGATCGGCGCGGCGACGGTCTCGGCCACCGTCTCGGCCGAGGCGCCGGGATAGGCGGTGTTGATGGTGATCGTCGGCGGGGCGATCTCGGGATACTGCGACAGCGGCAGCAGCGGATAGGCGAACACACCCATCAGGGTGACGAACACCGCGATCACGGCCGCGAAGATCGGCCGGTCGATGAAGAAGCGCGAGATGTTCATGTCCGGATCAGTCGCCCGAGGACAGGCTGGCGGCGAAGGTCGCGGTCGAAGCCGGGGCGGACGTGGTCACCGGGGCCTGTTGCGGTTGCGCGACGGGCTGGATCCGGCCGTTGCGCGCCTGCACCTTCATGCCCGGCTGCTGGATGCGCTGGACGCCGGCGATGATGACGCGGTCAGTCGGCTGGAGGCCGGAGCGGACCACGCGCAGCCCGTCCACCAGCGGTCCCAGCTGCACCGGTCTCGGCGCGACCGAGCCGTCGGCGGCGACGACATAGACGATCCGGCGGGCCTGATCGGTGGCCACGGCGGCGTCGGGCACCAGCATGGCGTTGTAGGTTCCGGCTCCCGCGAGCCTGGCCTGGCCGAACATGCCCGGCTTCAGGAAGCCGTCGGCGTTGGGAATGACGGCTCGAAGCCGGATCACGCCCGAGGCGGTATCGACGGCGTTGTCGGTGAAGTCGAGCGTGCCGGCCCGCACGAAGTCGGCCTCGTCCTGCAGCCGGACCTGAATGGGCGCGGCGCCTTGCCGGGCCTGACGCTGATACTTCAGCAGCACGGCCTCCGACCCGTCGAAGACGAAGTGGATCGGCGCGCTGGACACCACGGTGGTCAGGACGTCGGCGGCCGACGAGCCTCCGGCCACCAGATTGCCGGCGTCGACGCGGCGGTCAGAGACGCGGCCCGAGATCGGCGCGGTGACGCGGGTGAACTCGAGGTCCAGCTGCCGGGCGCGCACGCTGGCGTTGGCGGCGGCGAGGGCCGCCTGCGCCGTCTGCAGGGCGCCGCGCCGGGTGTCGACCTCGGCCTGCGACACGGCCTGGGACTCCAGCAGGGTCTCCGAACGGGCGAGCTCGCTCTGGGCCAGGCTGATCTGCGCCTGGGCCTGCGCCAGCTGGGCCCGGGCCGAGGCCAGAGCGGCCTGAGCGGGGCGCGGGTCGAGGGTGAACAGCAACTGGCCGCGCCGCACATAGTCGCCGTCGCGGAAGTGGACGCCCGAGACGTAGCCGCCGACGCGAGCGCGAACCTCGACCGACTGCGTCGCCTCGAACCGGCCGGTGAACTCGTCCCAGTCCTGTACGGCGCGGACCAGCGGAACCGCGACGGTCACCGAGGGAGCCGGCGGCGGGGCCTGCGCCTCGCTCCGGCTGCAGCCATAGAGGGCGGCCGCCATCAAGGCGGACGCGGCCACGATCTTCGCGGTGCGCATGAACGTTCAGTCCCTGTCTTGTCGACCGCGGCGCACGGGGAGGAGGCCGGCTAGTCAACGCCCGGTGACTTAATGGTGATGCCGGTTGCGCTTGTCAACAGCGGTTGACAAAGCCATATGCAGTGTGGGGCTTTCCCGGAGATCACAAATTGTTTTGTCCCGTCGCGCCGCGGCCGCGTAACGCCGAGGCGACCCGCGCCGCCATCCTGGAGGCCGCCCGCGCACGCTTCGCGCGGGAGAGCTATGACGACGTCGGCATGCGCGACATCGCGCGCGACGTCGGGGTCGATGCGGCGCTGGTGTCCCGCTATTTCGGCTCGAAGGAAGACCTGTTCATCGCCGTGCTCAATGCATCAGGCGACAAGACGCGGATCATGGAAGGCGACCGCTCGACCTTCGGCCAGCGAATGGCCCGCGAAGCGATCTACAAGGAACACGGCGCCGGAAAGCTGGAGCATATGCTGATCATGCTGCGCTCGATCGGCTCGACCAAGGCGGCGGAACTGGTCCAGCGCAATGGTCAGGACTGCTTCTTCGGCCCGTTCGAGCGATGGCTGGGCGGCCCGGACGCACCGGTGCGCGCGCGGCTGGCGGCGGGCGTCATGATGGGCGTCTCTATCGGCAGCGAGCTGTGCATCGACAACCTGACGCCGGATCAGTGCGCCGACATGGAGCGCCGGATGGCCGTCCTCCTGCAGGACATCATCGACGGCTGATCAGCTCCGCTTCTCGAACTTCCGGATCACGCCCGAGAAGGTCATCAGCACGCGCTCGGCCGCATGGATCTGGCCGCGGACGAAGATCAGGGACTTGCCCGCGCGGATAACCTCGCCCGTCGCCTCGACCAGCTCCCCCACATAGGCGCCGTCGATGAAGGTCGATTCCAGCGACACGGTCACGCCCGAGGCCCCCTCCATCTCCTGATAGGCGGTCTGAAACAGGGCGATGTCGGCGAAGGTCATCAGGCAGCCGCCATGCATCCGATGGCCTGCGTTCATGTGCTTGGGCTCGGCGCGGAAGGCGCAACGCATCCGCCCATCCGGGTCAGGGCGGAAGTAGAAGGGCCCGACGACCTGATCGAACGTCCCGTGCAGGTCGTAGGTCTGCCAGCCGGCGAACTCGCCCTCCGTGACCGTGACTTTCTCGACCATGGAATCCTCTTCGGCTACCGCGCGACGCGCTACTTGAGCCGGGCGCCTTCATTCTGATCCCGCAATGCACCATACAGGCGCGATGAGCGACCCCATCGAAACCGCCATCTTCGAAAAACTGGCGAAGGCCGACCCCAAGGGCGTCGGCGGCAAGAGCATCGAGCCGGCGGAAGTCGCCAAGGAGCTGCAGCCCGAGCAATGGCAGCGGATGCTGCCCAAGGTGCGCGCCTGCGCCCTGGGCCTGATGCGGCAGGGGCGGCTGACCATCACCAAGAAGGGCAAACCGGTCGACCCGAACGCGGTCAAGGGCGTAATCCGCCTGCGCCTGCCCACAGAGGCCGAGACGGCGGCGGCGCTGGCGGCCCTGCCGCCGGTCGTCGAGGGCGATGACGACTTCGCCTGAGACAAGCGGCCTCGACGCGGTCCTCAACGACATCCGGGCCTGCCGCGCCTGTCTCGGTCACCTCCCGCATACGCCGCGACCGGTGGTTCGCGTCTTTCCGGAGACCCGCCTGCTGATCTGTGGTCAGGCGCCGGGGCGGCGGGTGCATGAGAGCGGGCTGCCGTTCACCGATCCGTCGGGCGACCGGCTGCGCCAGTGGCTGGGGGTGGACTACGAGACCTTCTACGCCGACCGCCGCATCGGCGTCGCCGCCCAGGCCTTCTGCTATCCAGGCACTGCGCCCGAAAAGAACGGAAAAGGCGGCGGCGACTATCCGCCTCCACGCCGGTGCGCCGAGCTGTGGCGGCCGAGGCTGCTGGCGGAGCTGCCGACGGTCGAGCTGACGCTGCTGGTCGGCGGCTACGCCCAGGTCTGGGCGCTGGGCGAGCGGGCGAAGATCAATATGACGGAGACGGTGCGGGCGTGGGCTGAGTATGCGCCGACGATCCTGCCCCTGCCTCATCCGTCGTGGCGCAATACGGCATGGCTGCAGAAGAATCCGTGGTTCGAGGCCGAGGTGCTGCCGTATCTTCGCCAGAGGGTTCAGGGCATTCTGGGAGAATGACTGCGAAGGCCCGTCGTCGATCTTCCTTCTTTCGGGGGCTGGCCCTCGCGGTCGCCTTTGGCCTCTCGGCCTGCGCCACCCCGGCCGTGCAGCCGCCGCTGACGCCGCCGCCAGGCTTCGCCGGGCCGGCGCTGACCGCCGACTCCCTCGTCATGGATGACGGCGCCCGTCTGCCGCTGGCGCGGTGGGCGCCGGAGGGCGAACCATGGGCGGTGGTAGTCGCCCTGCACGGGATGAACGACAGCCGCGCCGCCTGGCGTCTGGCGGGACCGTGGTGGGCGGAGCGCGGGATCGAGACCTGGGCCGTCGACCAGCGCGGTTTCGGGCAGGCGCCGGGCCGCGGCGTCTGGGCGGGCGAGGGTCGGATGACCGAAGACCTCCGCACCGCGGTTGCGCTGGCCCGAGCGCGTCACCCGCGGGCGCGGATTGCGGTCGTCGGCGAGAGCATGGGCGGGGCGGTGGCGATCGCCGCCTTCGCCTCGGACCGCCCGCCCGCGGCGGACGGCGTCGTGCTGCTGGCGCCGGCGGTGTGGGGCTGGTCGGCGCAAGGGCCGCTGAACCGCGCCAGCCTGTGGGTCACGGCGCGGATCATGGGCGAGCGGGCGGTGACCGCGCCAGCCTGGGCGGTCCGCGACCGGCACGCCTCGGACAACATGCTGGAGCTGATCCGCAACGGCCGAGATCCGAACAGCATCCTCTCGACCCGGTTCGACGCGCTCTATGGCCTGGTGGGGCTGATGGAGACTGCTTCGACCCGGCTGGGCGAGATCCGCGCGCCGACCCTGCTGCTGTACGGCGCCAGCGACAACGTGATCCAGAAGCGGCCGATGCTGCGGGCGCTGGAGCGGGCGGGCGAACGGCCCGGGTTCCGCACCGGCTTCTATCCCGAAGGCTGGCACATCCTGAACCGCGACCTGCAGGCGGAGACGGTCTACCGGGACGTCGAGGCCTGGCTGCGCGACCCCGACGGCGCCCTGCCGTCCGGGGCCGGTCCTGTGCTCCCCGCCCTGAGGTCAGAAGCCGCCGCACGGTGACGTGAAACCGCCGCGCTTGCTCTGACAGGTTGCGGCGCGTATGTGCGCGCAACAAAAAATCACCCCGGGAGACGCCCGCCATGGGTAAGACGCTGTTCGATTCCCCATCCTTCGCGAACCATGAAGGCGTCCACGCGGTCTTTGACGAAAAGACCGGCCTGCGTGCGATTATCGCCGTCCACTCGACCGCCCGCGGCCCGGCTGTCGGCGGCACCCGGATGTGGAGCTACGCGTCGAGCGCCGAGGCGCTGGAAGACGTCCTGCGGCTGTCGCGGGGCATGAGCTACAAGAACGCGGTCGCGGATCTGGAGATGGGCGGCGGCAAGTCGGTCATCATCGGCGACAGCCGGACGCAGAAGTCGCCGGAGCTGTTCCGCGCCTTCGGCCGCGCCGTGCACACCCTCGGCGGCATCTACTACGCGGCGGAGGACGTCGGCGTGTCGGTCTCCGACATCGCCGAGGCGCGGAAGGTCACGCCGTATGTGCTGGGCCTGAACGACGGCGCCGAGGCCTCCGGCGACCCGAGCCCGGTCACCGCCGAGGGCGTGTTCCGCTCGACCCTCGCCGCCGCCCGCCGCCTGTGGAAGCAGGACGACCTGACCGGCCTGACCGTTTCGGTTCAGGGCATCGGCCACGTCGGCGGCTACCTCGCCGACAAGCTGTACGCCGCCGGCGCGAAGCTGATCATGACGGACGTCAACACGGCCCTGCTGTCGGAAGTCGCCGCTCGGACCAACGCCGAGATCGTCGCGCCGGACGCCATCTATGACGTCAAGGCCGACATCTACGCCCCCTGCGCGCTGGGCGCGACGCTGAACCCGGAGACGCTGGACCGGCTGACGGTCAAGGCCGTGGTCGGCGCCGCCAACAACCAGCTCGCCACGCCCGACATCGGCCAGCGTCTGTTCGAGCGCGGCGTGCTGTACGCGCCCGACTATGTCGTCAACGGCGGCGGCATCATCAACGTGGCCTCCGAGCTGAAGGCGCGCCAGACCGGCGGCGCCTACGACCCGGCCTGGGTCGAGGCCAAGCTGTCCCGTCTGATGGAGACCTTGGACGAGGTGCTCGAGCGCTCGGCGGTCGAAAAACGCCCGACGCATGAGATCGCCGACGCCATCGCCGAAGCTCGCATCAACGCCGCCCGCGACGCCCGCGCCGAGGCGCTGAAGGCCGCCTGACGCCGGATTCGCGCCTCGCCCGCATACGGCACACTATGCCGTATGTTGCCCCATCTGATTCGGGCCGAGGCGCCATGACCGCACCTGCGAGGACCGCGAGCGGGCGACCGTTCGATCCGCTGCTGATCCTGACGGCGGTCGGTTCGATCGTGGCCGTCGGGGCGCTGGCCTATCCGGCCTTTCGGGCGGACCCGCTGAGCGCGCCCGGCCTGGTGCTGATCTTCACCGTCGTGGCGGTGGCCCTGATCGGCCTGTTCTCCTTCTCGCGCAGCGAGGGCAAGCAGCCGCTGGGGGACGCCGCCGTCGATCTGCTGGACGCCATGGCCGAACCCGCCGCCCTGGTCTGGGCCACGGGTCAGGTGCTGGCCTACAACGGAGCCTGGGCCGAAGCCAACGGCGCGACCACCGCCCTGCCAAAAGGCAAGTCCGCCTCCGCCCTCTACATGGCCTTCGCACAGGCCCGCGCCGGCGAGCAGGGCCGCGCCATCGTGGTGATCGGCGACCGCGAACAGGAAGTGCTGATCGGCCAGGCGGGCGAGCGCCGCTTCCTCGTCCGCGCCGCGCCCGAGGCCGTGATGCTGGCCCCGCCGTCGACGCCCGGTCGTCCCGCCGTGCATTCGAACGCCGCCGAAAGCCGCGCCATGGCCGCCGGCGCGCCGTTCGGGTCGGCGGTCATCGCCGCCGAGGACCTGTTCGCCGGCAAGGTGGAAGAGGCCAACGCCGCGCTCGAGGTTCTGACCGGCCCCGCCGCCGCCCGTGACGCCGCCTTCGGCCACCTGTTCGACCCCGCGGGCGTGACGGAAGCGAGACTGCGGCTGGCCGAGGGCTCCTCCGGCCCGATCGAACTGGTCGCCCGCGCCTTCCCGGACAAGATGCTGCACCTCTACGTCGCCCCTGAAGGCGACCGGCGACGCATCTGGCTGTTTGACGTCTCGGCCCAGAAGTCGATGGAGCTGCAGCTGTCGCAGGCCCAGAAGATGCAGGCGGTGGGCCAGCTGGCCGGCGGCGTGGCGCACGACTTCAACAACCTGCTGACCGCGATCCAGCTGCAGCTGTCGGGCCTGCTGGAGAAGCATCCGGTTGGCGATCCCTCGTACGAGGGGCTGAACGAGATCCGCCAGACGGCCATCCGCGCCGCCGACCTGGTGCGCAAGCTTCTGGCCTTCTCGCGCAAGTCGACGGTGCGGCGCGAGCGGCTGGATCTGGGCGAGCTGGTCGGCGAGTTCGCGGTCCTGCTGCGCCGCCTGCTGCGCGAGGACGTGCGGCTGGAGACCGACTACGGCCGCGACCTGCCGGTGGTGCTGGCCGACAAGTCCCAGCTCGAAACCGCGGTGATGAACCTCGCCGTCAACGCTCGCGACGCCATGCGCGGCGTGGTCGAGCCCGGCGCCGGTGTGGTGACCATCCGCACGTCGCGACTGAGCGCCGAGCAGGCTCGGGCGCTCGGCTGGTCGGCGCCGTCCAGCGCCGCCGTGGCCCTGATCGAGGTGACCGACACCGGACCGGGCGTGCCACCCGAGATCATCGACAAGATCTTCGAGCCCTTCTTCACCACCAAGGCGGTGAACGAGGGCACGGGCATGGGGCTGGCCACGGTCTACGGCATCGTCGAACAGGCGGGGGGGCACATCAACGTCGCCAACCTTGAGGGCGGCGGCGCCGCCTTCCGCATCTTCCTGCCAGAGGCGGCGGAGGCCGAACTGGCCGAGGTCGCGCCGGTCGAGGTCAAGGCCAAGGCGCCGCGCGACCTGTCTGGCGCGGGCCGCATCCTGTTCGTCGAGGACGAAGCCGCCGTGCGGGGCATCGCCGCCCGTCTTCTGCGCCAGCGCGGCTACGAGGTCATTGAGGCCGCCGACGGCGAAGAGGCGCTGGAACTGGCGGAACAACACGCCGGCACCATCGACATGATGATCTCCGACGTCATCATGCCCGGGCTTGACGGGCCGGCCCTTCTGAAGAAGGCGCGGCCGTTCCTGGGCGATGCGCCGGTGCTGTTCATCTCGGGCTACGCCGAGAGTGACTTCTCGGACCTGCTTCAGGACGAAGTCGGGGTGTCCTTCCTGCCCAAGCCGCTGGACATCAAGACGCTGGCCGAACGGGTCAAGCAGGAGCTGCACGCGGCCTGACGATCCGGGCTGCGGCGGCCGCTTGCCAAGCCGCGCCGCCCGCGCGACGGTTCGGATAAGAGGCAGGCGAGGGACACCCGATGAAACGACTGTGCTTGGCGACGGCGGCCATGGCGCTGCTCCTGGCGGCAGGGCCCTCGCTGGCCCAGCAGGGGCCGGCGGTCCAGTACGAGCTCAGCTTCGACAACGCCGTCCATCACGAGGCGCGGATCACCGTCACCTACCGTGAGGTCGGCAGCGCGCCCCTCCGGTTCGAGATGTCGCGTTCGTCCCCGGGCCGCTACGCCATCCATGAGTTCGCCAAGAACGTCTATTCGGTCTCGGCAATCGACGGGGCGGGCCGGCCGCTGCGGGTCGAGCGGACCGATCCCTACGGCTGGACGGTGCCCGAGCACGACGGCACGGTCGCCCTGACCTACACCCTGTACGCCGACCGGGGCGACGGCACCTATTCCCAGATCGACGCCACCCACGCCCACCTGAACATGCCCGCCACCCTGATGTGGGCGCGCGGCTTCGACGAGCGGGCGGCGCTGGTCCGCTTCCGGCCCTATGCGCCCGAGTGGAAGATCGCGACGCAGCTGCGGCCGACCGACGATCCGAACGCCTTCTTCGCTCCCAGCTTCCAGTACCTGATGGACAGCCCGGCCGAGCTCAGCGATCACATGGTGCGCGAGTGGCAGGTCGACGACGCCGGCGTTCCCCGCACCATCCGCATCGCCGTCCACCACCCGGGCACGGCGGCCGAGGCCGATACGTTCGCGGAGAAGGCGAAGAAGGTGGTGGCGCAGCAGATCGCGGTCTTCGGCGACGTGCCGGACTTCGACTTCGGGACCTACACCTTCCTCGCCGACTATGTGCCGCACGCCACCGGCGACGGGATGGAGCACCGGAACTCGACCTACATCGTCGACACCCGCTCGCTGGCGGCCGCCGAATACGACCAGCTCGGCACGCTGAGCCACGAGTTCATCCACGCCTGGAACGTGGAGCGTCTGCGCCCACGCGAGCTGGAGCCGTTCGACTTCACCCGCGCCAACCCGACGCCTTCACTGTGGTTCGCCGAGGGCTTCACCAGCTACTACGGGCCGCTGACGATCCGCCGCGCGGGCGAGAGCACGGTCGACGAATTCCTCGCGGAGATGGGCGGACAGCTGGGCTTCATCCAGAACTCCCCGGCGCGCGCCTACGGCTCGCCGCAGGAGATGAGCCTGCGGGCGCCGTTCACCGACGCCGCCACGGCGCTGGACCCGACCAATCCGAACATCTTCGCCTCCTACTACCCCTATGGCGCGGTCATCGCCTTCGCTCTGGATCTGGAGCTGCGCGGACGGGGCGCAGTCACGCTGGACGACTACATGCGCCACCTGTGGCGGACGCACGGGGTGAACGAGCGGCCCTATGCGCCGGACGACCTGCGCCGCGGCCTTGCCGAGGTCACGCGCGATCCGGCCTTCGCCGACGCCTTCTTCGCCGCCCATGT
>NZ_DASWNO010000051.1:0-4780 GCF_036399195.1 Brevundimonas sp.
GGACAAGAAGCTGCTGGCAGCCATGGCTGGCCGGACACTGTCCGATCCCGCCGTCAATCCAGTCACGGGCGCCGACCTCGGGGCGGGGCCGGGCGCGGGCAAGATGACGCCGATGGAAGAAGTAGAACCCGCATAGCCGGAAGGCGGGGGTGGGCGCGAGCTACCCCCGCCGCTGATCCCGCCACTTCCACACGCCGTAGCCCACGATCGGCGCGAACCCGCCCACCAGCGCCGCGATGAGCACCGTCCAGAAGCCGCCGCCGAGGCCGTATTCGCCGACCGCCGCCCCGATCCCGGCCGCCAGCAGCGGGCCGAGCCAGGGCAGCCAGTGAGGCGGTCTAGGCATCCACCTTGATGACGCCGCGCCGGATCTGATCCAGCTCAATGGAGTCGAACAGGGCCTGGAAATTGCCCTCGCCGAACGCCTGGTTGCCCTTGCGCTGGATGATCTCGAAGAAGATCGGCCCGAAGGTGTCCTGGGTGAAGATCTGCAGCAGCAGGCCGTCCTCGTCCGAACCGTCGATCAGGATGCGGTTCAACCGCATCCGCGCCACGTCTTCGCCGTGGTTGGGCAGGCGTTTGTCGATCAGGTCGAAATAGGTCTCGATGGTGTCCTGGAAGGGGATGCCCCGCCGCTTCATCTCCTCGACGGTCTCGAAGATGTTGTCGGTGGCGAGGGCGATGTGCTGGATGCCCTCCCCGTTGTAGCGGCGCAGGAACTCCTCGATCTGCGAGTTCTCGTCCTGGCTCTCGTTCAGCGGAATGCGGATGGCGCGGTCGGGGGCGATCATGGCCTGCGACAGCAGCCCGGTCGCCTTGCCCTTGATGTTGAAATACTTCTGCTCCTCGAAGGCGAAGACGTCGCCGTAGAAGCCGGACCAGGTCCGCATCTGGCCGCGCCGCACGTTGTGCGTCAGGTGGTCCAGGCTGAACAGGCCGACCGAGTTCTTGCGCTCGGCCTCCTCCCACCCCTCGATCTCGTCCCAGCCGTCGTAGAGCGAGCCGGCCTCGCCATACGCGTCGACGATGTAGAGCAGCGAGCCGCCGATGCCCTGCAGGACGTAGGGATAGCCGCCTCCGAGCGCGCCGCCGTCGTGCCCCTCGGCCGGCTTGGCGCCGCGCGCTGTCGCGCCTTCGAAAGCCGCTCTGGCGTCGTTGACGCGGAAGGCCATGCCGTTTGCCGAGGGACCGTGTTCCGTGGCGAACTCGGCGGCCTGTCCCTTGGGCGAGCGGTGGACCAACAGGGTGATGTCGCCCTGCTTCAGGCGGACCACGTCATTGGCCGGGTTCACATGGGTCTGGGTGAAGCCCATCAACTCCAGACGCGAGACCATGGCCGCGGGATCGGGGCCGGTGAACTCCACGAACTCGAAGCCGTCCACGCCGAGCGGGTTTTCCTTGTCGAGGCGGGCGGCCGCTTCGCTTTGCGGGGCGTCGTGCATGGCGGGTCTCCTGAGCGGGATGCGGCGTTCGTCGCCGCCTTGGGGCGGAACCTAGTGTCGGGACGGCGGGAAGCCAAGGCGGGCGGCGAGCACAGGTTCGGGAGGGGAGGCGCAGACTGCCTCTCCCTCCCCCTCCGGGGGAGGGTGGGCGAGCCGCAGGCGAGGCCGGGTGGGGACGCTTCGGCGAGACAGGCGCTTGCGTCGCCGAGCCCCTCCCACCCCGCCGTCGCTTCGCACCGGCGACCCTCCCCCGGAGGGGGAGGGAGAGGTCATTAGTCCTTATGGCCGCCCCACCACCGCATCGACCGAGCCGGTGGTCACCGGGTGATACCCCGGCCGGGCCTGCGCATAGACGCGCCGGGCGATTACCCGGCCCCAGTCGCCCTCGGCCCACAGGCTGGTGAATAGCGGCAGCACGAATTTGCGCCGGCCCATGCCGGTCAGGAACCGCTCCAGCGTCGGCACGGCGGGCTGGTAGCGGTGCTGGACCGCGATCTGCAGCCAGGCGAACAGCACTTCGGCGTTGCCCTCCTCACGGAGGTTCAACGACGCCTCCAGATCGGCGAGCTGAGCGGGCGTCAGCCAGTCCGCGCCTGCGCGCCCACCTTCCGGACGCCAGGCGAGGAAACGTTGGCGCTCCTGCGTCGACCAGCCGGCCCACGGGATCGCCGAGGCTGGGCCGCGGTCCGCGAAGAAGGCGCGGGCCGCGGCGTCCACGGGCGCGAACGCGGTCGAGACCGGCGGCTGCCAGTTCGACGGCATGCCGGGCTGATGAATCCAGGCGTCCATCATCAGGCGGCTTTCCAGCTCGGCGTCGCCGCGGATCAGGTGGGTGCGGATGTCGTCCTTGAACAGCTCGGTCGTGATCGGGCGGAAGGCGTTGCGCTCGAAATAGCCGTTCAGCCAGGCGTCGAACCGCTCGCGCCCGACGATCCGCTCGATGGTGCGCAGGAACGCGGCGCCCTTCTCATAGGCGACGTCGGTCAGGCCCTCGTCGGGGTCGCGGCCGGTGAGATCGAGCTGCAGCCGGGTGTCGGCGGGTGGCAGGTCGGCCAGCGTCGTCTGCAGATCGCCCCAGCCCAGCGACTGCAGCATCAGGGCGCGCTCCTGTCCGTACAGCGCCTCCATGATCCGGTTCTCGAAATAGACGGTGAAGCCCTCGTTGAGCCAGAAGTCGTTCCAGGTCGCATTGGTGACGAGGTTGCCCGACCAGCTGTGCGCCAGCTCGTGGGCCACCAGCGACACCAGGGACTGGTCGCCGGCGATGATGGTCGGCGTGGCGAAGGTCAGGCGCGGGTTCTCCATCCCGCCGAAGGGGAATGCCGGCGGCAGCACCAGCAGGTCGTAGCGGCCCCAGCGGTAGGGGCCGTAGAGGCGCTCGGCCACGTCGACCATGTTGGCGGTCGAGACCAGCTCGGCCCGCGCGGCTTCCAGCCGCGACGGCTCGGTGATGACGCCGGTCCGCTCGTCGATGGGGGCGAAGGCCACATCCCCGGCGGCCACCGCGATCAGATAGGGCGGCACCGGATTGGTCATGCTGAAGCGCCAGGCCTTCATGCCGGGTCCGGCGGGTTCGCCTTCGTCGGGCGACAGGGTTTGGGCGCTCATGATCACGCGCAGGGCCTCCGGCGCGACGATGCGGGCGTCCCACGTCTGACGGATGCCTGGGCTGTCCTGCGTCGGGACCCAGGTGCGCGTCAGGATCGCCTGTCCCTGGCTGAACAGATAGGGATGCTGGCCGCCCGCTGTCTGGCTGGGGCTGAGCCACTGCAGGGCCGAGGCGTCGGGACGGGTGGCGTAAGCGATGACGATGCGGCGTGTCTCGCCGGGCGCGAGCGCGGGGAAGCGCACCGTCAGCGGCTGCCCCTTGATGGCGTCGTTGGCGCCGGTCTCGAACTGCAGCGGCGCCCCCGAGGCGTCACGGACGTCCCGGATTTCGAGGTTGCGAACGTCCAGCACCACCTCGTTGGCCCCGGGCTCGCCCTGGACGTCCAGCGCGGCAGTCCCCGACAGGGTCTTCGCGGCGAAATCGGCGGCGAGGTCGAGGGAGACGTGCCTCACCCGCGCAATCTCGGGCCGGGCGTAGGAGTGGGTGTCGACGGCGTACTGCACCGGCGCATTGGCCGAGGCGGGAAGGGGCGGCATGTCCGAACGGGCGGCGGAACCGGGGGTCATGGCGCAGCCTCCAACGGCGGTCATCAGGGCGAGGGCGGAGACCAGTCCAAGCGTGCGGATCATCGGCAGTCCTTGATCGTGCGGCCTCGCGGCGACGGGTGCGCGCTTGGCCTTGTTTCGGTTTATAGCCCGGACAACGCTCCGGCTCCCCGAAAAGATCAAGTCGCGGCGGTCGCCGGACGTGGGTTGCGCGCCGTGAACAGCCGGCCTCGCTCGGCCATCAGCACGCACAGCAGCGCGACGACGCCAAGCACCACGAAGCCGACCGCCATGGGCGCGGCCGAGCCGTTGAACTGCTGGCCGATGGCGAAGCCGAGCAGCGCGCCTCCCGTGGTAGAGATGAAGCCCTGCGCCGACGAGGCCGTGCCCGCGATATGGCCCATCGGCTCCATGGCCATCGAGCCGAAATTTCCGGCGATGAAGCCGAAGCAGAACATGGTCAGGGCCTGCAGGATGGCGAAGCTCCAGATCGTCTCGTGACCGGTCAGGGCCACGGTCGCGTGGATCGCCGACATGGTGATGAAGCCCAGCAGGGCGGTGTGCGAGATCAGCCGCGACCCCAGCCGCTCCACAAGCCGCGCATTGAGCAGGGAAGCCACGGCGATGCCGCCCGCCACCACGCCGAAGACGACGGTGAACAGTTTCGGCTCATGAAAGACGTCGAAGAAGATCTGCTGGCTGGAATTGATGAAGCCGAACAGGGCGCCCGAAATGGCGGTGATGGCCAGGGTGTAGCCGATGGATTGGCGGTTGGTCAGCGCCTGGCGGAAGGCGCCCGCGATACGGGCGACCTGGATCGGCATCCGGTCGTCCGGGTGCAGGGTCTCGGGCAGACGGTTGGCCGCCCAGGTTGCGAAGGCGGCGCCGCCGACCGCCAGCACGCCGAACACCCAGGGCCAGGGCGCGACGGTCAGGATGAGCTGGCCGAGCGCCGGGGCCAGGATCGGCACGCCGAGGAAGACGAGGAAGCTCAGCGACATGACCCGCGCCATGGTGCGTCCCGAATAGCGGTCGCGGACGATCGAGACCGCCAGAACCCGCAGGGCCGCGGCGCCGACGCCCGTGCCGACCCGCGCGGCGATCAGCAGTTCGAACGTCGGCGAAAAGGCCGCCAGCACGCTGAACACGACATAGAGGCCGAGGCCGACCATCAGCACCGGCTT
>NZ_DASWNO010000052.1:0-2216 GCF_036399195.1 Brevundimonas sp.
CCGCCGCATCAGGCCCTGGACCTGGATGTTGAAGGCCTCGAAGCAATCCTGGTCCAGCCGCGCCGGGTCGTCGGGCACGAAGGGGAAGCGGTCCAAGGGCCGGATCAGGTCGCCGCCGCCGGCGTCCTCGCGCGCCTCGAACAGCACGCGCTCGAACAGGTAGCCGTCCAGCTCGTCGCGGGCGCAGTCGGCGAAGGTGCCGTTGCGCAGCCGGTCGAGCCCGATGCGCTCCACATCGACGTCGGCCAGGGTGAGATGGCTCTCCATCGAGAACCGCACGCCACTGGCCAGACAGGCGCCCAGTTCGTGGATGGTGGCCTGACCGTCCCAGGCCAGATCGGTGGTGCTCTCGCCCCAGCCCGAAGCGGCGAAGACATAGGCCGCCATCGCCCGCATCGACTGGCTGGCGCACAGCAGGGCGCGCTCGTCGGCCTTGCCGATCAGGATGTTGGACGCCGAAAGGTTCAGCAGGATGCGCGCGCCGGACATCGCCTGCCGCGTCGAGGGCGGCAGCGGAGCCCAGTAGTCCTCGCAGATCTCGGCGGCGAAGACGAAGCCGGGCCGGTTGGCGGCCTCGAACACCAGATCGACCCCGAACGGCGCCTCCTCGCCCGCCACGGTCAGATCGCCGTCGCGGCTGGAGATATCCCCTCCGGCTGAGTACCAGCGCTTCTCGTAATATTCCCGATAGTTCGGCAGGTAGGTCTTCGGCACGACGCCGAGGATGCGGCCGTTCCCCAGCACTACGGCGCAGTTGTAGAGCCGGTCGTCGCGCCGCAGCGGGGCCCCGACGACAGTGATCACGCCGGACTCGGCGGTCAGCGGAGCCAGACGGGCGATCTGGCGCTCGACCTCGTCCAGCAGTGCGCCCTGCATCACCAGATCGTCGATGGCGTAGGCGCTGATCGACAGCTCGGGGAAGACCATCAGGTCCACGCCCTGCTCGCCGGCCTGACGGATCAGGGCCGCGTGCTCGTCGCCGTTGGCCGCCGGATCGGCGGTGTGCACCACCGGCGTGGCCGCCGCGACGCGGACGAAGCCGTGGGTGGCGGGGGCGTGAAATGGGTGCGTCTTGGGCATCTAAACTCCGTGCATCCCGGCGAAGGCCGGGACCCAGTGTTGTCCGACGTGGCGCCGGTGCATGGGATCGTCGGCAGCGTTCATATAGGCCCAAACGATCCATCCAAAGAACTGGGTCCCGGCTTTCGCCGGGATGCAGGGAGTATTTGGTGACGCATGGGCCGCGCCCCGCTAAAGCCAGTCGCATGAACGATACGCCGAAAAAGGGCTGGCTCTCGCGGCTGACAGAGGGGCTGTCTCGCTCGTCGAAGCAGATGACCGAGCAGGTGGTGGGCGCCTTCGTCAAGGAGCCCCTGTCCGAGGCCGCCCTCGACGGGCTGGAGGAGCATCTGCTGGAGAGCGACCTCGGCCCCGCCGCCACGGACCGGATCGTCGCCCGCTTCCGCGAGCTGCGCTTCGGCGCCGGCGCCAATGAGCGGGAAGTGAAAGAAGCGCTGGCGGAGGCCGTGACCGCCGAACTGATCGGCCACGAGGCCCGCTACGAGCCGCTGAACGGCGCCCGCCCCTTCGTGACCCTGTTCGTCGGGGTCAACGGCTCGGGCAAGACCACCACGCTCGGCAAGATCGCGTCGGACCTGACGGCGCAGGGCGCCAAGGTCATGATCGTGGCCTGCGACACCTTCCGCGCCGCCGCGCGCGAGCAGCTGAAGGTGTGGTCCGACCGGGCCGGCGCGACCTTCGAAAGCCGCCGCGACGGCGCCGACCCGGCCGGTCTGGCGTTTGACGCCTACACGCGGGCGAAGGCTGAAGGCTACGACGTCGTCCTGATCGACACCGCCGGCCGGCTGCAGAACAAGAGCGCCCTGATGGACGAGCTGCTCAAGATCGTCCGGGTGCTGAAGAAGATCGATCCTGACGCGCCGCACGAGACCCTGCTGGTGCTCGACGCGACCGTCGGCCGCAATGCGCTGGAGCAGGAGAAGATCTTTGGACGCACCGCCTATGTCTCCGGACTGGTCATGACCAAGCTGGACGGAACCGCGCGGGGCGGCGTGCTGGTGCCGGTGGCGCAGGCGTCCGACGCCCCGATCAAGCTGATCGGCGTCGGCGAGGGGGTGGACGACCTGCAGCCGTTCGACGCGCGCGCCTTTTCTCGATCACTGGTGGGGCTTGAGGACTGACATGACCGACACGCC
>NZ_DASWNO010000053.1:0-8488 GCF_036399195.1 Brevundimonas sp.
GTGATCGAAAGCTACACCGAGGTGGCCCGCCGCCTCGGCATCATGAAGGACATGCCGACCGTGATTCAGGGTGGATTGCACTGATGGCGAAGGTGAAGGTTCATGTGTTCCTGAAGCCAGGCGTGCTGGACGTTCAGGGTAAGGCCGTCGAGGGCGCGCTGCATGGCCTCGGCTGGAGCGGTGTCGCCAACGCCCGCGTCGGTAAGATGATCGAGTTCGACCTCGACGGCGCCGCCGATCCCGCCGCCGAGGCGAAGACGATGTGCGAGCAGCTGCTCGCCAACACCGTGATCGAAAGCTACCGCATCGAGGTCGCGTGAAGCGGCTGATCCAGTTCTCGGTCGCGGCCTTCGTGCTGGTCTGCGTGCTGATCTTCGCCGCCGCCCTGGCCGGCGGCCTGACGGACGACTCCGCCTTCACGCCCGCCGCGAAAGAGGCCGCCCACTAGCGACCCGAGCCGGCATCGTGCGTTAGGGTCAGTCCCCAACACAGCGAGGAGCGATCCATGGCCTTCACGGTCACGTCCGACAGCTTCAGCGACGGCGAAACCCTGCCCGACGCGCAGGTGCAGGCGAAGGGTAACCGCTCGCCCCACCTCAGCTGGGACGGCGCGCCGGAGGGGACAAAGAGCTTCGCCGTCACCTGTTTCGATCCCGACGCGCCGACCGGTTCGGGGTTCTGGCACTGGACGGTCGCCAACATTTCCGCCGACGTGACCGAACTGGCCGAGGGCGCCGCCGTGCCCGCCGGCGCGGTCGAGGGCCGGACCGACTTCGGCGAACCCGGCTTCGGCGGGGCCGCGCCGCCGCCCGGCCACGGCCCGCACCGGTACATCTTCACCGTCTTCGCCGTGGATATGGACAAGCTTGACGTCACGGGCGATGACAGCGGCGCCAAATACGGCTTCAACCTGCATTTCCACACGCTGGCCAAGGCCTCGATCACCGCCATCTATGAAAACACCGGCTCCTGAAGCAGGCACGACGGCGGCGGCGACCGAAAGGCTCGCGGCCCTGCCCAGGCTGTTTCGCGACCTGATGGACCAGCCCCTGAAGCCGCTCACGCGGGCCCGTCTGCCGTCGAAATCCGCTCTCTACGTCTTCTATCAGGACGACGAGCCGGTGAGTGTGGGCAGCCCACCTCACATCCCCGAGCGGCGCATGCTGGGTTCGTCTGTGCGCCTGTCTCTCTCGGCTTCGGGACGACGTGAAGCCGGCGCGGATCGCGTCGACATGCAGGTCGGAGCGTTGCGGGGAGATTTTCCGGGAGAGCGCCGACGGCCGATCGCGGCCCGCTGGCTTGCGCTTGACGACGACGAGCACCGGCTGATGCTCGAGTTCTACGTGGCGCTGTCGCTTGGGCTGTCGACCTCGCATCCGCGTATCGGCGCGGCGTTGAATCCTGCGGCGCCGCCTGACAGGCCCGGCGAACCCTGCTAAACGCCCGCGCCATGAGCGCAGCCGTCATCGTCTTCCCGGGTTCCAACTGCGACCGCGACTGCAAGGTCGCCGTCGAGCGTTCGACCGGCGAACAGGTCCAGATGGTCTGGCATCAGGAGACGGAGCTGCCGGCCAGCCTCGACCTGATCGTCTTGCCGGGCGGCTTCTCCTACGGCGACTACCTGCGCTGCGGGGCCATGGCGGTGCAGTCTCCGATCATGCAGGCGGTGAAGAAGGCGGCCGACGACGGCGTCGCCGTGCTGGGGGTTTGCAACGGCTTCCAGATCCTGTGCGAGGCCGGGATGCTGCCCGGCGCCCTGCTGCGCAACGCCGGCCTGAAATACGTCTGCAAGCCGATAAGCCTGACGGTCGCCAACGGCCAGACCCGCTTCACAGCCGGCTATGAAGGCCAGGCCGAGGTGGTGATGACCCAGGGCAACGGCGACGGAAACTATTTCGCCGACGCCGAGACGCTGGCGCGGATCGAGGGTGAGGGGCAGGTCGTGTTCCGCTACGTCGACAACCCAAACGGCTCGGTCAACGACATCGCGGGCCTTCAGAACGCGCGGGGCAATGTGCTGGGCATGATGCCACACCCCGACCGGGCGTTCGAGGACGAGCTCGGCTCGGCTGACGGCGCCACCCTGTTCCGCTCGATCTACGCCGCGGCCTGACGGGGTCAGACCTCGGGGTTGGCGGTCCGCTCCGTCTGCGCCTCGTCGTCGCCCTGAACCGCCAGGGACTGGTCCAACGCGTCCGCGTCGTCCTCGTTCGCCGTACGCACGCCGCCCGGGTCGCGCTGGGCCTGAAGCTCCCGCTCGCCAAGCCCCAGTCCCTGCTCGCGGGCGCGGTCGGCCTGAACCGTGTCGGTTTCGAAAACCGGCGCTTCAGCGGGCGTGGCGGGATCAGTGTCGGCCATGAAAGGTCTCCTTCAGTGTTCCTGATCCAACCCGTGCCGCTCAGGCCCGTTCCCGACAGAGGGTGAAACCTTGGCCGCCGCGGAACGTAGTTCAGGGATCCCCGCCCGGAGCCGCCCCCAATGTCCTCGATCGTGAAAGCCACATCCGCCCAGATGACGCGGCGCCTGATCGTGCTGGCGACCGCGGTCTTCGCCGTGATCATCGGCCAGGCCCAGACGGCCATGGGCTGGGGGCAGACGGCGCAGGAGTTCTCGGCCGACAGCGACGCGACCCTTCAAGTCGCGGGCTACGCCTTCGCCATCTGGGGCGTCATTTATCTGGGCGTCCTGATCTACGCCGTCCGGCAGGTGCTGCCGCAGACGGGCGAGAGCCTGATGATCCACCGCTTCGGCTGGCCGTCGGCCCTCGCCTTCCTCGGCATCGGCCTGTGGATCGTGGCGGCGGCGCTGGATCAGGAGGTGGCGACCATCGTGCTGATCTTCGGTTCGCTGACCGTGCTGCTGATCCCGCTGCTGCGGAACGCCGGCGTGATCCGGGCCCTCGACAAGCGAGACCGGGACCGCTGGATGACGCTGTGGCCGTTGGCGCTGCTGGCGGGCTGGCTGACCGTGGCCGCGCCGCTGAACCTGATCACCGTCGCGACGGGCAACGGGGACCTGCCGTCCGTCCTGAGCCCGACGGTCTGGGCCATGTTGGCGATCGTGATCGTTGCGCTTGTCGCCCTGGCCGTGACGCAGCAAATCCGAACCGTCGCCTACGCCATTCCGATCGCCTGGGGGTTGCTGGGCGCCTTCGTGGCGGAGCAGGAGCGCAACGCCCCCCTCGCCTACTTCGCCCTCGCCGCCGCGGTGGCGGTGCTGGTCGGGGCGGTGGTGCTGAGCTTCCGGCTGCGGCCCGGAACCGAGCGGCCGACGGCGGCCTAGGGCTGGTCCTTCCTCCCCGTTCTTCCGGGGCGGGGCCGGCGCAGCCGGGACCCGAACCCGGAACCCAGGGGACCTGACCGGCTGCCGGCTGCACGTCCTGCTAGCGCCCGGCCTCCTGGTTTCCGGGTTCCGCTGCGCGGCCCCGGAAGGACAGGTGTTCGGAGGGGGAGCTACGCCTCTTCGCGCGGGTCGTTGTCGGGATCGCCGACGTCGAACGCGCCGTCCTCGTCATAGCCGACGCTGCCGACTCCCGTCGCGGAGCCGGTCAGGCGCTGGCGCCGGCTCTTCATGGCCTGCCCGGGAGCGGCCGCGTCCATAGCCGCCGTTGCCGCCGGATCGTTGGACCGATCCATCTGCTGGTGGTCCGGCGGGGTCGGCGCGGTCTCGGCCGGCGTGCGGGCCATCAGACGCCCTCCCCGTCGAGACCCTCGCCCTCGTCATCGTTGGCGGCTTCCTTCGATGCCCGTTCGGCGATGGCGCTGGCCCCCGCGTCGTCGGCGGCGATCTCGGGCGCGTCGGGGTCTTCTGGCGTAGCGGCGGGATCGACGGGCTGATCCGTCATGGCGGCCTCCTGTGCTGATCCAGTGTGAATGAAGGCGCCGCGCCGATGTTCCGCTGGACGGCGGCTGACAGCCCCCCGTTCAACCGCTATGAGCGCGGGCCATGAGCGCTCCCGAAAAGACCATGGCCGAACTGGCCGCCGAATACGGCCTGGCCCCGAACGAATATCAGGTCGTTCTCGACCGGCTGGGGCGCGAACCCAACAACGTCGAACTGGGCGTCTTTTCGGTGATGTGGTCCGAGCACTGCTCCTACAAATCCTCGAAGATCCACCTCGGCAAATTCCCGACCACGGGCCCGCGCGTCATCTGCGGACCGGGCGAGAACGCCGGGGTCATCGACATCGACGACGGGGACGCCTGCATCTTCAAGATGGAGTCGCACAACCACCCCAGCTTCATCGAGCCCTATCAGGGCGCGGCGACCGGCGTGGGCGGCATCATGCGCGACGTCTTCACCATGGGCGCCCGGCCGGTGGCCCTGCTGAACGCCCTCCGCTTCGGCGATCCCTCTCACGAGAAGACGAAGCGGCTGGTCAAGGGCGTGGTCTCCGGCATCGGCGGCTACGGCAACTGCGTCGGCGTGCCGACCGTGGGCGGCGAAACCAATTTCCACCGCGGCTACAACGGCAACATCCTCGTCAACGCCATGTGCGTGGGCGTCGCCAAGGCCGACAGCCTGTTCTACTCGGCCGCCCCATCGCCCGGTCTGTCGGTGGTCTATTTCGGCTCCAAGACCGGCCGCGACGGCATCCACGGCGCGACGATGTCTTCGGCCGAGTTCGACGACGAGTCGGAATCGAAGCGGCCGACTGTGCAGGTCGGGGACCCGTTCGCGGAGAAGCTGCTGATCGAGGCGACGCTGGAGCTGATGGCGTCCGGCGCCGTGGCCGCGATCCAGGACATGGGCGCCGCCGGCCTGACCTCGTCCTCGGTCGAGATGGCCGGCAAGGGCGGTGTCGGCATCGAGCTGAACATGGACGCCGTGCCCCAGCGCGAAGAGGGTATGACCGCCTATGAGATGATGCTGTCGGAAAGCCAGGAGCGGATGCTGGCGGTGCTGAAGCCCGGCCGCGAACACGACGGCCATCGCATCTTCGAGAAGTGGGGTCTCGACGCCGCCGTCATCGGCGTCACCACCGACACCGGTCGGCTGGTGCTTAAGCATCACGGCGAGACCGTCTGCGACGTGCCGCTGGCGCCCCTGTTCGACGACGCGCCGCTTTACGACCGGCCGTGGGTCCAGCCCGCGCTGCAGCCGCGCCTCGACCACAAGGACGTCCCCGCCCCCGAAAGCTGGGTCGACGCCGTGATCAAGGTGGTCTGCTGCCCCGACATGGCGTCCAAGCGCTGGATCTGGGAGCAGTACGACCGCCACGTCATGGCCGACACCCTGCACGACTCGGCGACGGCGGCCGACGCGGGCGTGGTGCGGGTGCACGGCACGGGCAAGGGTCTCGCCATGACATCCGACGTCACGCCCCGCTATGTGCTGGCCGACCCCTACGAGGGCGGCAAACAGGCCGTGGCCGAGGCGTGGCGCAACCTGACCTCGGTCGGCGCGCGGCCCGTCGCCATCACCGACAACCTGAACTTCGGCAATCCGCAGCGGCCGGAGATCATGGGTCAGATCGTCCGCGCCATCGACGGCATGGCCGAGGCCTGCCGGGTGCTCGACTTCCCGGTCGTGAGCGGCAACGTGAGCCTCTACAACGAGACCAATGGCGCGGCCATTCCGCCGACCCCGACCGTCGGAGGCGTCGGCCTGCTGTCGAACTACGACATCGTCACCGGCTACGGGACCATGGCCGAGGGCGATGTGCTGGTGCTGATCGGCGAGACCGTCGGCGAGCTGGGTTCGTCCCTGTACCTGCGCGAGGTGCTGGGTCGCGAGGACGGCGCGCCGCCGCCGGTCGATCTGGCGCTGGAGCGGGTGACCGGCGACTTCGTTCGCGGCCTGATCGAGGCGGGCGACCTGACCTGCGTCCACGACCTGTCGGACGGCGGCCTGATCGGCGCGGCGGCCGACATGGCGCTGGCCAGTGACTGCGGCGTCGAGCTTGACGCCACCTCGCCCAGCCACGCCCACATCCTGCTGTTCGGAGAGGACCAGGCCCGCTACCTCGCCGCCACGCCCGACGCGACCGGCATCATCGCCGCCGCGCAGAAGGCCGGGCTCCACGCCTCCGTGGTCGGCCGGGCCAAGGGGCGCGACTTCGTGTCCGGGGACCTGTTCCGTCTTCCGCTGGACCACCTGCGCGAAATGCACGAGTCATGGATGCCGAACTGGATGGAGTCCTGACATGCGCCTCGCGCTCGCCCTCGCGGCCCTGACGCTGCTGTCCGCCTGCGAAGGCGGCGGCGACCCGGTCGAGAGCGCCCTGCGCGACACGGCCGCCGCCAACCACTCGGCCGTCACGCGCGAGACGGCTTCGGCCGAGCCGTCGCACGGAACCGGTCACACGGCGGTTTCGGCGGGCGATCAGGCGTTCAAGGCCTCGGAAGCGGCGATGCACGAGCGCATGATGGCGGCCTCCGGCGGCACGATCGACGAGGCCTACATCGCCAAGATGGTCGAACACCACCGCGGCGCCGTAGCCATGGCGGACGTGGCGCTGGCGCAGTCGCGCGACCCGGAAATCCGGCGCATGGCGCAGACGGTCAAGGACGCTCAGACCCGCGAGATCGCGGAGATGCAGGCGTGGAGGCCGACGGGCCAGTAGCCCCAGCCCTTCCTTCGTCCTTCCGGGGCCGCGCAGCGGAACCCGGAAGCCAGGAGACCAGACCCAGGCCTTGACCGCAGCCGCGGCCTTCCGTGACCGGCCCCCTGGGTTCCGGGTTCCGGCCCGGCTGCGCCGGCCCAGCCCCGGAAGGACGAGGAAATGAGCGGCCGTGACCCGGTGACGGTCGTCACATTTCCGGGCTAGGTCGGGCCTCAGTCCGGAGGTCGTGATGCCCTTGTTCAATTCGCTGTCCCGTCGCGGACTGCTGCTGGGTCTGAGCGCGGGTGGCGCTGTGGCGAGCGCCGGCCGCCAGGCCCTGGCCGATCCCGTCTTCGCCGAATACCCGTTTCAGCTGGGCATCGCCGCGGGTGACCCGGCCCCGGACGGGTTTGTCATCTGGACCCGGCTAGCCCCCCGCCCGCTCGAGATTGGTCACGGCATGCCGTCGCAGCCGGTGCCGGTGAAGTGGGAAGTCGCCACGGATCGCGGCTTCTCCAACGTGGCGCAGTCCGGCGAGGCCGTCGCCCGCCCGGAGATGGCGCATGCCGTCCATGTGGAGATCACCGGCCTGCAGCCCGGCCGCGACTATTTCTACCGCTTCATCGCCGGAACCGAACGGACCGCCACCGGCCGGGCCAAGACGGCGCCGGCCGCCGGCGCGGCGGTCGCGCGCGCCCGCTTCGGCGTCCTGGGGTGCCAAGCCTACGAGCAGGGCTTCTACACCGCCCACCGCAAGGCGGCGGCCGAGGACCTCGACTTCGTCTACTGCTACGGCGACTACATCTACGAAGGGCGCGGCAGCCGGACCTACACCGGCTCGGGCGGGACGATGGAGAACCCGCGCCAGCACGTCGGCGGCGAGACCTATTCGCTGGACGACTACCGGCGCCGCTACGCCCAGTACAAGATGGACACGGACCTGCAGGCCAGCCATGCCGCGACCGCGTGGTTCGTCACCTGGGACGATCACGAGATCGCCAACAACTGGGTCTCGGCCGCCGACGACGGCGTCCCGCCCGAGACCTTCCTGCTGCGGCGGCAGGCGGCGGCGCAGGCCTTCTACGAGCACATGCCGCTGCGCCGCTCGGCCTTCCCGCGCGGGGCCAACATCCAGCTATACCGTCAGGCCGGCTGGGGCGACCTGATGGACCTGAACTTCCTCGACACGCGCCAGTACCGGACCGACCAGCCCTGCGGCGACGCCTGGGCGTCGACCTGCGACGCCGTAGCCGCCGCCGAGGCCCAGGTGCTGGGCGAGGCGCAGGAGGCGTGGCTGTACCGGAACCTCGACCGGTCGAACGCCCGCTGGAAGGTGCTGGCGCAGCAGATCATGGTCATGGATCTGGACCGCAAGGAGGGGCCGGAGACGGGCTACAACCTCGACACCTGGGCCGGCTATGCGATCCCACGCAAGCGGTTGCTGCAGCGGATCAAGGATCGCCGCATCGGCGACACCATCGTGCTGACCGGCGACGAGCACCAGAATTACGCCGGCGAACTGCACCTCGACAGCCGCAACCCGGAAGGCGCGCCGGTCGCCGCCGAGTTCGTCACGACCTCGATCAGCTCGTCCGGCGACGGTCAGGACCAGCGCGCCGACGGCCGCCGCTACCTCGCCGACAACCCGTTCCTGAAGTTCAACAACGCCCAGCGCGGCTATGTCGTCTGCGACGTGACTCCCGAGGTCTGGAAGACCGAGTTCAAGGTGCTGGACAAGGTGTCGGACAAGATGGGGACGCTGACCACCCGGGCCACGTTCGCGGTCGAGAGCGGCTCCGCGCGGGTGATGGCGGGTTAAAGGTCGGGACGGTCCGCGAGCAGGGCGACCAGCCTGTCCGGCTTGCCGTCGAACAGCCGGTCCAGCAGGTCCTGCACCTCGCCCTCCACGTAGGTCTGGCGGTCGATCAAGGCGTGATAGCGCTG
>NZ_DASWNO010000054.1:0-1936 GCF_036399195.1 Brevundimonas sp.
TTCGGCAGGGTCTGCTCGATCCGCTCGATGCCGTTGGCCACCTGCTGGGCGTAACCGCCGAATTCCTGCCCGAGCGTCAGCGGCGTGGCGTCCTGCGTATGCGTGCGGCCGATCTTGTTGTGGTGGGCCCAGGCCTCGGACTTCGCCTTCAGGGCGCAGTGCAGATGGTTCAGCGCCGGCAGCAGATCGTTCACCACCTGCTCGGCGCAGGCGACGTGCAAGGCCGTCGGATAGGTGTCGTTCGACGACTGACTCATGTTGACGTGGTCGTTGGGGTGGACCGGCGTTTTCGAGCCCATCTCGCCGCCCAGCATTTCGATGGCCCGGTTCGAGATCACCTCGTTGGCGTTCATGTTCGACTGGGTTCCCGAGCCGGTCTGCCAGACTACCAGCGGGAAGTGATCGTTAAGCTTGCCCTCGATGACCTCGTTCGCCGCCGCGACGATGGTCTGGCCCAGCGTCGGGTCCAGCTTGCCCAGCGCCATGTTGGTCTCGGCCGCCGCCCGCTTGACGATGCCCAGGGCGCGGACGATCGGCAGCGGCTGCTTCTCCCAACCGATCTTGAAATTGCCCAGCGACCGCTGCGCCTGCGCGCCCCAATAGCGATCCGAGGAGACCTCGATAGGGCCGAAGGTGTCGGTTTCGGTGCGGGACTGGCTCATGGCGGCGGGCTCATCGGGCGTGGCGGGAGGATGCGCGGCGGTGTAGCACGGAGGGGCGAGGGGACAAGGCGGAGGAACTGGCGATGCGGAGCATGATGGCAGCGGCGGCGCTCGCCCTCTCGTTCGCCGGCGTCGCCGCGAACGCCGCGGACAAGCCGCGCGTGGTGGTCGAGACCGACGCCGGCCGAATGGTTCTCGAACTGGAGCTGGAGCGCGCGCCGGTCACTGTCTGCAACTTCCTCAGCTACGTCGCCGACGGCGACTACGACGGCGGTTCGTTCTTCCGCACCGTGGTCCGCGCCACCAACGCCAGCCCGAACCCGATCGACGTCATCCAGGCGGCGACCCCGCGGGGCTCGGACGACGATCTGCGCCCGCCGATCCCGCTGGAGCGCACGCGCGACACCGGCCTCGGCCACACGGCAGGCGCTGTCTCGATGGCGCGCAATGGCCCCGACACCGCGACTTCGAGCTTCTTCATCGTCACGCATGACACGCCCAGCCTCGACTTCCGCGGAGGCCGCAATCCCGACGGCCAGGGCTTCGCCGCCTTCGGCCGCGTGATCGAGGGTCTGGACGTCGCGCGCCGCATCCAGTTGTCTCCGGCCAATGTGGAAGAGCAGCTGACGCCTCCGACCGCGATCCGCTCGGCCCGCCTGCTGGCCGAGGTTCCGCCCGAGTGCCGACCTTGACCGCAGGCTGGATCGGTGTCGGCAAGGTTCGGGCCCGCGAGAGCGGCGACGTCGTCGAGATCACCATCGACGGCCTGACCACCCAGGCCAAATACTACAAGCCGCTGGTCTACGAGTTCATGCGCAAGGAGTGGAGTTCGCGTCCGAGCTACGGCGACTATGTCGTTGAAATCCTGATGGAGCACGTCGGCGATCCCCCTTGGCTTGACCTCGACAATCTGGCCAAGGCGCTGCTGGACGCGATCAAGGGTTACCTGTTCCACGACGACGCCCAGGTGGCGCGGCTGCTGGTCGAACGGTCGGAGGGCGAGCGCGAGCGGATTACGATCCGCGTGTTTCCGCGGCGCTCTCACGCCTCGTGAACCTCAGCGTCGGCAGGCGAAGCTGCATCTCTGAGCCGACGAACAGCTGGGGCTCCGAGGGCGCGTCGACCCCAAACTCCTGTTCCTTGCTGGCGACGCAGGCCCGCGCCCCTGCGGCGAGAGCGAGGAAATCCGCGGCCGTCGGCAGGGTCTCAAGCACGCATCCGTCGAACCACGGATAGCGCTCGCCCGCCCCGCAGCCGAACGAGGAGCGCGTGCG
>NZ_DASWNO010000055.1:0-25815 GCF_036399195.1 Brevundimonas sp.
GGCGACGCCGCCGGCTGAAGCCCGAGCGCGCCGTCGGTCGGCTGACCGATCAGTTCCTGCGCCCAGCTGGGCGTGGCGGAGAATACGGCCAGGCACAGCGCGGTGAAACCGCCGCCGATCAACGCCCGGGCCCGCGTGCCCATCCCCATGCGAGACATCCTCATATTACCGTTTCGTCGCAGACGCTTGCGAGGCTGTCGCAGGCGCACGCCGCGAACATCGAGGTCCGCGGCGGTTCTTGCGGGGTCCATATCGCCCCCTCTGACGCTTGCCAAGCGATCAGCAAGAGATTGGCCGCCCCTGCGTCCATCGGCCCCCGGATTAAATCGCCGTCATGTTTTAACAGCTACCTTGCGCCACCAGATACCTTGCGATACGTCTTTGGCATCAGAGGAGGACGCCCCGGTGCCCGAAACAATCGAGATACAGCTGAAGAAGGGAGTGCTGACGCTCTGCGTCCTCGCGCTCCTGAACCGGCACGACAGCTACGCCTACGAGATCGCCGCCACCCTATCAGACGCGATCGACATGGGCGAAGGCACGATCTACCCGCTGATGCGGCGGATGCAGGCTGAGGGGCAGGTCGAGACCTACCTCGTCGAATCAGCGTCCGGCCCGTCGCGCAAATACTACCGTCTGACCGACGGCGGACGTCGCGCCCTGGAGGCCCAGACCTCCGAATGGCGCGCCTTCGCCCGCGCGGTCGAATCCATCGTGGACGCGCCGGCGGAAGCCGCGGCCGCGCCTAATGACGCCATGGCCGACAAGGGAGCTGTACAATGACGCGCGCCGAATTCATGGGCCGCCTTCGCAGGGGACTGGTCGGCATGCCGACCGCGGCCGCGGCCGACATCGCCTCGGACTACGAGAACCATTTCGAGGACGGCGTCGCCGCCGGGCGCTCGGAAGCCGAGGTCGCGGCCGCCCTGGGCGACCCCGACCGTCTGGCCCGCGAGCTGCGCGCCGAGGCCGGCGCCCAGCGATGGCACCAGGAGAAGAACCCGTCGGCCGCGGCCGGGGCCGTCTTCGCCGTGCTCGGTCTGGGGGCCATCGACCTGCTGATCCTGCTGCCGATCTTCATGACGGTCGTGGGCGTGCTGTTCGGCTTCTTCATGGCCGCGATCGGCGTCTTCATCGGCGGCGGCGCGGTGATGATCGCGGGCCCGTTGGCCGGCTTCCCCGGCGGCGTCGCGACAGCGATCCTCGCGGGCATCGGCATGATGGCCGGAGCGACCGTGGTCGGCGCCCTGACCGCCGTGCTCACCATCCTGCTGGTCAATGCGACCGTCTGGTACGCCCGCCTGCACTATCGGCTGCTGAAGCCCGCGCTTGAGCCCCAGGCTCAGGCCGACGGCAAGTTCTGAGGGAGGACAAGATCATGATCCGCACGCTTCTCATCATCGCCGGCGCCGCCCTCGTGCTGTGCGTCGCCACCCTCTCGGGCGCGGCGGCCATCGGCGGCAACGACCTGGCCCGCCACGGCTGGACATGGACCTTCATGGACGACGACGGCGAGAACCACACCGTTGACTTCGGCCGCGGCGACAGGGGTCCCGCGGTGACCCGGAATATCGCCTGGACCGGCGGCGAACGGCTGGAGATCGATGTCCCGGGCGAGGTGACCTATGTCCAGGGCGCCGAGGCCGGCGTCCGCGTCACCGGCCCGAAGACGATGGTGGACCGGGTTCGCCTCGTCGGTGACCGCCTCACCATCGAGGGCGACTCGAAAATGGTCAGCTTCAACGTCTCCAATCGCCGGTTCGACGAGAACGGGAATGTTATTGGGCGGGACAACACCCTGAGGATCACGGTCACGGCCCCCTCGATCAACGCCTTCGAGCTCAGCAGCTCGGCCGACCTCGAAATCGTCGGCTACGATCAGCCCGCGCTGACACTCGCTCTGTCGGGCTTCGGCGGGGTGGAAGCCTCGGGCCAGACCGATGCTCTCAAGCTGGACATCTCCGGGTCTGGCGAGGCCGATCTCGACGGCCTGACGACCAAGGACGCGGTTATCGATATCAGCGGCTTCGGCGACGCCCGGGTGGCTCCGACCGGCAAGGCCGAGATCAATGTTTCGGGCTCTGGCGACGTCACCCTGACAGAGCGGCCGGCGGAACTGACCCAGAGAATCTCCGGCTTTGGCGACGTCCAACAGGACTGAGCCTCGGAGAAGACCGTGACGCGGGGGCGGTCAGCTCCTACTTAGGGACCATGACCGTCCTCGTATCGCCCCCCGCCATTCTCGACAGCGCCGACGTCGGCTCCGACGAAGCCCTGTCGATCCTGCAAGGCGCCCTCGGCGGCGCCGACGACGGCGAACTGTTCCTCGAACGCTCCGAGAGCGAATCGCTTGTGTTCGACGACGGGCGGTTGAAGTCCGCGGCTTACGACGCCAGCGAGGGCTTCGGCCTGCGCGTCGTCGCCGGGGAGACCGCCGGCTACGCGCACGCCAACGAGATCAGCGGCCCCGCCCTGCGCCGCGCGGCGGACAGCGCCGCGCTGGCCCGGTCCGGCCACGCGGGGGCGACCGCCGAGGCCCCGCGCGCCACCAACCAGCAGCTCTATGACGCGGTCGATCCCCTCGCCTCGCCCGCCTTTTCCGACAAGATCGCCCTGCTGTCCGAGATCGACGCCTGGGCCCGCGCCCGCGATCCGCGTGTGGTTCAGGTCTCCGCCAGCCTCGTCGGCGAGCGTCGCCAGATCGAGATCCTGCGCGGAGACGGACGGCTGGTGCGGGACGTGAGGCCGTTGGTGCGCTTCAACGTCTCGGTGACGGTCGAGAAGGACGGACGCCGGGAAAGCGCCTCGGCCGGAGCCGGCGGGCGGGCCGGTTTCGAGGAATGGATCGCGCCGGATCGCTGGAAGGCCCAAGTCGACGAGGCCCTGCGGCAGGCGCTGGTCAACCTCGACGCCGTCGACTGTCCCGCCGGAGAGATGGACGTGGTGCTGGGCGCCGGCTGGCCCGGCGTGCTGCTGCACGAGGCCATCGGACACGGCTTCGAGGGCGACTTCCACCGCAAGGGCTCTTCGGTCTTCAGCGGCATGATGGGCAAGCGCGTGGCCGCCCCGGGCGTAACCGTCGTTGACGACGGCTCCATCGCCGGACGGCGCGGCTCGTTGAGCGTGGACGACGAGGGCACGCCGACCTCGCGCACGGTGCTGATCGAGGACGGGATCATGGTCGGCTTGATGCATGACCGGCTGTCGGCGCGTCAGCTCGGCGCGAACGCCACCGGCAACGGGCGGCGGCAGTCGTTCGCCCATATGCCGATGCCGCGCATGACCAACACCTTCATGGAAGGCGGATCGGCGAAGCAGGCCGACATGATCGCGTCGACGAAGCGCGGTCTCTACGCCGCGAACTTCGGCGGCGGGCAGGTCGACATCACCAACGGCAAGTTCGTCTTCCAGTGTACCGAGGCCTATCTGATCGAGGACGGCCGGATCACCGCCCCCGTGCGCGGGGCAACCCTGATCGGCGACGGCGCGACGGCGCTGCAGCGGGTCGAGATGATCGGCGACGACTTTGCCTTCGACCCCGGCGTCGGCGTCTGCGGCAAGGGCGGCCAGGGCGTGCCGGTCGGCATCGGCCAGCCCAGCCTGAAGATCGCCGGTCTGACCGTAGGCGGGACGGCGGTCTAGGACCCCGGCGTCGTCGCGGACCGCCACGCCGGTCCGCGCGGGTTCAGCCCCTGCGCCTGAAGTTGATCCAGCACCCCGCCGGGCTCCGCGAGAATGCGCAACGGCGCCACGCCGAGCGTGACCCCCGGCTGGCCCAGCGCCCGGGTGGCCGCATCAGCCCAGCCCGTCCTCAGAACCGGCGCGATCTCCGGATCTCCGCTGGGCCAGCACAGGTTCAGCGCGACATCGAGAGGGTTGGCCAGAACCTCGGGCACCCGCAGGTTCCGCCACGCATCCAGCCGCGCGGCCGCCCCCGCCGGACCCGCTTCCGCCGCCGCGGTGGCCGCTTCGACGCAGGGCAGATAGGTCTCGGGCGGCAGGGTGATCAGGTTGTCGATCAGTTCGTCGCCGCGAACGATCCCGACCGGCTCGCCGGAAATACGCGCCGTCCGCGCCGCCCCGCGCACCACCTCCGGAGCGCCCCTGCCGCGCGTCTCGCGTCCCGCTTCCCGCAGCAGGTCGAAGCTCAGGCCGACCAGGCTCTCGGTGCGCCAGGCCTGCGACCGTTCGCCGGCCTTCAGCGCTTCCAGCCGAACCAGCAGGTCAGGGGGCGTATAATCCGCGATCGTCTTTCCTGCGGGCAGCCGGGCGATGGTGCGGATGCGCCAGATCATGCGCAGCAGGTCCGCCGCCGAGGCGCGCGCCTCCATCGGGTACAGGATCCGCTGTGACTCGCGCGTCGCCGCCTCGAGCGCCTGGGGCCTCCAGTCGTAGTCCTCCGGCACGCCTGAAATCGAGCCGATCAGGATGACGACGCTGTCCCCCCGCTCGACCGTCCACATGGGGGCCCCGGCGCGACGGGCCGTGACGACGACGTCGTCCAGCGCGGAGGCATCCTCGGCCGGAGGCGTCTGGGCGCGGGGCGCGCCCGCCGACAGGAGACAGCACGCCATCAGCGCGCCGGATAGACAGACCGGAATGAGTTTCATGCGATGACCTTTTCGGCGCGAGTAGAGACCGCGCCCCGTCGCTACAGAAGTGACATATCTGTAATCATGCCGGGGGCGCTCGGCCGAAGCCGCGTGCCATGGGGGCGCGGGAAGCCGCACGGCGGATGGGCAGCTTCCAGCCGCGTCCGTGCGCGGCAGACGTGCGGACCCAGAGCCACAGGCGGCGTCAGCGCGCTAGATACCAGCAGCATTCTAAGACGTTGCGAACTCGGGCCTTTCTTGCGCCCCAACCCTGTCCGCGAATTAATCCACCTGTCCAGCTTGTAACTGGAGCCTCTCCGTCGCCGTCCGCAAGTTCCGGGCCGAGGAGGAGAGGATTCATGACACGACTTGGTTTGATGGCCGGCGCAGCCGCCTGCGCGATCGCTTCCGGCGCGGCTGCCCAGACCGCCCCGTCGCCGAGCGCGGCCCAGACCCCGGTTCCTACCGGGCCCGCGGCGACGGCGCCCACGGCGGACGCAACGCAGCAGGGCGTGCTTGTCTTCGAACCCGCCTTCTTCGCCGACCAGAGACCGAACACGGCGCTGGAGATGGTGAACCGCGTCCCCGGCTTCAGCGTCCAGGACGGCGACGGCAGCCGCGGCTTCGAAGGGTCGGTGGGCAATATCCTGATCAACGGCTCGCGCCCGGCCTCCAAGAACGACACCGGATCGTCGGTGCTTTCGCGCACGCTGGCCTCGCGGGTGCAGCGGATCGAAGTGATCCGCGGCGGGGCGCCCGGCATCGACATGCAGGGCTATTCCGTCGTGGTGAACGTGATCACCACCGTCGAGAGCACCACCCAGTCCATCCTCCAGCTTAACGCCAACCTCGTTAACGGTGGCCGTGATCTGTTCAGCGGCAGCTACCAGTTCTCGGCCAGTTCCGGCGAGCGGACCTGGGGCGTAACCATCAGCGACGGCATCAGCTTTAGCGACGGCAGCGGCGTCGGGCGGGTTCTGAGGGTCGCGCCGAACGGTACGGTGCTGCGGGACGAGGCGCTCCGGACCGAGGCGTATGGCGGCGGCACCGGCATCCGCGGAAACTTCGCCTCGCCTGTCTTCGGAGGCAAGGTCGATCTTACGGCGCGCGTCGGGGTCAACGACTTCCACAACATCACCGAGCAGACGGCTCCCGGCACGCTGCGATACAGCGAATCCGTCAACGAATCGAAGAGCCGGGAACTCGGCGCCGTTTTCACCCGGCCCCTGGCGGACGACCTGACCATGGAGGGCCGGTTCATCCATACCGGCTCCGATTTCGACAACACTTCGTCGAGCAGCGGGCAGGTCGGCGGCGTTCCGACCGCCGACCAGGTGTTCGCCGCCGAGGGAACATCCTCCGAGACGATCCTGCGAGGGCTGACCCGCTGGGAACGCTCGGCCTCCACGACGATCGAAACGGGCGGCGAGCTCGCCTACAACATGTTGGAGACCAACCAGAGCTTCACCGTCGACGGCGCTCCCGTCGCGCTGCCGTCCGCCTCGGTGAAGGTCGAGGAGACGCGGGGGCAGCTGTTCGGCCGCGGCACCTGGAGACTGCGCAGCGATCTGACCCTGGAGGGTGGCCTGCGTGTCGAGGGGTCGACCATCAGCCAGTCCGGCGACGCCAGCCAGGAGAAGAGCTTCTACTTCGTCAAGCCGCGGCTGCAGGCGACCTGGACCCCCATCCCCAGTCATCAGCTGCGCTTCCGGGTGGAGCGCGAGGTGGGTCAGTTGAACTTCGGCGACTTCGCCGCCTCATCCGACCTCGCCGGCGAGACCCTGTTCGGCGGCAACGTGAACCTCGAACCGGAATCCCGCTGGATCGCAGAGGCCATCTATGAGCGTCGGTTCTGGGGCGAGGGGATCTTCAGCATCGGCTACCGGCACGACGAGGTCAGCAACTTCATCGACGTGATCCCGCTGAAGAACGGCCTGTCGGCCGTCGGCAACATCGGCGACGGCACGCTCGACCGGGTGTCGCTGAACATTGTGGTGCCGGCGGATCGGTTCGGCTTCACCGGCGGGCGATTCACCTTCCGGAACGACTGGAACCACACCGAGGTGACCGATCCGACCTCGCTCCAGGTCCGAAGCGTCTCGAACCTGAGGAAGAGCCAGCCCAACGTCGGCGTCAGCCAGGACATCGCCAGTTGGAACATCCAGTGGGGCGTCAACGTGCTCACCCGCTTGGGCAATCCCACCTACAACCCCGACTTCACGAACTTCTGGCGCGCGGGCGGCGACTACTTCCAGGCCTTCATCGAATACAAGCCGACGGCGACGCTGTCGCTGCGGGCGCAGATGACCGACTGGGACGAATTCGTGCAGACCCGGACCCAGTTCGCCGACCGGATCACGCGGCCGGTCGCCTACGTCGAGACCCGCGAGGTCAATCCCCGCACCTTCTGGTCGCTGCAACTTCGCAAGACCTTTTGACCAAGCCGGCCGGACGCTCCCGCCCCTTTGAGAAGCCAAGCCTATGAACAAGACCCTTTGGCTCAGCGCCGCGGCCATCTCGCTCCTGGCGGGACCGACATTCGGGCAGACAGCCCCGGACGCGGCGCAGGCCCAGCAGGGAGTCCTGGTCTACGAACCAGCCTTCTTCGCCGACGCCCGTCCCGACACCGCGCTGGACATGATCGCCCGCCTGCCCGGTTTCGGGCTGAACTCCGGCGACAGCGGCACGCGCGGGCTGGCCGGAACCGCGGGCAATGTCCTGATCGACGGTCAGCGGCCTTCGACCAAAAGCGACAGCCTCGACCAGATCCTGCGCCGCATCTCGGCGGCGGGCGTGGCGCGGATCGAGCTCATCCGCGGCGGCGCGCCGGGTATCGACATGCAGGGACAGTCGGTCGTCGCGAACGTCATTCTGGTGCGCACGGTCGTGACCGAGCGGGTGCTGGAAGCCAACGCCTACTTCTACCCCGACGGCTATATCGGCCCGCTGATCTCGGCGCGGTATTCGCGGCGCGAGGGCGACAACCGGATCGAAGGCTCCATCAGCGCCACGACCGACCGTACGGACGGCACCGGCGACGGCTTCCGCAGGCGTTATGATCCCGCCGGGAACCTGATCCAGGACGCCGACCTGGTCCGGTGGGATCGCATCCGCAACGTCCGCGGCACGGCGGCCGTCCAGCGCCGGGTCGCCGGCGGCCTGCTGCGCGTCAACGGGCTGCTGGGCTGGTTCGGCAACGAGAACTCGCAGGATCTGCTGATCCGCTCCGGCGCCGGGTCCGACAGCTTCAACGACGAGGAGTCCGACTCCATCAACGGTGAATTGGGCGTCAACTGGAGCCGTGATCTCGGCCCCCGCACCGGCCTCGAACTGACCGGCCTGCAGCGCTACGCCACCAACGACTACACGGGCGTCTCGACCGGCGCGGGGGGTGGTTCGATCTTTTCGTCGGACTCCACCTCAGGCGAGTCGATCGCTCGGGCGACCCTGCGCTACCGGCCCGACGACCGGTTCGCGGTCGAGACCGGCGGCGAGGCGGCCTTCAACTTCCTCGACAGCGCGACCGCCTATGAGGAGAACGGCGTGCCCATTCCCCTGCCCTCAGCGTCGGTTCGGGTGGAGGAGATGCGGGGCGAGGTGTTCGGCCAGACCACATGGCGCGCCAGCCCGAAGTTCACGCTCGAGGCCGGGGTCCGGGTGGAGGTTTCGCGGATCAGCCAGTCAGGCGACAGCGACAACTCCAAATCCTTCGTGTTCCCCAAGCCCCGGGTTCAGGCGACATGGACCCCATGGGCGGGGCACCAGTTCCGCTTGCGCGCCGAGCGAGAGGTCGGCCAGCTCGACTTCGGGGATTTCGTCGCCTCCGCCGACATCGACATCGGACAGGTCGAGGGCGGCAACCCGGATCTGGAGCCGAGCCGCGCCACGGTGGTCGAGGCCATCTACGAACGCCGCTTCTGGGAAGAGGGCGTCCTCGACCTGACATACAGCCACGCCGAGATCGAGGACGTGGTCGATGTCATCCCGCTCGCCGGCGGCTTCGACGGCGTCGGAAACATCGGCGACGGAACATCGGACTTCTTCCAGGTCAGGCTGACCCTGCCGATGGACCGCCTCGGCGTCCCCAATGCCCGTCTGCAGGCCCGGGGCAGCTGGGCGCGCACCTCGGTCGTCGACCCTGTCACCGGCGAGGAGCGCCGCTTCCAGGGCAATCAGGCCTTCGGCTGCGGCGTGAGCTTCAACCACGACCTCATGGGCGGCCGCTGGTCGTACGGCTTCGACCATGGCTGCAACGTCGACAAGGGCACGGCCTTCCGCGTCCGCGAAATCCGCCGCAACTACGCGGAGCCGTTCGTGACGCTCTACGGCCAGTGGAAGCCTCGCGGCGATCTGACCGTGCGGGTCGATCTGGGCAACGCCACCGACCGGCAGCTCGGCTATGAACGGGAGATCTACACCGGCCCGCGGAACACGGCGCCGCTGGCCTTCCGCGAGGTGCGGCGCACCCGGATGAGCCCGTGGTTGTTCGTGCAGGTCAGGAAGACGCTCTAGGCCGCCCGGTCGGCGGCCCAAAAGAAAAAGGGCGGAGCCGCGAGGCTCCGCCCTTTCCATTTCAGCGCCGGACGATCAGCCCGGGGTGCTGGTGTGCGGCCGGGCGACGTTGCCGTCTTCCTGCCCGCGGTCCGTGACCGTCGGTCCCGGGTGGTTGTCCGCGTCGTTGGCGCCGTGCGACCAGCCCTTGATCACGAAGCTGATCAGGATGAAGGCCACGCCGATGCCGACGCCCCACCAGCCGAGTTTGCCGAAGCCGTCCAGCGACGTGGCGAGGGCCCCTTGCGGGTCCAGCACCTGACCGCCCACGGTTTCGGTGCCCATCAGGCCGGCGATCTTGCCGCCGACGAACTGGGCGATCGAGCTGGCCAGGAACCACACCGCCATCATGAAGCTGACCACGGAGGGCAGCGACAGCTTGGTGATTTCCGACAGGCCCACGGGCGAGAGGAACAGCTCGCCGGTGGTGTGCAGCATGTACAGCAGCGCCAGGATGATTAGCGGCATCTGGAAGGCCTCGCTGACCATGCCGGAGCCGGCGGCCCAGACCACCACGAGGAAGCCGAGGCCGACCTGCACGAGGCCAAGACCGAACTTCATCGTCGGGTTCGGGTCCATCTTGCGGCTGGCCAGCCACGCCCACAGCGCCGCGAAGATCGGGGCGAAGATGAGGATGAAGCCGGCGTTGAACGACTGCACCTGCGCGGCCGTGATGGTCGCGTCGATCCAGAAGCCCGAGGGCGTGATGCCCGCGGCCGCCAGTTGGGCCGGCGTGCCGACGGTGATGCCGAGGAACTGCATGGCCGTGGGGGCGATGGTCAGGTCCACGTTGCGGTCGGCGAACAGGTTCAGCGAGGTGCCGGCCTGTTCGAACAGGGTGAAGAAGACCACCGCGCCGAAGATCAGCACCACGGCCAGCATCATGCGCTGGCGCTCGGCCATGGTCTTGCAGACCTTGGCGATGATCCAGACGATGAAGGCCAGCGACAGCAGGGTGGAAACAGCCAGCACCGAGCCGACCAGGGCGTTGCGCTGGACCATGAACCACACCACGCCGACGCCGAGGATGGCGAGGATGTAGATCAGCCATTCGCGGTTCACCGGGCCGAGCAGGGGCTGTTTCAGCAGCGCCGGATTGGGCGGCTCCCCATTGCCCTGAAGCAGCGGCTTGCCGAGTACGAAGACCACGAAGCCGAGCGCCATGCCGACGCCCGCCAGGCCGAAGCCGGCCCACCAGCCGACGGTCTGGCCGAGATAGCCGCACAGAACCGCCGCCCAGAAGGCGCCGAGGTTGATGCCGTAATAGTAGAGGGTGAAGCCGGAATCCCGCCGCGGGTCGCCCTGCGGGTAGAGTTGTCCGACGATGGTCGAGATGTTCGGCTTCAGGAAGCCGACGCCCATGATGATCAGCGAGAGGGCGAGATAGAAGCTGTTCACCCCGCTGGTGTCGCGCGTCGCCGTCATGGCGTAGGTGCCCGGCTCCATGACGGGGGGCAGGCTGGCGGTCGCAGGCAGACCGGTCAGCTGCAGGCCGCCGCTCTCGGCCGCGGTGAAGGCGTAGCGCTGGCCGTCGACCATGATGCCGACGTCGCGGTCGGCGCCGCGGCCTTCGCTGACGACTTCGTACTGGGCGCCGCCGTAGGTCAGGGTCTCGGTCGCCGGACGCCCCTCATAGGCCATCAGGCTGTGGCCCGCGACCAGCAGCAGGGCGCCGAAGGCGATGGCCTTGCGGGTGCCGATGTAGCGGTCCGCGAGGATGCCGCCGACCAGCGGCAGCAGGTACACCAGCGAGGTGTAGGAGCCGTAGGTCGAGGCCGCCGTGGCGTCGTCGAACAGGAAATGCTGGGTCAGGTAGAAGATCAGGATCCCGCGCATGCCGTAGTAGGAGAAGCGCTCCCACATCTCGGCGAAGAACAGGATGATCAGTCCGCGCGGGTGATTCTTGAGTATCTGCATCAGCACCGGGACGCCGGTGGCGAGGGTGATGATCAGACCCAGGAGAATGACGATGTTCATGCGCGGCCCCCCGCGGCTCGTCGGGCGTCAAGCCCGATGCGCAAATCCTGCGCGCTCCCTGCGACCGTCGTGTTCAACGGCTCACTCCCTTGTTGCTGCGCCCCACCTGATGCGCGAAGGCGCATAAGCAGCACGGCGCGCAAGACCGGACAAGAGACAAGGGTAAATTCGTTCGATGGCGTCACGACCGGGGCTGCGTCAGGATGGCCGTGATGCGGGGCGCGACTGACTTGATGGGCACGACACGACGGGCGGCGTTGACGGGGATCGGCGCAGGGCTTGCGCTGTCCGCCTGCTCGGCTCCGGCGAGGGGCGAACCCGGCGACGTGCTGGCGGCAGGGCAACCCGCCGCCCTGCTGATCTGGGCCGTCGCGCGTGAACGGCTGGCGGGGTGGCCGCGCAAGCCGGGGCCGGAGGCGCTGACCGGGCTCGGCCCCGGCGCGGGCGACCTGCCCGAGCTCGGCGCCCTCGCGGGCGGAGGACGGCCCGCCCACCTGGAGGCGCTGGCGGGGGTGGGCGCCCGGATGGTGATCGACTACGGGGACACCGCGCCCGAAAACCGCGCGCTCGCCGATCGGCTGGGACGCCGCCTCCGGCTTGAGTGGCGGCTGATCGACGGGTCGCTGGCCAACATGCCGGAGGCCGTCCGCGAAGCGTCGGCCCTGCTCGGTGCAGGCGCGAGAGCCGCGGCGCTGGCGACGGCGGCCGATGATGTTCTGGACCGTTGGCGCGCGGCGCCGGCGGGACCCTCCTTCTACTATGCGCGGGGCGCGGACGGCCTTGAGACTGCGTTCGGCGGCGCCCTCGCCACTGAGGTGCTGGAGGGCGCCGGCTGGACCAATGTGGCGGTCGGCTCGCGCGACATCGGGCGGGTCACGCGCGAGCAGGCGGCGAGCTGGGACCCCGAGGTGCTGGTCACCCTCGATCGCACCTTCGCCCGCACCGCCGCGGCGTCGCCGTCGTGGCGCGTCCGACCCGGAGGCGGACGGCGGCGCATCCTGCTGTTGCCCGATGTTCCGTTCGGCTGGATCGACCGACCGCCGTCGCTGAACCGGCTGCTGGGCTGCGCCTGGCTCGCCGACCCCGGCGGCTCGGCCGCCGTGCTGTCCGAGCTGAGCCTGGGGCTCTACGGCGCCGACCCGCCCGCGACGGCGAAGCCGCGGTGGCTCGAGTGAGCCGTCGCGGAGCCGTCCTGTGGCGCCTGGCGCTCGCCCTGCTCGTGCTGGCCGGGGCCTTCGGGGCCCTGGGGACGGGACCTCTGGCGGCCCCGCCGAACGAGCTGCTGTCGGCCCTGTTCACCGAAGGAACGGCGCGGGCTGAGCTGGCGCTGTCGCTGCGCGGGCCCCGGCTGCTGGCGGCCCTGACCTGCGGCGCGGCCTTGGCCGGCGCCGGGGCGGCGTTCCAGATCCTGTTCCGCAACCCGCTGGCGTCGCCCGACCTGCTGGGCGTGTCGTCGGGCGCCGGCTTCGGCGCGGCTCTGGCCCTGCTGCTGGGCGCGGGCGCGGCCCTGATCCAGACCGCCGCCTTCGCCGGAGGACTGGCCGCCGGGGCGCTGGCGATCGGCTGCGCCGCCCTGGCTCGAAGCGGCGACGGGCGGCTGGCGCTGATCCTCTGCGGCGTGGTGGCGGGAGCCCTCGCCTCAGCCGGCCTGGGCCTCGTCGTGACCGCCGCCGAGCCCTATTCGCAGCTGCCGTCGATCACCTACTGGCTGCTTGGCTCCTTCACCCGGGCGACGCTGTCGGAGGCGTTGTTCGCGGTGGCCCCGGTGGCCATGGGGACGGCCATCCTGCTGTGGCTCGGCTTCCGCCTAGACGGCCTGTCCTTGGGAGACGAGCAGGCCCGGTCGCTGGGGCTCCCGGCGCGGCCGCTGCGGCTGGTCGCCCTGGCGGCGGCGGCCTTGATCACCTCCGCCGCCGTGGCCGTCGCGGGGGTAGTGGGCTGGATCGGCCTGCTGGCCCCCCACGCCGCCCGGCGGATCGTCGGCGAGCGGGCCCAGGACCTGATCCCCGCCTCGATGGCTCTCGGCGCCCTATTCGCCCTGCTGATCGACCGGCTGGCGACCGCCTTCGGCCCGGCGGAAATTCCTGTCGGCCTGCTGTCCGCCGCGATCGGCGCGCCGGCCTTCCTGATCCTGTTCGTCCTCACCTCGAGGCGTGCATGACGGCGGTGCGGCTCGAGGGTCTGGTCGCCGGGCGACGGGCCGGCTTCCGCCTGCCGCCGCTCGACCTGACGGTGAGGCCCGGCGAAGTGGTGGCCCTGATCGGGCCCAACGGGTCCGGCAAGACGACGCTGCTGAAGACGCTCGGGGGCCTGCTGCCGCCGATATCAGGTACGATGTCGGCGCCCGCCGCCGCCTACCTGCCGCCGCCCGGCGCGGTCCAGGCCGGTTTCTCGGCCCTGCACCTGACCTCGCTGGCCCGGGCCAATCGAAGGCCGTGGTCGCCCGGCCTCTCTCCGGAAGACTTGCAGGCGGCCCACGCCGCCCTCGACCGTCTCGGCGCCGCCGACCTCGCCGACCGGCCCTTCGACCGCCTGTCCAGCGGCCAGCAGCAGCTGGTGCTGATCGCCCGCCTGTTCCTGCAGGACGCGCCCCTGTGCCTGCTCGACGAACCGCTGGCCCTCCTCGACCCCGCCCATGGGCTGGCCGTCGAGGCGGCGGTGCGGACGCTGGCCGACGAGGGGCGGATCGTCATCGCCTCCACCCATCACCTGCCCTTCGCCGCCCGGTCCCATCGGGTGCTGACGCTGGGTGGAACCGCGCCCGGGCTGGAACAACCGGCCACGGCCCTGATTCCCGATCGGCTCCGCGCGCTCTTCGGGGTCGAAGGCGACGGCTGTCCCTGCTGCGGCGGCCCCTTGAGTTGAGGGCCCGTCTGGCCGAGGCTGGAGCCATCATGAAAAGGTCCGCCATGACGCTCGCCCGACTCGCCTCCGCCGCCCTCGCCTCCGCCTTCGCCCTGGCGTTCGGAGCCGCGCCCGCCGCCGCGCAGGATGCGCCGGGCTGGTCCTTCGCCATCCACGGCGGCGCGGGCGTGATCGAGCGCGAGAACCTGAGCGCCGAACAGGACGCCGCCTATCGCGCCGCCCTGAAGCGCGCGCTGGACGCGGGCGCCGCCGTGCTGGCCGCCGGCGGTCCGGCGCTCGACGCCGTGCAGGCGGCGATCGAGATCATGGAGGACGACCCCCTGTTCAACGCCGGGCGCGGCGCGGTCTTCACCGCCGCCGGCCGCAACGAACTGGACGCGGCGGTCATGAACGGCTCGGACCTGACCGCCGGCGCCGTCGCCGGCCTGACGCGGACGCGGCACCCGATCGCTGCGGCCCGCGCGGTGATGGAACGGTCGCCGCACGTCATGCTGATCGGCGAGGGCGCGGACAGTTTCGCCGCGTCGGTGGGGCTTGAGCAGGTCGACCCCTCGTGGTTCTTCACCGAGCGGCGTTGGCAGGGGCTGGAGCGGGCCCTGCAGGCGCAGAACCTGCCCGTGCCGCAACGTCCGGCGGGCGCGCCCCGACCTCAGGCGGCCAACGATCTGCAGCAGCCACCCCTGAACGAGCGCAAGTTCGGCACCGTCGGCGCGGTGGCGCTGGACAGCCAGGGTCGCCTCGCCGCCGGCACCTCGACCGGCGGCATGACCGCCAAGCGGTGGGGCCGGGTCGGGGACGTGCCGGTGCTCGGCGCCGGAACCTACGCCTCCAACCGCGACGGCTGCGCCGTCTCGGCGACCGGCGACGGCGAGTATTACATCCGCGCCTCGGTCGCGCGCGACATCTGCTCCCGCATCGCGGCGGGCTCGACGGCTCAGGTCGCCGGACAGGCCGAGGTGGACGACGCCCTGTCGCTCGGCGGCTCCGGCGGCGTTATCGTGATGGACGCGCAGGGCGGTCCGGCCTTCGCCATGACGACCTCCGGCATGTACCGCGGGGCGGTTTCCGCGAGCAGGCCCGCGGCCGTCGCCATCTACGGCGATGAAGACCTCCGTCCGTGAGCCAGACTCGCGACATCCCCGGTGTCATCGCTCCGCCGCCGCTGATCTACCTCGGCTTCCTGTTCCTCGGCTGGGGCTTGGCCCGACTGGGCGGCCACCCCGGAGCGGTCGAGGCGGGGTTCGGCTGGCTGGCCGCCGGTTTCGGCCTCACGGTCGAGGCGCGGCGCGCCGTGGCGCTGACCCTGATCGTCGGCGGCCTGCTGTTCGACGGCATGGCGGCCGGGCTGTTCCGGCGGCGCGGCACGGCGGTCGAACCGTGGAAGCCGTCCACGGCCCTGATCGTCGAGGGGCCATACCGCCTCAGCCGCAACCCGATCTATCTCGGCTTCGCCGTCACCTACCTCGGGCTCGCCATCGCCATGGACAGCTGGGTCGCCCTGCTGATGCTGCTGCCCTGCATCGCCGTGGTCGACCGCTTCGTCATCCAGCGCGAGGAGCGCTACCTGGCCGCGCGGTTCGGCGCGAACTACGAAGCCTATCGCCAGAAGGTGCGCCGGTGGCTGTGAGCGACGACGAGCTGTCCGCCATGGCCATCGAGGAGCTCGACGCCGCCTGCGCCCTGCCGTGGCCGGACATGAAAAAGGTCACGCCTTGGGGCGACAGCTTCACCGGCTTCGCTCCTTCCGGCCGCGAGGTCGAGATCGAGCGCCGCTACCTCTGGTCCCATGCGCCGGAAGGCTCGATCGCGGTCGAGGTCGAAGTCCGCGAGCTCGGCGCCCGGACGGGCGCGGAGGCGAAGGCGCTGATCACGCCGCCGCGTTAGACGCCGCGCTGTCCCCTTCCGTCCTTCCGGGGCCGGACCGGCGTAGCTGGGCTGGAACCCGGAACCCAGGGGTCCGGGTGCGGCGCCGGCTCGCCTCCATGGGCGGGGTCAGTCTCCTGGGTTCCGGGTTCCGCTGCGCGGCCCCGGAAAGACGAGGATGGCGAGCCCCCGTTTCCAGCCGCGAAGAAACCCCCTAAGCCTGACGACATGAAACTCGCCTCCCTCAAGCATGGCCGCGACGGCCGCCTCGTTCTGGTGTCCAGCGACCTGCACTGGTTCACCGACGCCTTCCTGATCGCGCCGACGCTGCAGGCCGCGCTCGACGACTGGGAGCGGCTGGAGCCCGACCTGACGGCGCTGGCCGAGAGCCTGGAGCACGGCGGCGTGCCCCGCGGGCGCTTCCACGAGCGCGAGGCGGCCGCGCCCCTGCCGCGCGCCTATCAGTGGGCCGACGGCTCGGCCTATGTGAACCACGTCGCCCTGGTGCGTCAGGCCCGCAACGCCGAGATGCCGGAAAGCTTCTGGACCGATCCGCTGATGTATCAGGGCGGCTCGGACGGCTTTCTCGCCCCCCGCGACGCGATCCCGCTTGCCGATGAAAGCTGGGGCTGCGACCTCGAGGCCGAGGTCGTGGTCGTCACCGGCGACGTGCCGCAGGGCGTGTCGCGCGAGGAGGCGCTGTCGCACGTCCGGCTGGTCGGGCTGGTCAACGATGTGAGCCTGCGGAACCTGATCCCGGCCGAACTGGCCAAGGGCTTCGGCTTCGTCCAGTCCAAGCCCGCCTCGGCCCTGTCGCCGGTGTTCGTCACGCCGGACGCGCTCGGGGACCGCTGGGCCGACGGCAAGCTCAAGGGCGAGCTGAGCGTGCAGTTGAACGGCGCCGACTTCGGCAAGGCCGACGCCGGGGTCGACATGACCTTCGACTTCGGGACGCTGATCGCGCATCTGGCCAAGACCCGCAGCCTCTGCGCCGGCACCATCATCGGCTCGGGCACGGTGTCGAACCGCGACGCCGCCGGCGGCCCCGGCAAGCCGGTCAGCGAAGGCGGCCTCGGCTATTCCTGCATCGCCGAGGTGCGGACCGTCGAGACCATCCTGCGTGGCAAGGCCGAGACGCCCTTCCTCAAGCCCGGCGACACGGTCCGCATCGAGATGTTGGACGAGAAACACCACTCGATCTTCGGTGCGATCGAGCAGACGGTCGAGGCGGTTTGAGGCCTCAGACGCGCTTTTCCGGCCTCGTCAGCCTCATGGCGGCGTCCCCCCTGCTAGCGCAACAGGCGTTGGACGACTGGGACCTGACGGTCGACGCGGCGCGGCGGGTGACGCTAGCCTCCAGTGCGTTTTCCAGTGGGCAGACCATAGCCGTGCGCTGCTCCGCCGGGACGCTCGATGTCATGATCGCGGGATTGCCGGCCCGTGAGGGCGTCAGCCGCTATCTGGAACTCGGACGCGGCGACGCGAAGGCGGAGCCGGCGCACTGGCTGAACAACGGCGGGACGATCTTCAGCACGACGCCGGCCCGCACGGCTCGGGAGCTCCGCCGGCAAGGCCGGCTGGAAGTCGCTGTGGCTGTAGAGCCGGGCGACGACAGCGCGCTTCGTCGGTACCAGTTCGAACTTCCCTCCGGCTCTGCGGCGGTGGAGCAGGTCCTCAACGCCTGCGACACGCCAGTTGATGAGGCGCGGGACAGCCTTCCACGCTGGGTGCAGCCTCGGACCTATCCCCCCAGCCTTTGGCGGAGCCTCTTGAGGCCCGAATTCCCGCAGGCGGCCGCCAGCGCGGGGATCGAGAGCGGCTTTGTCGTTTTAGGCTGCGTGGTCGCCCCACAAGGGCGGCTGGCGGACTGCACGATCGAGCATGAGAGCGACCGACGTGCCGGGTTTGGCAGGGCCGCACTGCGTTCGAGCGCCAGCGCGAGGCTGTCAGAACCAACCGAGGGCGGTCCGGCGCCCGGCGAGGTCATCATCTTCACCGTGCGGTTCCGCGTATCCTAGGCCGTCACTGGACACGCTTCGGGCGCCGTTGCTGTTGGTCGCCAGCGCGCCTTCGCGGTTGACCTCAAGACTGGACCTTCGGCAAAGTTGACGCCCGTCTCGTCAGGATTGCCCATGAAGCCTTCGCTTTCCGCCCTGCTCGCCTGCGTGATCGCCGTCCCGGCCTTGGCGCAGGACGCCGCCGCCGACTGGGACCTGACCAATAACGCGCGGACCCGGCTGATGGTGGCGCATGTGCAGTTCAACAACGGCCTCGCGATAGCCACCCGCTGCGCCGACGGCGGCTTTGAGGCTGTCATCGCCGGCCTGCCGCCCGCCGGCGAGGCGGCGTCGCGCCCGCTGAAGATCGCCTTCGGCGACGAGCCGCTTCACGAAACCCGCTGGACGGTTGCGACGGAGGACACGGTGGCGGTCGCCGAACTGCCCGCGCCGTTTGCTCGCAAGCTGCGCGAAGGCGGGCGCTTCCGGGTGCTGGTGCCCAACGCGGCCGCCGATGGGCGCAACCTGATGTACGACGTCCAACTGCCCGCCTCGTCGGGCTCGATCGACCAGACGCTGACGACCTGCGAGCGCCCGCTGGTCGATCCTCGCGACGCGGAGCTGGATGCGCTTGAGGAAGACGGCGTGCCGCCGAACCTCGGCTGGCTTGCCCGCCCGGCGGCACGCTTTCCGAGAACCACCTATGCGCGCGGCTTCGCCGTGGTGACGTGCATAAGCAATCCCGACGGCACGCTGAGGGCCTGCGAGATCGAATCCGAACATCCGCGTGAGGGCCGCTTCGGCGAGGCCGCGCTGACCGCCGCCCGTCGCGCGCGGCTGAGGAACCTGGCCGATCCCTCGGCTCCCGTACCGACCGGACGGATCGCCTACAAGACCGCATTCGTCGTGCAGGGCTACGAGCGGCCCGAGGACCGCCAGCGCAGACGGGACAACCGGGAGGCCGAGCGCCGCGAGCGGGAAGCCCGCCGCTCTACCGGCGGGCGAGCGGGAAGCCCGCCGCTCTACCGGCGGATAACCTGCGCGGCGAAACGCTCCATCTCTTCTTCCTGTGGCGACATCTGAAGCAGCAGCAGGTCCAGCCCCGCCGCCTCGAACGCCTCGATGCGCTCGGCGATCCGCTCGGGCGTGCCGACGAAGCCGGGGCGCAAGCCGCGGTTGGAGACGCTGTACTCGCGGATCTTCAGCTCGCGCTCGAGTTCCGTGCCTGACAGCCATTGGTCGAAATTGGCGAACCCCGGCGGCGGCTTGCCTTCGGCCAGTCCGGGGATGGTGGTGATCCGCTCCAGCTCGCGGTCGGCCTCGGCCTGGCTGTCACGCACCACCGCATAGCCGGCCATGCCGAAGGACATGGGCGGCAGGCCGAAACTCTCTCGCCGCGCCTTCATGTCGGCGACCTTGGCGGCGATATGCTCCGGCTCGTCGCCATGCATGACATAGGCGTCGCAGTGGCGCGCGATCAGCGTCTTGGCGGCCTCGGACTCTCCGCCTGCGTAGATCACCGGTCGGGGCCGCGCCGGGGTCGAGGTCGGCTTCGGCTCCACGATGGCGTCCTTCAGCGTGTAGTACCGGCCGTCGAAATCCGTTCGCTTCTGCGTCCACAACCGGTCGACGACCTGCAGCCATTCGGTGGTGCGGGCGTAGCGGTCGTCGTGCTGGTCGAACTGCAAGCCATAGCTTTCGGCCTCCTTGGCCCACCACGACGAGACGACGTTCAGCGCCAGCCGCCCATTGGAGATGCGGTCGATGTTCGCCGCCGCCTTGGCGAACAGCGCCGGCTGATGGAAGTTCGGCCGCACCGCGACCATCAGCTCGATGGTCTTCGTCACCGCGGCCAGCGCCGCCGCGCTGGACCAGGCGTCCAGCGCGGGCGCCTCAATCCCCTTGATGTCGTTCAGGTTCAGTTCGGCGATCAGGGTCAGGTCCCAGCCGATCTCTTCCGACCGCGTGACCAGCCGCGACAGGTTCTCCCACGACGCCTCGCGCTCGTCGTCGACGTTCCTCAACCAGCCGCCGAACACCGGGGCCCAGTAGCCGTACCTCATGTGTTCGCTCCCTTGGCGTGCTTCGCCTTCTCTTCGTCGACGACGCCGACCAGCCAGTCGACCAGGTTGTCGTGCGGATCGAAGCCCAGCACCTCAAGCGGCTTCGCCACGAAGTTGGACAGGGCGTTGATGTCGTAGAACCGCACCGTGCCGTCACGTTCGTCGATCAGATATTCGACGGAGCCGATCTCGACCTGCCCGGCCGCGACGATGGCCTCTACCGCGGCGATGATTTCGGCCGGTGGCTCGAACCGCGTCATGCCCATGACAGCCGATCCCGGGCCGATCAGGCAGACGTCGGCCGGACACAGATCGAAGGCGTCACCGGCGCTTTCGACGTCCAGCGCATAGAGATACCGGCCCGCCAGCGTCTCCACCCGAATGATCCGCCCGCCCTCGCGCGGCGCGTACTCCTGCACCAGAGAAATCCCGTTGATCCCCGCCGGCGCGGTCCCCGCCTGTGCCGCCTCCGCCAGTTCTTCCGGCGTGTCGTAGCGGACGATGCCCGAACCCGAGCCGCCGATGTCGGCCTTGACCAGAACGGGGAAGCGCAGGCCCTCGGCCGCCTTGTGCAGGTCCGCCTGACGGTGCGCGGCCCGCGTCTCGGGCCCCTTATAGCCCAGCCGCGCGATCAGGCTGAGCTGCCGGGCCTTGGAAGTGTCGATGGGCAGGGCCGAGGCGTTGATCACCCGCGTCCCCTGCCCTTCCCAGTGCTCGAACAGGCTTTGGGCGTAGAAGATCGGATGCTCGGGTTCGCGCAGGAACGACGACATCGCCACGCGGCTGAACACCACCCGCGCTGGGGCCGGGGACCCGGCGGGATCGAAGACATGGCCGGCCAGAGGGGTCTTCACATACGACACCCCGCGTCGGCCCAGCGCCGCGAACAGCGGCTCGAACCACTGCGGATGCTCATAGACGATGGCGAGGTCGGGAAGCGAGGAGGTCATCTCCGCCAGATGCGTTACACCTCGATGAAACGCAAGGGGCGCCGCAATCGCTCGTGCGTATGAAGTCCGATTGACCTGATCCGACGCCGCACGCTACCAAGCCGCCCTGCCGGAAGACCCAACGGCCTGTGCGGGCGTGGTGGAATTGGTAGACGCGCCGGACTCAAAATCCGGTTCCGAAAGGAGTGCCGGTTCGACCCCGGCCGCCCGCACCACCGTTCATTCGGATCGCGACGCCGCGCTGGCGTCCCTAAGGGCACGGTAGGGCACGCCCTCGTTCCAGGTCGGCCAGCGGCCGCTGTCGGCGATCTCGCGCCCGAGGAGATAGGCGACCGTGCCTTCCTGGGCAGCCGCGACCATGTCCCAGGACGGATCGAACTCGTCCGAGCGTTGGTGATAGTCGCGGCTATTGTAGGCCTCGATCATCGCCATGCCGCGTTCGGCTCCGCCCTCGACCAGGTCGCTCCCGGCGCGGAAATAGACCGTTGGAACCCCCTGTTCGGCGAAGGTGAAATGGTCGGACCGGCCGTACCAGCCGGCAGCCGGATTGTGCTCCGGCTCGATCGTCAGACCGCGCACCGCCGCGACCCGCGCGAGGTCGGCCTCCAGCCCGGTGCGGCCCGCCCCGATCAGCTCCAGCGACCGCGTCATCGGCAGGGCCAGATGGGGATCGAGGTTGAACACCGCGGCGGTCGTCTCCAGCGGCCGCAGCGGCCGCAGCGCATATTCATAGGCGCCGAGCAGGCCGTCCTCCTCGGAGGTGTAGCCGATGAACAGCACCGTCCGCTCCGGCGGCGGGGCGGCGGCGTAGGCGCGGGCGATCTCAAGCAGGGTCGCCGTGCCGATGCCGTTGTCGACTGCGCCGTTCCGCAGGGTGTCGCCATCCTCATAGGCCGGACCGATGCCGTAGGCGTCCCAATGGGCGCCGTAGATGACCGTCTCGTCGGCGCGGGTCGTGCCCGGCCGCATGGCGACGACGTTGCGCGTCACCATGGGGGACGCGACGATGGTGAAGGCGGCGCTCATCGTCGCGCCGGGAAGCTCCACCGCCTGGAAAGCCGGCGTCCTTGCGCTCAACGCCAACGCCTCGAGGTCGAGCCCGGCGCGCTGGAACAGGGCCGAAGCCGTTTCCCAACGCAGGGTGGCCGTCAGGTCCGTTCCCCGCTCCGGCGCGGGGCCGCGGACGAATTTGTGGTCCGGGTCGGAGTTGCTGATCTGCTGGAACGGCCAGCTCGCGGTCTCGAACTGGTGGATCTGCATCACGGCGACCGCGCCCCGGGCGAAGGCGGCCCGTTTCTTGGCGCCGAGGCCGCCGGCCGGGCTCCGGTTCCGTCCGTTGAAGGGGCCTTCGTCCGACGCGTAGTCGGGGTCGTTCATCAGGAAGACCGCGACCTTGCCGGTCAGATCGACGCCGCCGAACTGGTCGTAGCCGAGCGCCGGCGCGTCGACGCCGAAGCCGACGAAAACGAGCGGCGCATTGGTGATCGCGTTCTCGCCCACATGCATCGAGGTGACGCTGACGTCCGTCGCCAGCGCCGCCGGAACGGGCTCGCCGCCCACCGCCAGCGACACGGTTGCGCCTTCGCGATGGTAGCGGGTCAGCGCCACGTCCTGGAACCATGTGCCGTTCTCGCCGCCCGGCTGAAGGCCCGCGGCGCTGAACTGCGCCACCAGATAGTCGAGCGTCGCCGTCTCGCCGGCCTCGCCCGGTCCTCGGCCATAGAAGGCGTCGCTCGACAGGACCTCGACGTCTCGCCGGATGGCGGCGGGGTCCAGCAGGGGCGGAGCGGGCGTCTGGGCGGCGACCGGGCCCGCCCCCAGCACCGCGGACGCAAGGCTCAGGGCGAGGGTCGAAAGCAGCAGACGGGACAGGGCCATGAAGCGCTCCAGAGTGATCTTCGACTGTCCCAGAGGGCATGGGGCGTGTCCAGCGAGGCGCGTCTCCGGCTACGCTTTGGCGGCGGACAAAGCGGGGTTATCCTGCTGTTTTCCCACGAGCTTCACCATATGACGCCCGAACAGATCAAGGCCCACGCCGACGAGGTGCGCGAGACCAGCGCCACCGTTGTCCGCGGTCTCTTCCCGGTCGAGACCATCGACGCCTGGAACGCGGCCTTTCAGCCGCTGCTGCGGCAGGCGATCGCGCTGGAGGGTGGCGATCCGAACCGGGGCTCCGCCCGCTACTACGTCACCCTGCCGTTCCACGGCATCTGGGCCGACCCGCGGATCATCGACAACGACGTGGTCATGGCCATCGTCTCGGAGCTGATCGGGGCCGACGGCGTGATGTGCCAGCTGGCCAGCGACACGCCGATGAAGGGTTCGGACTATCAGGACCTGCACCGCGACACCCAGCTGCTGTTCCCGGAGACGGGCGCCGAGTCGCCGCCCTACCAGCTCGCGGTCAACTTCCCGCTGGTGGACGTGACCGAGGCCAACGGTCCAATGGAGATGGCCGCCGGCACCCACATGCTGTCGAAGGAGGAAGGCTTGCGCCGGGTCGAGACCGGTGAGGAGCCGCTGATCCCCATGCTGATGAACCGGGGGGACGTGATGATCCGCGACGTGCGCCACATCCACCGCGGCACGCCGAACCCCAACGATGAGCCGCGCCCCATGGTGGTGATCGGCTACAGCCGCCGCTGGCTGTACCGGCCCGAGGTGGCCATCCGCGTGCCGCGCGAGACGCTCGACGTCCTGCCCGACCGCGCCCGCCGCTGGCTGCGCTTCAACCCGGTGTCCGAGGACACGGCGGAGGCGCTGCGGCCCGGCGAAAGCTATCGCGAGTTCGCCTACTAGGACTGACCATCTTCGTCTTTGCGGGGCAGAGCGCGGCGCAGCCGCGGCCGGAACCCTGAACCCAGGTGACCGGGCGCTTCCTTTCGCCGCCGTCGCAGCCTGAGCCAGGTCTCCTGGATTCCGGTTTCCGCTGCGCGGCCCCGGAAGGACGGAGGAAGGGAATGTGGCTCGGGCTCAAGCGCGGACCGGCCGCACCACCTCGCCGTCCTCCTTGACGAACTGCTCCGGCCGATGGTCCAGCAGGTCGAACACCCGTTCCGACGGGCGGCACAGGGCGGCGCCTTTGGGGGTTCGCACGAGGGGCCGCTCGACGAGCAGGGGGTGGCGGACCATGGCGGCTAGGATGTCCTCGTCGGCGGCGTCGGGCTCCAGCAGCTCCGGCGCGGCGACGGCCGCTTCCTTGCCGCGCAGAGCCTCGCGCGGCGTCAGCCCGGCCTCGGCGAACAGGGCGCGAAGCTGGTCTTCGGTCCAGCCGGCCGCAGCGTACTCGACCACCTCCGGCTCGTGGCCCGCGCTGCGGATCATGCCGAGAACGTTGCGCGACGTGCCGCACGCGGAATTGTGGAACAGGGTGATGAGAAAGTCGGTCATGGTCATCTCCGTCAGCGCCTGACTAGCACAAGACGTCCGGCTCGACGGCGGCGACGCGTTCTTTTTCGCGCCTCTGGTTGCGCCAACGGGTGGCCGCCCGCATCTGGTCGCGATGACCGCCCCCGCCCCCGCCGCTCCCGCCGCCGTAAAGGGGCCGGGCTTCCCCGAGTTCGTCGCCCTGATCGCGATGATGATGGCGCTCAACGCGCTGGCCATCGACGCCATGCTGCCCGCCCTGCCCGCCATCGGCGAGGCGCTGGGCGTGGCCGCCGAGAACGACCGACAGTGGGTCATCACCGCCTATCTGCTCGGCTTCGGCGTCACCCAGATCGTCTACGGGCCGCTGGCCGACCGCTATGGGCGGAAGCCGGTGCTGATGGTGGGACTGTCCCTCTATGTCGCATTCAGCGCGCTGGCGGCGCTGGCGCCCACCTTCAGCCTGCTGATCGCCGCCCGCGTCTGCACCGGCATCGGCGCGGCGGCGCTGCGGGTGCTGGCCGTGTCGATCGTGCGCGACCGCTATTCCGGGCGGACTATGGCGCGGGTGATGTCGCTGAGCTTCCTCGTGTTCCTCGGCATCCCGATCCTGGCGCCGACGCTGGGGCAGGCGGTGCTGATGGTCGCGCCCTGGCCGTGGGTGTTCGGCGTGCTCGCCATCGCCGGCGCGGCCTTCATGATCTGGGCCCTGATCCGCCTGCCGGAGACCCTGGCCCCCGAGAACCGGATGCCGATCAATGTGGCCCGCATCGCAGGGGCCTTCCGCGAGGCCCTGACCAACCGCCAGTCGATCGGCTACACCTTCGCCATGACGGCGATCTCGGGCTCGCTGTTCGGCTTCATCAACTCCAGCCAGCAGATCTTCTTCGACGTCTTCAACGCCGAGCATCTGTTCACCCTGGTGTTCGGCGCCGTCGCGGGCGGCATCGCCGTCGCCTCGCTGCTGAACGCGAAGCTGGTCGAGCGGCTGGGCTCGCGGCTGATCTCGCACACGGCCCTGCTGGGCTTCATCGCCATGTCGGCCATCCACGCGTCCGTCGCCCTCAGCGGCCACGAGACGATCTGGACCTTCGCGGTGCTGCAGGCCCTCACGATGTTCTGCTTCGGTTTCATCGCCGGCAATTTCGGCTCCATGGCGATGGAGCCGATGGGCCATATCGCGGGCACGGCGTCCTCGGCCCAGGGCTTCATCTCGACCACCGGCGGAGCCACGCTGGGCTTCCTGATCGGGCAGCAGTTCAACGGCTCGGCGGCTCCGATGGCGGTCGGCTTCGTCGTGCTCGGCGTCGCCGCCCTTCTGTGCGTGCTGATGGCGGAGCGCGGACGGCTGTTCACGGCGCGCAACGCGCCCCCGGCTCCAGCCGCGACTTGATCTTTTCGGTGCGCCGGGGCGTTGTCCCGGCTGGAACCGAAACCGGGCCCGGCGCGCATCCATCGCCGCGGGGTCGCACCATCAAGGACTGTCGATGATCCGCACGCCTGCACTGGCAGCCGCCCTCGCCCTGATGACCGCCGTTGGAGGCTGCGCCATGACCCCCGGTTCCGCCGCCCGTTCGGACATGCCGCCCCT
>NZ_DASWNO010000056.1:0-5286 GCF_036399195.1 Brevundimonas sp.
CCGGCGGGGATGTTCTTCAGGATGGTCTCGCGCTGCTGCTCGTTCAGCACGTCGGTCATCGGCGAGGCGATGAAGCCGGGCGCGATGCAGTTCACCGTGATGCCGCGCGAACCGACTTCCTGCGCCAGCGATTTCGAGAACCCGATCATGCCGGCTTTGGAGGCGGCGTAGTTGGTCTGGCCGGGATTGCCGGTGACGCCCACGACCGAGGTCACGCCGATGATGCGGCCCCAGCGGCGCTTCATCATGCCCTTCATGGCCGCTCGGGACAGGCGGAAATAGCTCTCCAGGTTGACGCGGATCACCTCCTGGAAGTCCTCGTCCTTCATGCGCATCAGCAGGCCGTCGCGGGTGATCCCGGCGTTGGCGACAAGGATGTCCAGCGGCGCGCCGGCGGCCTCCTCGGCGCGGGCGATCAGGCCGTCGACAGAGGCCGGGTCAGACAGGTTGGCGGCGGCGGCGAAGGCCCGCTCGCCAAGCTCCGCGGCCAGATCCTGCAGCACCGCCTCGCGGGTGCCGGACAGGACGACGGCTGCGCCCTGGGCGTGCAGGGCCCGGGCGACCGCTCCGCCGATGCCGCCGGTGGCGCCGGTGACGAGGGCGGTCTTGCCGGTGAGGTTGAACATGGTTGCCTCCGGAGGAGTGATGAGTGGCTGGTGATTAGTGGTTGAAGCGGCTGAGCCGGTGAAAGCGGATTGGCGAGCGGGTCTTGGCCCTGCCAATCACTAATCACTGGCCACTAACCACTCAAAGGCTCTTCGCGAACGTTTCCATCTCCTCAGGCGTAGTAAGCGACAGGCTCTCCGCGTCGGGCGCGATGCGTTTGGCCATGCCGGTCAGGACCTTGCCGGATCCGATCTCAACGAAGCGGGCGACCCCGCCCTCCCCCGCCATCCATTCCATGCTCTCGCGCCAGCGCACCCGTCCGGTGACCTGTTCGACCAGAAGGCGGCGAAGCACCTCGGGGTCGGTTTCCGGTCGGGCGGTGACATTGGCGACCACGGGGACAGCAGGGGCGACGATCCGGGCCTCCCCGAGCGCCTCCGCCATCTCGTCGGCGGCGGGCTGCATCAGCGGGCAGTGGAAGGGAGCAGAAACGTTCAGCGGAATGGCCCGGGCGCCGAGTTCCTTGGCCTTCTCGATGGCCCGATCGACGGCGGCCTTGTCGCCCGAGATGACGATGTTGCCAGCGTTGTTGTCATTGGCCACGACGCAGACGCCGACCTCGGAACCGGCGGCCGCCGCGGCCTCGGCCAGAACGAGGTCGGTCTTCGGTCCGATCAGTGAGGCCATCGCGCCCCGGCCGACCGGAACGGCCCGCTGCATGGCCTGACCCCGCAGCTTCAGCAGGCGCGCGGTGTCGGTCAGCGAGATCGCCCCCGCGGCGCACAGGGCGGAATACTCGCCCAGTGAATGACCCGCGACGAAGGCGGCCTTGCCGATGTCGAACCCGAACTCAGCCTTGAGCGTCCGGGCCGCAGCCACCGAGACAGCCATCAGGGCCGGCTGGGCGTTCTCGGTCAGGGTCAGCTGGTCCTCGGGACCCTCCCGCATCAGCCGCGAAAGGTTCTGCCCCAGCGCCTCGTCGATCTCGGCGAAGACATCACGGGCGCTGGCGAAGGCGTCGGCCAGCGCCGCGCCCATGCCCACCGACTGGCTGCCTTGTCCCGGGAACAGCAGGGCGAGGGTCATGGCAGGCTCCGGACGCGTTGAATCGAGCCGGAGGGGTAGGACGATCAGGCCGATGGGGCAAGCCGCGCCTGGCGGGGCGTGAAACCGACGACTTGGCCTCGTACGGTCAGAACAGCACACCCGGGTTCATGATCCGGTGAGGATCGATCGCCGCGCGCACGGCCTGCATGGTCGCTATCTCCACCCGCGACTTGTATCGCCGCGCCTCATCCGTCTTCAGCCGGCCGAGACCGTGTTCGGCGGAGATGGAGCCGTCGTAGCGGGCGACGATGTCGTGGACGATCTGCGATCCCTCGGCCCAGCGGGCGAGGAAGGCGGACAGGTCTCCGCCTGCCGCGCTCAGCACGTCGTAGTGCATGTTTCCGTCGCCGACGTGCCCGAAGGCGCTGACCCGGGCCCCCGGGTGGAAGCGCTCGACGGCCGCCGTCGCCTCGTCGAGGAACTCTGCGATGCGGGAGACAGGCACGGAGACGTCGTGCTTCCAGCCGCCGCCCTCGGGCTTCTGCGCCGCGGACTGTTCTTCGCGAACCTTCCAGAAGGCGGCCCGCTGCGCGTCGTTCTGGGCGATGGCGGCGTCGGTGATCAGGCCGGCGTCAAAGGCGGCTCCCAGCAGCCGCTCCAGGCCGGCCTCGGCGGCCGCGGGCTCGCCGGAAACCAGCTCGATCAGGACATACCAGGGCGGGACGCTGTCCAGTGGTTCGCGCGTGCCGGGGATGTGCTTCAGCACGAACTCCATGCCGATTCGCTTCATCAGCTCGAAGGCCTCGACGCCTCCGCCGGTCTCGCCCTTCGCCCGGGCCAGCAGTTCGACGGCGGAGGCGGCGCTGTCGAGGCCGACCATGGCGGTGGCGCGGGATCGCATCACCGGAAACAGCTTCAGGGTCGCGGCGGTGACGACGCCCAGCGTTCCCTCGGCCCCGATCAGCAGCTGTTTGAGGTCGTAGCCGGTGTTGTCCTTCCTGAGCCGCTTCAGGCCGTGGAACACCTCGCCGTTGGGCAGGACGGCCTCGAGCCCGAGCACCAAGTCGCGCATCACGCCGTAGCGGAGAACCGCCGTGCCGCCCGCGTTGGTCGAGACCACGCCGCCGATGGTGGCCGTGCCTTCGGCGGCGAGGCTGAGCGGAAACAGCCGGTCCATGGCCGCGGCCGCCTGCTGCGCCTCCAGCAACGTGACGCCCGCCTCGACGGTCATCGCGTCGTCGAGGGGGGTCACGTCCCGCACGGCGCACAGCTTCCGCGTCGACAGCAGGACCTCGCCGTACGGAATCTGACCGCCGACCAGACCGGTGTCGCCCCCCTGCGGCGTGATCGCCACGCGATGCTCGGCGCAGACCCGAACGATCCGCGCGGTTTCATCCGTCGAGCGCGGCGTCAACATCAGCGGCGTATGGCCGTGCCAGCGGTTCCGCCATTCGGTCAGCCACGGCGCGATCTCCGCCGGATCGTCGGTCCAGCCGCCACCGCCGGCGGCAGACTTCAGGGCGGCGATGGCGGCGGCGGACGGCGGGGTCATGAAGCCTTGTCTCAAAGCAGCGCCGGCCGCGCCACCCCATTCCCCTCCCCTCGCGACAGGCCGGCGACGGATCGATAGAAGACAGCATGAAGAGCGCCCTCCCCACACCCGTCCCCGCCGTCGGCGTCGTCTGCCTGAGGGGCGATGCAGTCCTGCTGATCCGTCGCCGAAACCCGCCGCGGCAGGGTGAGTGGAGCCTTCCCGGCGGACGGATCGAGAGCGGTGAACGCGCGGTCGACGCCGCGCTTCGCGAGCTGCGCGAGGAGACTGGCGTAGAGGCCGAGATCACCGGCTTGCTCGACGTCGTCGACGGCGTCTTCGCCGACGCGGGCCGGCATTATGTGCTGATCGACTATGCCGCTCGCTGGCTGACCGGCGAGCCGTTCGCGGGCGACGACGCCGCCGAGGCGCGATTCGTGCCGCTGGGCGAGGTCGAAGCTCTGGTCGGCTGGAGCGAGACGCGGCGGATCATCGCCCTCGCCGCCGCCACACGGTGAAGATTACAGGGATGTCATCTTTCCCGGACCGGTTTTCATGGCGCTCGCGCGTCGGGGTGCTAACCTGAACGGGATACGGGAGGCTTCATGGACACGTCGCTACTTTTCACCCTCGCCCTGCTCGCGCTGGCCTTCGTGCTGCTGTTCAGCGTGGTCAAGATCGTGCCCCAGGGCCGTGAGTTCACGGTAGAGCGCTTCGGCAAATACACCCGCACCCTCAGCCCGGGCATCAGTCTGCTGACGCCGTTCGTGGAGCGGATCGGCCGGCGGATGAACATGATGGAGCAGGTCCTCGACGTGCCCCAGCAGGAGGTCATCACCAAGGACAACGCCATGGTGAAGGTCGACGCCATCGTCTTCATCCAGGTCATGGACGCCGCGCGGGCGGCATACCGGGTCGAGAACCTGCCCTACGCCATCACCCAGCTGTGCTCGACCAACCTGCGCACCGTAGTCGGATCGATGGACCTCGATGAGGTGCTGTTCCAGCGGGACAACATCAACTCGCGCCTGCTGACCGTCATCGACGCGGCGACCGAGCCATGGGGCGTCAAGGTCAACCGCATCGAGATCAAGGACCTGACCCCGCCGGTCGACATCACGAACGCCATGGCCCGCCAGATGAAGGCTGAGCGCGAACGACGCGCCGTCATCACCGAGGCCGAAGGCGAGAAGCAGGCCGCCATCGCCCGGGCCGAGGGGGCCAAGCAGGCCGCCATCCTGCAGGCCGAGGGACGCCGGGAAGCCGCCTTCCGCGACGCCGAGGCCCGCGAGCGGGAAGCGCAGGCGGAGGCCAAGGCGACCGCCATGGTGTCCCAGGCCATCGCGGCGGGCGACGTCAATGCAATCAACTATTTCGTCGCCCAGAAATACGTCGAGGCGTTCGCCGAACTGGCGCGAAACCCGACGGCCAAGACCGTGATCGTCCCCGCCGAAATGAGCGGCCTGGTCGGCACCATCGCCGGCCTCGGCGAGCTTGTCGGGCTCGCTAGGGACCAGCAACAGGTCCGCCGCGACACTTCGCTAGCGCCGCCGCGCGCCACGCCGCCAACCCCGCCCCGTCCGCCGCGCCCGCCGGGCGCCGGCTCCGTTCCCAGATCGGAATAAGCCATGGAAGCCCTGACCGACCTACACGCGGCCCAGCCGTACTGGATCTGGCTGGCGCTCGGGGTCGCCCTTCTGGCCATCGAGGCGGCCTTCTCCACCGAATGGCTGCTGTGGCCCGCCGTCGCGGCCGGCATGGTGGCGGTGGCCACGGCGATCGGTCTGCCGCTTAGCGTGATCGGCGAAGTCGCGCTGTTCGCGGTCGTGACCGTGATCCTGACCCTGTTGTCGCGCCGGCTGATCCAGCGGGTGAACCCGACCGACAGCCCAGACATCAACGCCCGCGAGGGCCGGCTGGTCGGGCAGCGGGCGCAGGTGGTCCAGCCTTTCGTGAACGGACGCGGCCGGGTGTTCGTCTCGGGCGCCGAGTGGATCGCCGAGATCGAGGGCGTCGGACCTCTGGCGGGTGAGACCGTCGTGGTGGAGTCGATCGACGGGCCGAAACTGAAGGTGCGCGCGGCCTAGCGGCTCAAGTCCTCA
>NZ_DASWNO010000057.1:0-4763 GCF_036399195.1 Brevundimonas sp.
ACCAGAAGCACTTCTCCGGCCGGGGTAGCGACGCGATCCAGCGTCAGGGTCTCAGGCGGCGTGTTTCGCATCGCTTCTCTCCATTACCGACAGGTCGCCGAGTCCGGCCGCCGCCAGATGCAGCGCTCCATAGGCCCGCCACGGGCGCCAGCGTTCGGCGCGTGAGACCAGCCGGTCGTCGTCGAACCGGTCGCTGGGCGGGTCGGTTCGATCGTCGACCCACAATCCGGGCAGGCGCAAGCCCGGCCGCGCCTCGACCAGCGACCTCAGAACGGGGTCGGCGGCGAGGTCGCGAGCGATCGCCTGGGGGTCCGCGGAGAGATCGAACACCCGCCGCACCCGGGCCAACACGCCCGGCAGGGCCTTCAATTCAGGCGTGTCCACACAGACCGCCAACCGTCCGACGTCCGCCGGTTCGACGGAGACAAGACCCCCCGCCCCGTCTACGTCAGGGTACAGGGCATGCGTCCATCGCCCGTCCCTGACGGCGTCGCCGCGGCCGGCCAAGGCAGACAGCATCGCGGGCCAGTCATAGGGCGGTCGGTAGGGCAGGCTCAGCCGCACGCCGCCCGTGTGCAGCCGCTCACCCCGCCGCCTGAGCGCCGATGGCGGGCGGTCATAGAGATGCTGGAAGGTCTCGTTGAACCGCCTGACGCTGCCGAAACCGGATGCGAGCGCCACCTGCGCCATCGACAGATCCGTCTGATGGATCAACGCCTTGGCCAGGAGCACGCGCCGGGTCTGGGCCACGCTGACCGGCGCGGCGCCGAGGTGCTGGCGGAACAGCCGGCGCAGCTGGCGCTCGCCGACGCCCAACCGCCCCGCCAGAGCGTCGACATCGCCGCCGTCGAGCGCGCCCGCCTCGATCAGGGCCAGCGCCCGGCTGACCGTGTTCGAGGTCCCGCGCCAGGCGCCCATGTCCGGCGCCGTCTCCGGCCGGCAACGCAGGCAGGCCCGAAATCCAGCCTCCTCGGCGGCGGCCGCGGAGACGACGAACACCATGTTCTCCCGCTTCGGCGTGCGCGCCGGACAGACAGGGCGGCAGTAGACGCCCGTGGTCTTCACGCAGCCGAAGAAGCGCCCGTCGAACCGTGCGTCGCGCGTGACCACCGCGCGGTAGCAGGCCTCCTGATCCAGTTCGGCTGCGATTTCCATGCCGCGAGAATGCCCCTCCCCCGTAGCGAAGTCTCGCGGTTTTCGGACATAGCCGTGATCAGACGTGGGGTTTGGCAGCCGGCTGAACCATTCGCCACAGGCTGGCGACGATCTTGAAGATCAGGCTGATCGCTGTGACCGCCAGCGCCCAGGTCATGACGACAGAAAGGGTGTCGGCGGCGCCGGCCAGATCACGCGTCCGGTCGCTCAGGTCGCGCAGCCGGTCAAAGTCCAGCAGGGACCAGTCACCCGCCACCCGGGCCGATTGTCCCTCCTGCGTCAGGGTGAACCAGTGGCCGGCTTCCAGGATGGTCCAGGTCAGCCACAGGCCGACGGCGGAGATCGCCGCCATGGCCGCCGCGCGCAAACGCACGGCGTGGGGCCGGGCGAGGCTGGCCAGATCGATCGCGAGTTGCGCCACGGCATAGAGCAGGATGGCGCCGAACAGGGCGTCCCAGATGGGCGCCCCGGCGACCGACGCGTCCCCACCGCGCAGGCCGATCTGGGCGAACCTCGGGAAGTGGATGGCGCCCACCCACCACAGGATGAACACCCCGGTGGCCAGCGCGGAGAACAGGTATTCCGAGCCGGGCCACGCCTGGGTGCGCATCTTCGGCATCCAGATCGCTTTCGCCGTCTCCTTGCCGGCCATCGAGGCGCGCCACGTCGCCGGATCGGACAGACCGAAGGCGCCGAGATCCCTCACCCGCCACTTCGTCAGCCAGGTCGGCCGGATTCCCTGATGCTCGAAAATCGCCGCCGTCAGGGTCGCTGCCCCGATCAGGGTCAGACCGGCGCCGAAGAAGCCGTGGAAGGCCTGGGCGATCGCCTGACCGAAGTCATCCGGGCCGCCGATCAGCCGGATAAGCAGACCGATGGCGTAGACCGCCGCCAGCACCATCAGGCCCGCCTTGACCCCGAACAGCCAGTACGGGAACAATTCGGGCCCCACGAGAGTGTCCGGACCCTTGCGGTAGCGGGCCGCCACGACGAGGGGGTGTCCGATCTCGCGCAGGATCGCTTCCTGCTCGTCCTCGGTGAGGGCGCGCCCCAGTTCCTCCTCGCGCGCCTCGAAGCGGCTCAGGATCAGGTCGCGCAGCTCCGCGACGATGTCGGCCCGCTCGTCTTGCGGCAGTTGCGCCGCGACGGCGTCCAGATAGCGGTCGATCATGTCCATGGCTTTTCCCCTTCAGCCGGAATTCAAAGAATCTTGTCGAGCGAGGCGTTGATGCCCCGCCACTCGTCGGTCAGCGCGGCCAGCATCGAGACGCCGCCGGGCGACAGGACGTAGAAGCGCTTCTTCCGCTTCTCCTCCTCCCGCCATTCGCTGTTCAGCAGTCCGTGGCTCTCCAGCCGGCGCAGCAGCGGATAGAGGGTCGATTCCTCCATCTCGAGCCCATCGGCGGCCAGAGCCTGACGCAGGGTGTAGCCGTAGCGCTCGGTCCGCAGGCAGGCGAGCACCGCCAGCACCAGCGAGCCGCGGCGCAGCTCCATCCGCATCGATTCAAAAAGCTCCGGATCGACGCTCATGCCGCTGCCCTGTCCGCCACATAGTGTGTGACATACAGTATGTGGCACATAGCAAGTCGAAGAGTCAACTCCGCCCCTGTGGCCTATTCCGGAATGCGGGCGCCGTCCCAGGCGAAGACGCCGCCGCTGTCGGAGGGTTCGAGCCCGTCGATCACCGCCAGCAGGCGTTCGGCCGAGGTCTCCGGCGTGAACAGCTTCTCCGGCGCGACGCCTTTCTGGAAAGGCGCGCTCAGGCCGGTATCCACCGTGCCGGGGTGCAGCCCGGCGATGACTGCCTGCGCATGGGTGCGGCCGATCTCCACCGCCAGATTGCGCAGGATCATGTTCAGCGCCGCCTTCGACGCCCGATAGCTGTGCCAGCCGCCCAGCCGGTTGTCGCCGATCGACCCGACCCGCGCTGACAGCGCGGCGAAGACGAAGCGCCAGTCCCGCGGCGCCAGCGGCAGGAAATGCTTGGCGATCAGCGCGGGCCCGACCGTGTTGATCCGGTAGTCGCGCAGCATGTGCTCGGCGGTCAGGGCGCGATAGCTGCGCTCAGGCTCGAACGGCGCATGCAGCACGCCCGTGGCGACGAACACCAGACCCGGCGGCGGCCCGTCCCGCACCCTCGCGGCGGCGGCCGCGATGGACGCCTCGTCCTCCAGATCAAACCCGGTCCCGGATCGCGACAGAGGATGAACGACGGCGAACCGCCCCGACCCTTCCAGCGCCTGCACCATCGCCGCGCCGACGCCACCCGACGCGCCGATGACGACCGCCGCCTGATCGATCTCTCTCATGCCGTGATCAGCGGCGGACCGCGGGGTATGGTCAAGCTATGGAGGGCCGACGAGACGTTATGCCGCCCTCCTCGTCTTCCCGGGGCCGCGCAGCGGAAGGACGTGGAAATGTCAGGCCGCCTTCTTCTTGGCCGCAGGCTTCTTCGCGGCCGCCGCCTTCTTCGCCGGAGACTTCTCGGCCGGCGCCTTCCCGCCGCCGCCGGCCGAGCCCTTCAGGCTGGCGCGCAACGCCGCCATCAGGTCGACCACATTGGTGTCGTCCGGCTCCGGCGCCTCCACCAGACCCTTGCCGCCCTTCTGTTTGGCGGCGATCATTTCGCGCAGGGCGTCGTCGTAGCGGTCCTTGAACTGCGAGGGATCGAAGTCGGCCTCCTTCTGGGCGATGATCCGCGTGGCGATCTCGACCATGTCCTTGTCGGCCTTCACCTCGGGGATATCGTCGAAATAGTCGGCCGTGTCGCGCACCTCTTCGTGCGGCCGGAGGCTGTAGGCCACCAGCCCCTTGCCCCGGACCTCCAGCGCGATCTGCCGCTCGCGGCCCCGCAGCACCAGGCAGCCGATGGCGATCTTGCCCGCCGCCTTCATGGCGTCGCGGATGACGGCGAAGGCCTCGGTGCCGACGCCCTTCTCGGGCACCACATAGAAGGGGCTGTCCCAGTACAGGCGGTCGATGTCGTGCTCGTCGACGAACTCGCCGATGTCGATGGTGCGGGTCGACTCCAGCTTGACCTTGTCGAAGTCCGCCTCGTCGAACAGGACGTATTCGTCCTTCGACACCTCATACCCCTTCACAAGGTCCGAGCGCTCCACCGGCCCGGTCTCGGGATCGGTGGCCACCATCCGGATGCGGTTGTTGGTCTCGGGATTGATCAGGTGGAAGCTGACGTGGCTGGCGGTCGAGGTCGCCGTGTAGAGGGCGACCGGACAGGTCACCAGCGACAGCTTCAGATGTCCCTGCCAGGTGGGTCGGGCGGCCATGGTTCGCACTCCGTGTTCGGCGGGGAAACGCGGCGGGGCGGGAGTCGTTCAGCACCTCTGGACAGCCGGCCCCATCGGGTGTGTCCTGACGAGTCCGGCGCAGACCAAGAACACGCCGGTTCGAGTGTGAGGAAACATGTCCAACCGTCCCAGCCACATCCGGCTCAACTCCCATCCCGGCGGCGGAACGGCCGGCCGCTTTCCGCTGAACTGGGGCGCTCCGACCGCGCAGGAGCGGGGGCCGGTGATCGGCACCGTAAACTCCGGCAGCGACCGCAACGCCATCGGCGCGCACGGCGGGGCCTATTCGGTCTATCGCGC
>NZ_DASWNO010000058.1:0-1546 GCF_036399195.1 Brevundimonas sp.
GTCGAGAACGGCCTGTCGCTGTGGATCGTCTCCGACAACCTGCGCAAGGGCGCGGCCCTGAACGCCGTCCAGATCGCCCAACTGCTCGACGACACCGGCATGATCAAGCCGGGATCCGGATACCGCAGCATTACGGTCTGACCGGCTCGCCGAAGCCACAATCTGTCATCCTCGGGCTTGTCCCGAGGACCCATCTATCCGCCGTACGAACCGATGCCGGTTCACCCCTATCGCCGCCCGTGCGCCTCCCCGCCCATGGGTCCTCGGGACAAGCCCGAGGATGACGGTGTGAAAGGATCAGGGGATGACGCCCGCCCCGCCCGTCGCCGCCCCCCGCGCCGCGCTCGCCTCCGCCTTCGGCTGCTACATTCTGTGGGGCTTCATGCCCCTGCTGTTCATGGCGCAGGCGGCGGCGGGTTTCGACTCGCCCGAGATCCTCGCCCACCGCGCCCTGTGGTCGGTGGCGGTCGCGACCCTGCTGGTCATGCTCGCCCGGCAGGGAGGCCAGGTCCGCGCGGTGCTGTCGACGCCGAAGACCCTGGGCTGGCTGGCGTTGTCGACCGCGCTGATCGGCGTCAACTGGGGCCTGTACGTCTGGGCCACGACCCACGATGCCACGCTCGAAGCCAGCCTCGGCTACTACATCAACCCGCTGCTCAACATGGTCGTCGGGCTGTGGCTGTTCCGCGAGAAGATCGACCGCTGGGGCTGGGTCGCCATCGGTCTGGCGGCGGTCGGGGTGCTGCTGCAGACGCTGGCGCTGGGCCGGCCGCCGTGGATTTCGCTGGTCCTGGCCTTCAGCTTCGCCAGCTACGCCGTCATTCGCAAGCGCGTGCCGATCGACGCCCAGGCCGGGCTGCTGGTCGAGTGCCTGCTGCTGGTCCCGTTTGGACTGGCCTGGGTGCTGTGGCTGCAGCACACCGGAGCGGGCGTCGCCTTCGACAGTCCGACCAACACCTTCTGGGCGCTCGCCAACGGCCCCGCAACCGTCCTGCCGCTGGCCCTGTTCGCCTGGTCGGCCCGGCGGCTGCCGCTCTCGACCATCGGCTTCATCCAGTTCCTCGCCCCGACGTTGCAGTTCGCCGTCGGCGTCTGGGCCGGCGAGGCGCTGACGCCGCTGCGCATCCTAAGCTTCGCCTTCATCTGGGGCGGAGCCGGGGTCTTCGCCGCCGCCGCATTGCTGCGCCGGCGGGCCGCGCGAAGGGCGCTGAAGGAGACGGCGGAGCCGGTATGAGGGGAGTGATTAGTGGTTAGTGATTAGTGGCTCCTGCCGCCGCGCCAGCGCTCTCTGCGCGTCTGTCACAGGCTTGGACTCGCCAACCACTAATCACTAACCACTAATCACTCTTCACGGCACCGCATACACCGCCTCGATCAGCCTCAGCGTCCGCGGGTCCCCCAGCAAGTGCGGCGACTGGCGGTTCATCGCATAGGCCGCCGACAGTTTGCGCGCCGGATCGGCCAAGGCGCAGGAGCCGCCCCAGCCGGCGTGGCCGAGGGTCTCGGGGTTAGGGCCGAACACGCGCAGCCGTTCGTTGCGCATCAC
>NZ_DASWNO010000059.1:0-4845 GCF_036399195.1 Brevundimonas sp.
GTCGTGTTGATCAGCCACATCAGCAGGAAGAAGGCCATCATCGCCGTCACGAAGTCGGCGTAGGCCACCTTCCACGCGCCGCCGTGGTGGCCGTGACCGGCGACCTTCTTGACCTTCTTGATGAGGATCGGGCGATCGCTCATGGACATGGTGCGGCCTCGGCATTCGAACTGATCCGGACCATCGCCGCTCAAGGTTAAGGCGGCGTTTCCCATACCGTCGCCCTTGCCCGACAGCGGGGCCTCGCATAGTCGTCAGACGGTGAGCGCCCCGACCGACACCGCCTTCGACACCGCCGCCTATCGCCGCGCGCTGGGCGGCTTCGCCACCGGCGTCTGCGTGGTGACCGCGCAGACGGAGGAGGGGCCCTACGGCATCACCGTCAACTCTTTCACCTCGGTGTCGCTGAACCCGCCGCTGGTCCTCTGGTGTCTGGACCGGGCGTCGGATCGCCATAACGCCTTCGCGACGGCCGAGCGCTTCGCCGTTCACATGCTGCCGGTCGAGGATCGCGAGATGTCGGACCGCTTCGCCTGGGGCGTCTGCCGGCTGTCGTCGGACGAGTTCGACAGCTCCAGCCCTGAGCCGCCGCGGTTGAAGAACGCGCTGACCCGGCTCGACTGCGACGCCAAGGACCGGATCGTCATGGGCGATCACCTGACCATCGTCGGCGCCGTGCGCGGGTTCGAAACCCGGCCGGGTGCGGCGCTGACCTATTATCGCGGCCGCTACGGCGTGGCTCTGGAGCCCGGCGCATGAAGATCGGTTTCGCGGGGCTCGGCGTCATGGGTGCGCCGATGGCGCGTCATCTGGTTCAGGCGGGACATGAGGTCGCCGGCTTCAACAGGTCGCCCCAGAAGGCGCGCGTCTGGGCTGAGGCGACCGGAGGTCGGTTCGCCGAAACCGTGGTCGAAGCCGCCACGGGCGCCGAGCTGTTCGTGCTGTGCGTCGGGAACGACGACGACGTGCGCCAGGTCGTCGCCGACGCGCTGGCTCACCTGGCGGCGAAGGCCGTCATCGTGGACCACACGACGACCTCTGCGCGAGTCGCCCGCGAGATGGCGGCGCTGGCCGAAGCGCAGGGCAGGCGCTTTATCGACGCGCCGGTGTCCGGCGGGCAAGCCGGGGCCGAAAACGGGCAGCTGAGCGTCATGGCCGGCGGGGACGCGGTGGCGCTTGCGGCAGTCGAACCGGCGCTGATGGCGTATTCCAAGGCGGTGAAGCACATGGGCCCGGCGGGCGCGGGCCAATTAACCAAGATGGTCAATCAGATCGCGATCGCCGGGGTCGTGCAGGGGCTCGCCGAGGCGGTGCATTTCGCCCGGGCCGCGGGGCTGGACCCAGACGCGGTCTACGAAGCGGTCTCCAAGGGCGCGGCCCAGTCGTGGCAGATGGACAACCGCTGGAAGACCATGGCCGAGGGCCGGTTCGACTTCGGTTTCGCCGTTGACTGGATGCGCAAGGACCTCGGCCTGGTGCTGGACGAGGCCCGTTCGAACGGCGCCCACCTGGCGCTGACGGCGCTGGTCGATCAGTTCTATGCCGAAGTGCAGTCCATGGGGGGATCGCGATGGGACACCTCGAGCCTGGCGGCGCGCCTGAACCCACCGCCCGAGACGATGTCTGGGCGGTCTGGCGAAGTCTGAAGACCTATTTCCCGACCTGGAGCCTATTGCCGTCCAGCTTCGTGACGCCCGGCGCGTGGGGCTACCTCGGCAACGACTTCATCAGCGGCTTCCGCCGCAACAGGTCCACCAACCAGGCCTTTGCGCTTCTGGACGGCGTACCAGACGCGCAGTTCGACGCGCTTTCCGCACTGGCCAATCTCAACGCTCGGCGGCAGGACCAGATGCTCCGCGCCGTCATCGTCGCTTATCTCACCGTGCCTCTGTCGGGCGTGGCGATCTTCGCTGAAGTGGCCGGGGGATCGTTGCTGACCTTCATCCGCGAACATCCCGAATTCGCCATCCAGATCGCCATCACCGCCACGGCTGCGCCGCTGGGGTATTTCATGAGCCACTGGCGGTCGCGACAAATCGTTGCCGTGCTGGACCTGATCCGGATCGAACGCGGGCAGTCGCCGTATACGGCGCTGGAGCTGCGGAATGAGTAGCGGCCCGGACGGACCACTACGATCTAATTTCGCATAATATATCTTATGCGCGTTCTTGATCCCGCTGTCAGGGCGCGGTTCGCCCCACTCTTGGCGCGTCTAGCAAGGCGATGGCGTCCCGCACATAGCTGGCGTGCGCCACCAGGCCGATCCCCAGCGGCTCGTCACCCGGCCGAACCTCGGACGTGAGCACGCCGGCGATGAACGGATGATCCGGCTGGACGGTGCCCGGAAGCTTCCGGGCCGCCGGCGTCCAGAACACCGGTCCACCCGAGTTCCCCGGAAAGACCGGGAAATCAAGCAGAAACACCGGAAAGCTCTCGATTGGAGTCAGTGGCCAGGACGCGACGCGCCCGACCCGCAGGATCGGAAAGCCCGCCGTGTTGGAGGCGTAGCCGCGCGGGAATCCCAGCGTCAGCAGTTCGTCACCCGGCCCCACCTGCCATTCGTCCAGCGAGGTACGGTCCGCGAGCCAGGCCAAGGGGATGGCGGCGCGCGCGAACGCCGGAGGGGCGGAAATCTCCATCACGGCGATGTCCCGGTCCGGATGCCGAGTCCAGACCGGCTCGCCGGCCTCGTCCCTAATCCTCAGCGGCTCGGGCGCGAAGCGCCAGCCGCCGCCGGGCTGTTCGAGCCGCCAGCCGATCCGCGCTTCCGGGCGCGTCATTCCGCCGAGCACGTGGTGGGCCGTGACCAGCACTGTTCGCGGCGTTCCATCCGGCCGCGGAGCCTCGATCAGGAAGCCGGTCCCGACACGACGGGTGCCGTCGCCGTTCATCTGATCGACCTGAACGGTGGCGCTGATCAGGCCGACGGTCAAGTCCCATGCGGGACGGGCCAGCCCGGCCTCGGGCGGCGGGTCCTGGGGCGGCGCGGGGGGCGTCTGAAGATCGAGCATCGTCCCTATTCCTGCGCCTGCATTTGTTCATTTGACGGCGGCCCGGCGGAACGCACAAGGTCGCCGTTCGTCACCGGGGCCATGCCATGAATCGCCGCGACCTCCTCGCCACCTCCGCCGCCGCGCTCGTCACAGGAGCGCTCGCCCTTCCCGTCCAAGCCCGTCCAGCCGGAGCCTCAATGCCCCAAGGTGCGCCCATCCCGCCCGTCGCAAAGAAGATCCCGGTGACCATCGAGCAGCTGGGGCGGGTCCGCACCGACGACTATCAGTGGATGAAGGACGACAACTGGCAGGCCGTCCTGCGCGATCCGACCGTCCTGCGGGCCGATGTCCGCGAACACCTGGTGGCCGAGAACGCCTATCGCGAGGCGATGATGGCCTCAACCCTGCCCCTGCAGGCGCAGATGTTCGAGGAGATGAAGGGTCGGATCAAGGAAGCCGATTCCTCGGTCCCCTCCCCCGACGGCGACTGGGAGTATTTCGTCGAGTACCGCACCGGCGATCAGCACCCGCGGTACATGCGCGTCGAGCGCCAAGGAGCCTGGATCGCGGACGGCCAGCGGGTGACCAAAAACTTCGTCGTCGCGCCGACCCCTCAGCTGCTGCTCGACGCCAACGCACTGGCCGCCGGCAAGGCGTATTCGGAGGTGTCGGCGGCCGACCACAGCCCAGACCACACCCTGTTCGCCTACGCCGAGGACGCGCAGGGCTCGGAGGTCCACCAGATCTTCGTCAAGAATCTAGCCACCGGGGCGGTGTTGCCGGACCCGATCGGCTCCGCCACCGGCGATTTCACCTTCTCTCCCGACAGTCAGTGGATCTTCTGGACCAACCGCGACGACAACGGCCGGCCTGACAAGATCTTCCGACGCCCGGCCCGCGGCGGCGAGACCACGCTGGTCTATGACGAGGCCGATGAGGGCATGTTCCTGGGCGTCGGTCGCACGGCCGACGACGCCTTCATTCTCATCTCCATCGCCAATCAGGAGACGTCGGAGGCGCGGATCATCCCCGCCGGGACGCCCACAGCCGAACCCGTCGTTCTGGACCCGCGCGAGGTTGGACGTCGCTACGAGGCGGACCACTGGGGCGACCGCTGGGTGATCCGGACCAACGCCGACGGCGCCGTCGACTTCAAGATCGTGGAGGCGCCGACGCGGACGCCCGGCAAGGCGAACTGGACGGACCTGGTCCCGCACGCGCCGGGGCGGTTTATCGAGTCCGTGGCGCTGGTGAAGGACTTCATCGGGCGGCAGGAGCGCGCCGACGCCAACACGCGCATCGTCGTTCGCGACCGCGTCGGAGCCGAGCACGAGATCGCGGTGGACGAGCCCGCCTACTCCCTGTCGCTGGGCGGGGCGTCGGAGTTCGACACCACGGTCATGCGCTACGGCTACAACTCGCCGTCCACCCCGACCTCGACCTACGACTACGACCTGAGGACGCGCGAGCGCACCCTGCGCAAGGTGCAGGAGGTGCCGTCCGGCCATAACCCGGCTGACTACGTCGTCGAGCGGCTGAACGCCCCGGCCCCCGACGGAGAGCTGGTGCCGGTCACTGTTCTCCGACGCAAGTCGACGCCGGTCGACGGCTCCGCGCCGCTGCTGCTCTACGGCTATGGCTCCTACGGGATCCCCATGGCGGCCAGCTTCTCGACCAACCGGCTGTCGCTGGTCGACCGGGGCTGGATCTACGCCATCGCCCACATCCGCGGCGGCTCGGACAAGGGCTGGAACTGGTTCCTGAACGCCCGCCGCTTCACCAAGAAGAACACCTTCACCGACTTCATCGCCGCGGCGGAACACCTGATCTCGAGCGGACACGGCAAGGCCGG
>NZ_DASWNO010000060.1:0-21830 GCF_036399195.1 Brevundimonas sp.
TTGATCTTCTTGGCGTCGGCGTCGGCCATGACCGAGGTGCCGCGGTTCTGGCGGATGTATTTGCTGTTGTGGCTGATCAAGCGGTGACGCTTGCCAGCAACGCCGGCCTTTACCTTGCCAGTAGCCGTGAATTTGAAGCGCTTCTTGGCGCCCGACTTCGTCTTCAGTTTGGGCATTTTCACTCTCTTTTTTGAGTGGGCTAACGCTCTTCGAGCTACTTGAGCCCGAGGATTGGAAACCCTGATGAGAACCGCCCAGGCATGCCTGTTAGCCCGGCGGTTCGGTACGCGAAGGCGCGGCTTCTAGGCCAGGCTAGCCTGGATTGCAAGACGCACGGTCAGCGCGGCGGGTTGTGCTGCTCGAGGAATCGAACCGTTTCGGCCAGCATCCACTGGCGCGTGGCGGCGCGTGACAGCCAGTGATCCTCGCTCGGCAGTTCGACCAGCTCGAACGGCTTGCCCGCTCGGCGCAGGGCGTCGGCGAGAATCCGGCTCTGCTCGAAGGGCACGACGGTGTCGTCCCGCCCGTGCAGCATCATGATAGGCGCGTCGGCGCGGCCGGCCTGGGCGGCTGGCGAGGTCTGGTCCAGATCCCGGTCGCCCAGCCGGTCGGCGCCCATGAAGCGGTTCCAGTAACGGACGACGGGCGAGTCGCGGCGTCCGCCTTGATCCGCCTCCCATTGCACCATTCGCCGCAGGTCGGAGACCCCCGAGACCGCGACCGCGCAGCGATAGACGCCGGGGTCCAGCGTCGGGCCCGCCATGGCCGCGTAGCCGCCGTAGCTGGCGCCGACCACGCACACCCGCGCCGGGTCGATGATTCCTTCCGAAGCCAGCCAGCGCACGCCGTCCGACAGATCGGTCTGCATCTTGCGGCCCCACTCGCCATAGCCGGCTTCGAGGTGGGCTGTGCCCAGCCCATCCGAGCCTCGGAAGTTGGGTTGCAGCACGGCGTAGCCGCGCGACGCCATGGCCTGGGCCCACCAGTCGAAGCCCATATAGTCTCGCGAGGCGGGCCCGCCGTGGGGGAAGACGACCAGCGGCAGCCCCTTGGGATCCGCCACGCCCGGCGGCAGGGTCAGATAACCCGGAATGCGCATGCCGTCGGCCGCTTGATAGCTGACCGACCGGATTTCGCCCACGCGGGCGCCAGTGATGGCCGGATAGGCCTCGCCGACGATCTCCGCCGTGCGGCGGTCCAGATCCACGAGCTGATAGGTGCCCGCGTCTCCGGCGCCCTGGGTGAAGACGACGATCTGGCGCATGTCGTCGGACCATGACCTGAGGCTGACCTGGTTGCCGCGGAACGCCGTCTGCACCGCGCGCCACGCACGATCGGCCTGGGGATCAAGGAACTGCCAGGTCACCCGGTCGTCGTCGCCGACTGTCTGGGCGCCGATCAGCAGCTTGGTCTTGGGGTGGTGGATCAGACTGGTCGGCCGGCCTTCGAACGGCAGATCCGAAATCGCACCGGTCGCCAGATCGAGGGCGTAGAAGCCTTCCTCGCGACCGTCGATCCGGCCGCTCAGGACCACGCTGCCCGCCGTCTGCCCAAAGCCGCCGAGTCCGGGCGTGTCGATCTTGGCGTCCGTCCGCCACATCGTGCGCCAGAAGCCGGAGCGGCGGGCCTGAACCTCGTAGGTGTCGCCGTCATAGGTGACGCGGGCGACAGGTTCTCCGTTCTCATCCAGAAGAGACGGCGGGCCCTTGCGGTCGGGATCGACGAACTCCTCGCCGACGCCGGTCGACAGATTGATGGTGAACAGCCCGGCGCCCTCGCGGCCCTGCCCGGTCACGATCAGCGAGGGCTCGCCGTCGATCGTGCGCACGATCGGGGAGCCGAAGACCTTGGCGAAGACTCCCGGCGTGTGGTTGAGGGCGAGCGACACGCGCCGGGTCGGGATCTCGTAGACCGAGGCGTCGGCCAGTTCCGATCGCCGCAGACCGATGGAGGCTCCGACCTGGGTGGCGGTGCTGTAGATATAGACATGGTCTTCGCCGACCCAGCCGATGTCCCGCACCTTGACCGCGCCGGCGCGGACGCCGCCGATCAGGCTCATGTCGTTCAGATCGTTGATGACCAGGGCGCGTTCCTCGCCCACCACCGTCACATAGGCCAGACGGTCGCCGCTGGGCGAGACCTCGACCAGCTCATGGGCCGGAAGGGCCCCGTAGGCGTCCAGCGGCGCGACGTCCTGCGCATGCGCCGCGCCGGCCATCAAAATGGCGCCCGCCGCGCCAAGCGCGCAAGCTGCGTATCGGAATGTCATAGTGTGTCGTCCCCGCCTCAGGCCGGTCACATTAGGGGGCACAGCGCGGCCGGGGCAAGCGCGGCCTTACTCAGCGGGCGCGGGAACGAGGTCCGCCTGCCGTCTTCGGAAGGCCCGCCCGGCGTTGACGGCCATGACGGCGGCCGGGACCGTCAGCGCGGCGCCGATCAGGAACGGCCAGTCATGGCCGACGACAGAGAACAGGGCGCCGGCGGCGATCGGGCCGAAGATGCGCGCGCTGGAGCTAGCCGCCATGTTCAGGCCCAGCATGGCGCCCTGCCGGTCGGCGTCGACGGAGCGCGAGATCAGGGCCGAGATGTTGGGCATGGTGACCGCCATGCCGAAGGCTCCGCCGGCCATCACCACGGGCACCAGCAGATCGCCGTTCAGGACAACGGATCGGCCGAAGACCGCGAGGGTCCACTGGGCGTCCGGGGGCATCAGGCGACCCACCACGACCTGCCCGATCAGGCCCGCTCCGAAGATCAGGCAGCCGACGGCCAGCACCCTCGCCTCCCCGAAGCGGCGGGCGAGGCGACCGGCGAGGAAACCCTGGCAGACCGTCGAAACGATGCCGACGGCCATGAAGCTGAGCCCCACCTCGCGCGCGCCCCAGCCGTAACGCGCCTCGGTCCAGAAGCCGAAGGTGGACTCCATCCCCGAGAAACCGGCCATATAGATCAGCGTCACCAGCAAAACCCGCGACACCACCGGATTGGCGACCGCGTCGTGAACGCCGCTGAGGAAGGCGGGGCGGGCGGCGGCGGGCGCGGCCCGGACGCGGCTCTCCTTCAGCAGCACGGCGATGCCGCCGGTCGCGAGGGCGCAAAGACCGGCCGCCACGAAGATGGGCAGCTGGTACCCCAGGGTTCCGAGGTCCTCGCGCGTCAGCAGTCCGCCCAACGCCGGCCCGACGATGAAGCCGAGGCCGAAGGCGGCCCCGATCAGCCCCATCCGGCCCGCGCGCAGCTCTGGCGGGGTGACGTCGGCGACGTAGCCCTGGACCGTCGAAATGTTGCCCGCGCCCAGGCCGGTGAACAGGCGGATGGCGATGGCCAGCCAGATGTTCGGCGCGAAGGCCAGCATCAGATAGCCGATGGCGTTGGCGGCGACGGTGATCAGCAGGACCGGCTTGCGTCCGATGCGGTCCGACAGGCGGCCCCAGAACGGCTCGGCGAAGAACTGACCCAGGGAATAGGCCGAGAACATCAGCGCCACCTGCCACGGCGGCGCGTCCAGCGTCTGGCCGTAGAAGGGCAGCAGGGGGATGACGATGCCGAACCCCACCAGATTGATGAAGACGACGCCGAACAGGACAAACAGCGCGGATCGCGAGGCGGTCGGGGCGGCGCCGGTCTGGGTCATGAGCGGACCTTATCCGGGGACGGGGCCGGCACAAACGAAAACGCCCAGGCCGATCCCGGCCGGGGCGTTGCTGAATGCGAACTTCGTGGGGCCTACTTCGGCGCCAAAATCATGATCATCTGGCGGCCTTCCATACGCGGCGCGTACTCGACCTTGGCGATCTCGTCGAAATCGGCCTGCACCTTGTTGAGCAGCTTCATGCCCAGTTCGGGGTGGGCCATCTCGCGGCCGCGGAAGCGCAGCGTCACCTTGACCTTGTCGCCCTCGTCGAAGAAGCGGTGCATGGCCTTGGCCTTCACCTCGTAATCATGGACGTCGATGTTGGGGCGGAGCTTGATCTCTTTCAGCTCGACGACCTTCTGGCGCTTGCGGGCCTCGGCCTTCTTCTTCTGCTCCTGGAAGCGGAATTTGCCGTAGTCGAGAATCTTGCAGACCGGCGGTTCGGACGTCGAGACGATCTGAACCAGATCCATGCCGGCCTCTTCGGCGGCTTCCAGCGCGGCGGACGTCGGCATGACGCCTTGCTTCTCGCCGTTCTGGTCGATCAGCAGAACCCGCGGCGCGCGGATGTCCTGGTTCATGGGAGGCCCGTCCTTGACGGGCGGCTGGTTCATCGGACGGCGAATGAGCGTCGGTTCCTTGCGTGGATGAGAGACGAATTCTGACAGGTCGGAGCGCGCGACCGTTCGCCGCGTTCCCCTCCAGCGGTCCTATATGACCGGGAACGCCCGCTTCTTCAAGGTTTCGCGGGCTCGACGAAGGCGGCGTGCAGCGCCAGCACCGCCTCGAACACATGCCGCGTGGTCAGGGCCTCGATGGGCGCGAACTGGCCCCGGGTCTCGTTGGAGGCCACGGTGCGGGTGCGCGGGCCCCAGGGACCATACAGCCACCATTCCGTCGGACCGAACAGGCCGAGCGTCGGCCGGCCGGCGGCGGCGGCCACGTGCATCAGGCCGGAGTCGTTGCCGACGAACAGGTCAGCCCGGTCGATCGCCGCCGCCGAGGCGAGGATGTCGCCCTTGCCGACGAAATCGATCCCGCGCGGCCCGGCGGCGGCAAGAGCCGGCGCGGCCGGCGGGTGATCGCCGGGCCCGCCGACCAACATGACGCGCCAGCCGGCGAAGCGGGCGTCGCCCTTCAGCATCTCGACCAGCTCGCCCCAGCGTTCGGCGGGCCAGCTCTTGCCCGGCTGGTGCGCGATGGGGGCGAGGGCGATGATCGGCCCCGGCGCGGAGGCCAGTTGCGGGTCGATCACGGCGGCGGCCTCGGCCCGGGCCTGGTCGTCGAAGAATATCTCCGGGTCCAACGGGGTTTCCGAGCCCATCAGGCGCGAGACCATCTCGACCTTCCGCACGCCGGTCTCCCAGGAGCGGTTGTAGATCACCCGCCGTTTCGCGGGCAGCAGATAGCCGAGCGCCGAGCCGCGGATGTCGATGACGAGGTCCCAGCGCGCGCCGACCGTCTGCTTCCAGAGGCCGAACCAGTGTCCGGCGAACTTCTGCTTGTCGAGCACGATGACCCGCTCGACGCCGGGTGCGGCGCGGAACAGCGGCGCCGGAGGCCGTCCGCACGCGACGGTGATCCGCGCGCCGGGCAGCTGCCGGGCGATCTCGCGGATCACGCCGGAGGAGATGACGCAGTCGCCGATGCGGTTGGAGGTGACGAACAGCACCTTGGGCTCGGACACGGGCTTCTCTCTGGCGTCGCCCCGGACAGGCCGGATCGCGCGATGTGCTCGACCTGCGCTCCCAAGGTCAAGGCCGAGGGATGACGCGCGGCGGAAGCGGGAGCAAAAGGCATGGATGGCAGACGACATCGAGACCCTGACCCGACCCGACGGCGAACGGCTCGCCGTCAGGCGCGTGGAAGGTCACGGGCCCACGGTGCTGTGGATCGGCGGCTTCCGTTCGGACATGGAGGGCGCCAAGGCGCTGGCGCTCGACGCCGCGGCGCGGGAGCGCGGCTGGTCCTACGTCCGCTACGACCATTTCGCCCACGGTCGTTCAAGCGGAGACTGGCGCGGGGCCACGATCGGCCGCTGGCGCGAGGACGCCGTCGCCCTGATCGACAGCCTCGAGGGTCCGGTGCTTCCCGTCGGTTCCTCGATGGGCGGGTGGATCGCCCTGCTGGCGGCCGAGGCGCGGCCCGAGCGGATGGAGGGGCTGGTGCTGGTCAACCCGGCCCACGACTTCACCGAACGGCTGATGTGGTCCGGACTGGCCGACCATGAACGGGAGGCGATCCTCCGCGACGGCGAGATCATGGTCACCGAGCCCGGCCTGGGTGAGTACGCCCTGACCCGGGCGATGTTCGAGGAAGCGCGGCGCTGGCTGCTGCTCGACCGTCCGCTGACGCTCGCGACGCCGGTTCACATCCTTCAGGGGCGGGCCGACGAGGTCGTGCCATGGCGGCATGCGGCGGCGCTGGCCGAACATGTCGGGAAGGCCGGCGTGCGGCTGGAGCTCATAGAGGACGGCGACCACCGTCTGTCCCGCCCTACCGATCTGGAGCGGCTGGTCGGCGCTGTTGAACGGATGCGCGGCTGAGCGCTTAAGTGGGGACGCACAGCAAGGAGTTTCCCATGCGCATCCTGACCCTAGCGGCCCCCGCCGCGCTCATCCTGGCTCTCTCGGCCTGCGGTCCGACGATGGGTCCGCGCGCCGGCTCCTATCAATCGGAACTGGATCGTCTGACCGAGGACTGCCGTCAGCGCGGCGGCATCCTGGCGCCGACCGGACAGCAGTCGGGACGGCCGCAGAACGACAACGTGTGCCGCATCACCGGCCAGCCGTCCTCTCGCATAAGCCGCTGACGCCAGCCCGGGCGAGTAAAGCCGGGCCTAGAGCAGGGAAGCGATCGCCGCCCGCGCCGCCTCGCCCAGGTCTGGTCGCTTGAGCGCCAGGGCGACATTGGCCCGCAGCAGGCCGATCTTGTCGCCGCAGTCGTGGGTGACGCCTTCGTATTCGACCGCGGTGAAGGTCTGATCCTTCATCAGCCGGGCCATCCCGTCGGTCAGCTGGATCTCGCCCCCGGCGCCGCGCGGCTGATTCTCGAGGATGGCGAAGATTTCCGGCTGCAGGATGTAGCGGCCGGCGATGGAGAGGTTGGACGGCGCCTCGCCTCGCGGAGGTTTTTCGACCATCCCCTTCATGCGGATGCGGCGGCCGTCGCGGCTTTCCGGGTCGACGACGCCGTATTTGTGCGTCTCGGTCTCCGGCACGGCCTCGACGCCGATGACGTTGCCGCCCACCTCCGAATAGGCGTCGACCAGCTGTTTGAGGGCGCCGGGCTGGCTGTCCACAATGACGTCCGGCAGCAGGACCGCGAACGGCTCGTCGCCGATGATGTCGCGGGCGCACCAGACGGCGTGGCCGAGGCCGAGCGGCTGCATCTGGCGGGTGAAGCTCATCTCGCCCGGCGTGGCGAGCTCGGACATCATGGCGTCGAGGATGTCCGTCTTGCCCTTGGCGGCGAGCTGGGCCTCCAGTTCGACGTGGTGGTCAAAATAGTCCTCGATGGCGCCCTTAGAGCGGCCGGTGACGAAGACGATGTGCTCGATGCCCGCCTCGCGCGCCTCCTCGACGATGTAGCTGAGGATCGGCCGATCGACGACGTTCAGCAGCTCCTTCGGCGTCGTCTTGGTGCCGGGCAGGACGCGGGTGCCCAGGCCGGCGACGGGAAGGACGGCTTTGCGGAGGCGGCGGCTCTGAGCGGTCATGCGGGATCCTGAACAGCGGTTTGGGACAGGCTAACGCATCCAGAGCCGGAAGCGATCACTCGACGGTGACGGACTTGGCCAGATTGCGCGGCTGGTCGACGTCGGTGCCCTTCTGGACGGCGGTGTAATAGGCCAACAGCTGGACCGGTATCGCGTAGACAAGAGGCGCGATCAGCGAGTGGCACTCGGGCGCGTCGACCCGGCGGATGCCGGCGCCGTGAGGATCGGGCGCCGAGGCCGGGGCGATCATGATGACGGGGCCCCCGCGCGCGGCGACCTCCTGAAGGTTGGAGGCGGTCTTCTCGAACACCTCGTCCATCGGGGCCAGGGCCACGATCGGGGTGAGTTCGTCGACCAGGGCGATCGGCCCGTGCTTGAGCTCGCCGGCGGCGTAGCCCTCGGCGTGGATGTAGCTGATCTCCTTCAGCTTCAGCGCGCCTTCCATGGCCAGCGGGAACATCGCGCCGCGGCCCAGGAACAGCACGTCGGTGGCCTTGGCGATGTCGTGGGCGACGGCCTTGAGGTCTTCGCCCATCATCATGGCCTCGGCGATCAGCCGCGGCGCCTCGAACAGGGCCTTGACCAGTTCGGCCTCGCGCGCCGCGTCGATGCGGCCGCGCTGAACGCCCGCGGCGACGGCGAGCGCCAGCAGGGCCGCGACCTGAGCGGTGAAGGCCTTGGTCGAGGCGACGCCGATCTCCGGACCTGCGTGAGTCGGCCACAGGTGACCGGCCTCGCGCGCCATCGACGACGAATGCACATTGACGAGGGCGGCCGTCTTCAAGCCCGCGGCCTTGCACCACGACAGGCTGGCCAGGGTGTCGGCGGTCTCGCCCGACTGGCTGACGGCGACGGCCAGGGTGCCAGGCGTCAGCGCCGGCTGGCGGTAGCGGAACTCGGACGCGATCTCGACGTCGCACGGCAGGCCGGCGAGCTTCTCGAAGGCGTAGCGGCCGATCTGGCCGGCGTAGAAGGCGGTGCCGCAGGCGACGATCTGGATGCGGTCGACGGCGGCGAAGTCGGCGGAGTCGGTCTTGGCCTTGCCGTTCACGAAGTCGAGGTAGTGGGACAAGGTGTGCTGGACGCTGTCCGGCTGCTCATGAATCTCCTTCTCCATGAAGTGCCGGTACTCGCCCTTCTCGACGAGGGCCGAGGAGGCGGAGACCTGCACGATGGGTCGTTCGACGGCGGCGCCGGTGCTGTCGAACATCCGGGCGCCGTTGCGGTCAACGCCGACGTAGTCGCCCTCTTCCAGATAGCTGATCCTCTGGGTGAAGGGGCCGACCGCCAGGGCGTCCGAGCCGAGGTACATCTCGCCCTCGCCCCAGCCGACGACCAGCGGGCTGCCGCGCCGAGCGCCCATGATCAGCCCCTCCTCGCCCTCGACCAGGACGGCCAGGGCGTAGGCGCCGGTCAGCCGATCCAGCACGGTCTTGAACGCCACCATGGGGTCGTTCGCGCGGCCCAGCTCCCGGTCCAGCAGGTGGGCGATCACCTCGGTGTCGGTCTGGCTTTCGAACTGGGCGCCCTCCAACGCGAGTTCGGCCTTCAGCTCCGCGAAATTCTCGATGATGCCGTTGTGGACCAGCACCACGCGTCCGGCCTTGTGCGGGTGGGCGTTGGCGGTGGTCGGGGCGCCGTGGGTGGCCCAGCGGGTGTGGCCAATGCCGACCGTGGCGTTCAGCGGCTCAGCTAGGAGGACGGCTTCGAGCTCGCGGATCTTTCCCTTGGCCCGGCGGCGTTCGATGCGTCCGTCCACCAGCGCGGCGACGCCGGCGGAATCATAGCCCCGGTATTCCAGCCGCTTCAGGCTGTCGATCAGGCGGGGAACCGCCGGTCCGCTGCCGGTGACGCCGATGATTCCGCACATGTACTGGTCCCTCAGATGGCGCGCCCTGCTTTGCGCACGGCGAACGAACGGGCTAAGCCGTGGCCGTTCTCCGGCGACGGTTTAGGCGCCGGGGCCGGGGATTTGCACCTAAAAAGCGGTTTCGCAAGATTTCTGCGACCGCGGCGAGAGGACAGTAGGCGTGGGCGAGAGACGTTATTTCGGCACCGACGGCATTCGCGGACGCGCCAACAGCCATCCGATGACGCCGGAGGTCGCGCTGCGCGTCGGCCTCGCCGCCGGACGACTGTTCATGTCGTCGGACGACCGCCGCCACGTCGCCGTCATCGGCAAGGACACCCGGCTGTCCGGATACATGATCGAGCCGGCGCTGGTGGCGGGGTTCGCGTCGGCGGGCATGGACGTTCTGACCTTCGGCCCGCTGCCGACGCCGGGCGTGGCGATGATGACGCGGTCGATGCGCGCCGACATCGGGGTGATGATCTCGGCCTCGCACAACGCCTTCCTCGACAACGGCATCAAGCTGTTCGGGCCGGACGGCTACAAGCTGTCGGACGCGGTCGAACTGAAGATCGAGTCGATGATGGACCAGAGGCTCGACGAGGGTCTGGCCGCGCCGGACCGGTTGGGCCGGGTCAAGCGCATCGACGACAGCCAGGCCCGCTACATCGAGATCGCCAAGGCCAGCTTCCCCAAGAAGCTGAGCCTGCAGGGCCTGCGGATCGCCGTCGATTGCGCCAACGGCGCCGGCTACAAGGTCGCGCCGACGACCCTGTATGAACTCGGCGCCGAGGTCTTTCCGGTCGGGGTAGAGCCCAACGGCCTGAACATCAACGCCAACTGCGGCTCGACCTACCCCCAGACGCTGGCCAAGGCGGTCCGCACCCACGGCGCCCACATCGGGATCGCGCTGGACGGCGACGCCGACCGGGTCATCATCTGCGACGAGAAGGGTCAGGTCGTGGACGGCGACCAGATCATGGCCATGGTGGCGCTGGACTGGGCTCGCCGCGGCCTGCTGGTCGGCGGCGGGGTCGTTGCGACGGTCATGTCGAATCTCGGCCTCGAGCGGGCGTTGAACGCGGCCGGGCTGACGCTGGAGCGGACCCAGGTCGGAGACCGCTACGTCATGGAGCGGATGCGCGCCGGCGGCTTCAACCTCGGCGGCGAGCAATCGGGCCACATCATCCTGCACGACCACGCCACCACTGGCGACGGCCTGCTGTCCGCCCTGCAGGTGCTGGCGGTTCTGGTCGAGAGCGGGCGTCCGATGAGCGAGCTGGCGCGCCAGTTCGACACCGTGCCGCAGATTCTCGAGAACGTCCGCTTCACCTCGGGCAAGCCGCTGCAGGACGCCGGGGTCAAGGCCGCCATCGCCGACGCGGAGGGCCGGCTGTCGGGTCAGGGCCGTCTGCTGGTCCGGCCCTCGGGCACCGAAAAGCTGATCCGGGTCATGGCCGAGGGCGACGACGCCGCGCTGGTGCGGGCGGTGGTCGACGACGTGGTCGCGGCCGTGAAGGCCGCCGGCTAGCGGAAGGCGGCGCGGGATGGCGCCCCGCCGCCGTTCGGAGCAGGCTGAGCCGATGATTCCCGCCCGCCAGCCGGCGGCCGCTCACCCGACGGGACCAGCGGCGGCCCTGTCCCTGATCCCCGGCTTCGCCCTGTGCGTGGCCGTGACCCTTACGGCTTGGCTGGCCCAGTCGTTCGAGCTGCGGCTGCTTGATCGGGCGTGGGTTGAGACGCTGGTGCTGGCGATCCTGATCGGCGCCGCGATCCGCTCGATCTGGACCCCGCCGGCGATCATGCGTCCCGGCGTCGAGTTCACCGCCCGCACCCTGCTGGAGGTCGCGATCGTTCTTCTGGGCGGCTCGGTCAGCGCCGCAACGGTCATGGCGATCGGTCCCGGTCTTCTGCTGGGCACGGCGCTGGTCGTCGCGGCGGCGATCGGGGTCAGCTACGCCCTCGGACGCCTCTTCCGGCTGCCGCGGCGGATGGCGGTGCTGATCGCCTGCGGCAACGCCATCTGCGGCAACTCCGCCATCGCCGCCGTCGCGCCCGTGATCGACGCCGAGGCCGACGACGTCTCGGCCGCCATCGCCTTTACGGCCGTGCTGGGCGTCGCGGTGGTCCTGCTGCTGCCGCTGCTCGGCATTCTGCTGGGCATGGAACCGGTGCGGTACGGGGTGCTCGCGGGCCTGACCGTCTATGCCGTGCCGCAGGTGCTGGCGGCGACCGTCCCGATGGGCGCGGCGGCGGTGCAATCCGGAACCCTGATCAAGCTGGTGCGGGTGCTGATGCTGGGACCCGTGTGCCTGGCCCTGTCCGTGGTGATGGCGCGACGGCGCGAGGCCGCGGGCGGAGCGGCGGTGCGGCGGGCCCCGCTGCGCCAACTGGTCCCGTGGTTCATCGTCGGATTCCTGCTGATGATGGCGGCCCGCTCGCTCGGCCTGATCCCGGCGGCCGCCCTGCCTATCATGGCCGACACGGCGATGGTGCTGACGGTGCTGTCGATGGCGGCCCTGGGCCTTGGAGCCGACGCTCGGGCGCTGGTGCGCTCGGGGCCGCGCATCGCCGGGACGGTCGTGCTGTCCCTGCTGGCCCTGGTCGGGCTGGCGCTGGGCCTGATCTACCTGCTGGCGCTCATCTGATGGGTCAGAACGGCCGTGAGCCGCTCGATGCGGCCGCGGATGTCGGGCACGGCGGTGGTCTCCCAGAAGGCCGCGTAGGCTGGCGGTCCCAGAACGAACAGCGCGGGATCGGGGGAGCCGTCGGCGCGGATCGTCCGCCCGTCCTCATCAAGATCTAGTCCCAGCCCCAGCGGCTCCAGCCGCGCCCGTCCGACGGAGACCAGAGCGGCGGTCAGCGGCGCATGGAGCGGGGCGTGGCCCGGCCCCGTGCAGTCGATGGCCCGCGCCGCCGTCGTCTCGATGCGATCCGCGCTCCCCGCGGGACGCCAGGTGACGGTGACGCTGCTCGGCATGGCGGCGACGTCCTCGATCCGGCCGGCCATGACCGTCAAGCGTCCGGCGTCCTCCATCCGCGTCAGCACCTCGGCGACCGAGGGGGCGATGCGGTGCCGGTGGACGTCCCACCAAGCCCGCAGATGCCGGAGGAAGCGGGCCCGCGTCTGAATGTCAGCGTCGCGCCAGAGGTCGGCGGTCCGAGGACGCAGCCCTTCCATCACCGCGCGCCAGCCGGCGTGGCGGCTCAGCCGCCGGAATTCGGACAGCCGCCGGGACAGGGGTCCGGCGCACAGGGCGGCGGTCGGGGTCAGGGGCGACACGTGGCCCGCCGCGTGCGACCGGGGTCGCAGCCCCCGACGCGAGATGACCGTCGCGCGCCCGCGCCAGCCCTGGCTGTCCAGCCACAGCGCCGTGTCCGCCATCGTCAGGCCGCTGCCGAGAATGATCAGGTCGTCGTCCCGAGCGACCTGCTCCAGCGCGTCCGCCGACCACGGGTCCGAGATCAGCCGGCTCTGGCCCTCCTGACCCGCTACGCGCGGGGCCGGGTTGCCGGTGGCGATCACGACAGCGTCGGCGGCAAGGCTGCGTCCGTCGGCCAGACGCACCGCGTCGGCCGTGACCTCGACGGCCTCGCCCGTGATCCACTCGATGCGACCCGGCCAGGCGTGCTCCACCCCCGCCAGCCGGTCCCGCAGATGATCCCCGTAGATGCGCCGGGGCAAGAAGGCGTCGGGATCGGCGTGGTCGGGATGGCGCTCAACGAGCCAGTGCAGGAAGCCGTCCGGCCGCCCCTCCACCGCGCCCATGCGGTCGGCGCGGACGTTGAGCAGATGGCCGTCGAACGGCGTGGAATAGGCGACACCGACCCCGAACCGGCCGCTGCGGTCGATCACGGTCGAGGCCAGCCCCGCTTCCGCTAGTCGGGCCGCCAGCATGGCGCCGGAGAAGCCGCCGCCGACGATCACTACGCGGGCAGGGCCGGACGCCTCAGTCGTCATGCGGGGCTTTCGTTTCGCCTCCGCGAAGAGGCCGATCGTTGCGGTTTTGCCGCATCATCCCGCTTTTGTCGCGCGGAACGACCGCGTTCAGCCAATCGTCATCGCCGGCGCCCATGCTGCACGGGAACGAAAAAAGAGCGGGAGGCTTGATGGGGCCATGCTCAAGCGACTGAAAAGAGTGTTCGTCAAGGTCTGCGAGCCGGACGAACTGGACATGGCCGAGCATTACCGCTCGCCCGCCGAACAGACGGCCGATCTGATCGTCCACGTCGTCGGCCTGACGCTCGCCGCGGTCGGCGGGATCGTGCTGGCGGTGATGGCGGCGCTCTACGTCGGCATGGGCGCGGTGGCCGCGACGGCCACCTATGCGATCTGCCTGATCGTCATGCTGACGGTCTCGACCATCTACAATCAGACGCGGCCCTGCAGGGCCCGGCCGATCCTGCGGCGCATGGACGAGGCGGCCATATTCCTGATGATCGCGGGCAGCTACACCCCCTTCACCACCCAGCGGTTCGAAGGCGGCTGGGCGGTCGGCTTCACGGTTCTGGTCTGGAGCGTCGCCCTGATCGGCGTGGCGACCAAACTGGTCGCGCCGCGCATCTCCGACGCCTTCTGGAGCGCGGTATACGCCCTGTTCGGCTGGCTGGCCGTGATCGCGCTGAAGCCGATGATCGAGACGGTGCACCCCATCGCCGTCGGTCTGCTGGTGTTGGGCGGCCTGATCTACACCGCCGGCGTGTTCGTCTTCATCAGCCCCCAGGTGAAGTTCCGCCGCGCGATCTGGCATGGGTTCGTGGTCACCGGCGCGACCGTGCACTGGGCGGCGGTGCTGGTCGGCGTGGTTCTGGCCCCGGCCGCCATCGGCGTCGGCTAGACACGGCCCACCGCGGCGCAGCATAGTGCCCCCGGGTAAACAGGAACGGGGACGCGCGTGGCCGACAAAAAGGCAGGAGCCGGCGAAACCGTCGTCATCAAGAAATACGCCAACCGCCGCCTCTACAACACGGCGACCTCGGCTTATGTGACGCTGGAAGACCTCGCGAAAATGGTCCGCGAGGGGACGGAATTCGTCGTCTACGACGCCAAGACCAACGACGACCTGACGCGCCAGATTCTGACCCAGATCATCTTCGAGGAAGAGAGCCGGGGCGAGGCCCTGCTGCCGGTCCAGTTCCTGCGCCAGCTGATCGGCTTCTACGGCGGCCAGATGCAGGGCGTCCTGCCGGGCTATCTGGAGATGTCGCTGGACAACTTCAGCCGCCAGCAGGAGCAGATCCGCAGCCAGTTCTCCAAAGCCTTCGGCGCCGCGCCGGGCGCGGGGCTGATGGACGAGGCGGTCAAGCGCAACATGGTCCTGTTCAGCGAGGCGATGAAGATGTGGCCGGGCCTCAGCGCCATGACGCCGCCCTCGCCCGCCGCCGAGCCGAAGGCGGCGCCGGCGGATCCGCTGGACGAGATGCGCCGCCAGATGGACGAGATGCGCAGCCAGCTCGACAAGCTGTCGAAGACGCCCGGCAAGGCCGGCTGAGATGACGGACGGCGTCCGACCCGTCGGTCCGGTCCAGCGCCGGGACGAGCGCCGCGCGGCCGAACGCCGGGCCGCCGAGCGCCGGGTTGCGGCCCAGTCGCGGGCGCTGACCCTCACGACGGCCGTGGACGACCCTGCCGAGGCCCCGGCAAGACCTGCCCCTACTCCGACGTCCGAAGGCTCGGCCGCCGCTTTCGCCGCCCAGATGCTGGGGCAGTCGGGACAGCGGCGCGGCATCAAGGGCGGCCCGCCGGTGCTGGACGCCGCGCGCTCGACCTATCTGGGCGCCGAGCATTCGGGCGCCGCCGAGCGCCGTCCGCTGCCGGGGAAGGCGCGCGATACAGACGTCTGAGAACGGCACGGTCCTTGCTGAGGCAGGGGGGTCAATCCTCGCTCCGGACGCCATGCCATGCTGGCCATCATCACCCGAACCGTCGACATCGCCGTCGTGGCCCTGATCTTCGTCGGCCTGTCCTGAGCGGGCTCGGGCGGCTGAGCCTCCGGGCAGCGATCGGCGGGTCACCCGCTATTTGGCCCCGTCATCCTCGGGCTTGTCCCGACGACCCATCGTTCCGAGGCCCGCCCACGAGCTCCCTATGATGCCGTCGTTGAGCCTGCGGAGCCTTGCAATTCGGATTGACGGAGACATGGGTCCTCGGGACAGGCCGAGGATGACGGGAGTGGGAGCCTAGCTTCCGCCGCCGCCGAAGTCGAAGTCCTTGCGGGCCGCCACGATGGTCACGATGAAGCCGGCCAGCACGTCCAGCATGACCATCGTCACGATCAGGAAGAAGGTCGAGGTGGCGAAGCCCCGCAGCAGCAGGAACTCGACCAGACAGACGACGAACAGGATCATCGACAGGGCGTGATTGACGATCGCCACCTTCTGGCTGGACGTCGACTTCAGCAGTTCGAAGAACAACAGGATCAGGGCGAGGAACAGGATCAGGTCGGCGATGGCGACGTCCCACGTCGCCCCCGAGGCCATGGGAATGCTGAACAGAACGTCGTGCAGGCCGCCGTCGGCCGTCACGCCCGTGCCGACCACGCCCGTCAGCACCACGATGTTGTACAAGATCACCGGGATCACGAGCAGCGGAATGGCGATCAGCATGGCGGGCTCCCGGGCCGACGGCGTAGTCCCACGGCCACGCTTGTCCCGTCCTGCATACCCCGCTTCGCCCCGCCCGGCCATGCCGCTGCCCCCGCCTTCAGAATTCGGTGACCGCGCCCGGACGGCGCGACCGCGTCTTCAGCCACATCACGCCGAGCAGGTCGGACAGGGAGGCCAGCAGCCGTCCCCAGTTGGTGTATTTCGACCGCCCCGTCTCACGATGCCGGTGGGCGACGTCGAGATAGCGGTTCTCGTACCCCTCGCGGATCATCAGCGCCGGCAGGTAGCGGTGGATGTGATCGAAATAGGGAAGCCGCAGGAAGACGTCGCGGCGGAAGGCCTTGAGCCCGCAGCCGGTGTCGTCGGCGTCGTCGCCCAGCAGCTTCCTGCGGATTCGGTTGGCCCAGATCGAGGCCTGCCGCTTGGCCTCCGAGTCCTGCCGCTTCGCGCGGCGGCCGCCGACGAGGGCGACGGTGGAGGGCGACTCCGCCAGCAGGTCGGCGAGCGCCGGCGCGTCGGCGGGCGGGTTCTGACCGTCGCCGTCGAGGGTGACGATGATCGGCGCGCGCGCGGCCAGCACCCCGGTGCGGACGGCGCGGCTCTGTCCCGCGTTGGCGCCGTGGCTCAGCACCCGCAGCGCCGGCAGCTCGGGCATCAGCGCCCGCAGCTCGGCCAGGGTGCCGTCGCGCGAGGCGTCGTCGACGAAGACCATCTCGTAGGAGCGGCCCTCGAAGGCGGCGGCGATCTCGCGCGCCAGCGGCCCGGCGGCGCCCTGCTCGTCATGCACGGGGACGACGACGGAGATGTCGGGAACGGCTTCGCTCATATCCGTCCTCTAGCGGGTTTCGCGGAAGGGCGGGAGGGCGGGCGTATTGCGGGCGCGAAGGCCGTGTTAGGAAGCTGGGCATGAGCCGACCCGACCTTGACCGTTACATCGCCGGCTGGCGCGGACCCCTGCTGGCTGGGCTGGTGGCGCTGCTCGCGGGCCTGCCGGTGCTGATGTTGCTGCCGCCGCTCGACCGCGACGAGAGCCGCTACGCCCAGGCCACGTCGCAGATGCTGGAAAGCGGCGACTACATCGACATCCGCTTCCAGGACGACCCGCGCTGGAAGAAGCCGGTCGGCATCTACTGGATGCAGGCGGTCGCGGTGGCCGTGACGTCCGATGTCGAGAACCGAGACATAGCCCCCTATCGCCTGCCGTCCCTGTTCGGCGCGATCCTCGCGGCCATGGCCTGCGCCTGGGCGGGGACGGCGATGTTCGGGCGGCGGGCCGGCTTCCTCGCCGGGGCGATCATGGGGGCCAGCTTCCTGCTGTCGACCGAGGCCGGCATCGCCAAGACCGACGCCATGCTGTGCGGCGCCGTGACCCTGGCCATGGCGGGACTGGCCCGAATCTATCTGGCGGCGCGGGCGGGCGAGGCGCCGCGGCGGCCGTGGAAGCTGGCCTTCTGGTTCGGTCTGGGCCTGTCGATCCTGATCAAGGGGCCGATCGGTCTGATCGTGATCGCGCCGGCCATGCTGGCCCTGTCGGTCTGGGACCGCGACATCAAGTGGCTCAGGCGGCTGGGCTGGGGCTGGGGCCTTCCGCTGGTGGCCCTGATCGTAGGCCCGTGGGCCATCGCCATCACCATCGCCACCGACGGCGCCTTCTGGCGGGAAGCCATCATGGGCGACCTCGCGCCCAAGGTGGCGGGCGGCGACGAGGGCCACGGCGTGCCGCCGGGCCTGTACCTGCTGATCGCGCCGATCCTGTTCTTCCCGGCGACGCTGGTTCTGCCCGCGGCGGTCTCGGCCGCCTGGCATCGGCGCGCCGAGCCCGCGATTCGCTTCCTCGTCTGCTGGCTGGTTCCGGCCTGGCTGATCTTCGAGCTGACCCCGACCAAGCTGGCGCACTACACCCTGCCCACCTTCGGCGCCTTGGCGCTGCTGGCGGCGGCGGCCCTGATGCACCCGATCGGCAAGGGTTCTCGCTACGCCGGCGTCGGCCTGACCCTGTTCGTGGGCGGGTTCCTGGCGGTTGGATCGGTCTGGCTGCTGACCGAGTACGGGCGCTCGACGGCCCAGACCTGGGCCACCCTGACCATCGTCTTCGCCATCCTCGCCAGCCTGATCGGCGCCTTCCTGATGCTGCACCGGGCCGCGGTGACGGCGGTGCTCGCCTCGCTGGCGCTGGGGATCGTGGCCCACGGGGCGCTGGCCGGCACCCTGCGGCAGCTGCGGCCCCTGTCGGTCGCGCCGCAGCTGCAGAAGGCCCTGGAGCAGGCCGACCTGCATCCGCGTCAGGGACGGCCCGGACCGGTGGCGATCACAAGCTTCCACGAGCCCAGCTTCGTCTTCCTGACCGGCCGGGACACCGAGCTGACCGACGCGGCCGGCGCCGCGCGGGCGCTGGCCGAGGGCCGCCCGGCGATCGTCGAGGAGGGCGACGCCGACGCCTTCCGCATGGCCGCCGCCGAGCTCGGCGTCAGTGGGCGGGCTGTCGGGCTGGTCGAGGGGCACAACTATTCGCAGGGCGACGACGTCAGCCTGACCCTCTACGCGCCGCCGGGATCGTCCCTAGCGCCGCAGCCCGAGGCCGCCCGATGAGCCGCCCGATCACCATCGTCGAGGTCGGTCCCCGCGACGGCCTGCAGAACGAGAAGGCGGTGCTGGAGCCGGCCGTTCGCGTCGAGCTGATCCAGCGGCTCGAGGCGGCCGGCGCCCGGCGGATCGAGGCGGTCAGCTTCGTCCATCCGAAATACGTGCCGCAGATGGCCGGAGCGGAAGAGGTCATGGCGGCCCTGCCGTCCACCCGCGGCCGCAGCCGGATCGGTCTGGTCCTGAACGGCAAGGGCTACGACCGTGCCCTCGGCACGGCGGTGGACGAGGTCAACGTGGCCATGTCGGCGACCGACGGTTTCGGATCGAAGAACCAGGGCATGGGCGTCGACCAGCAGGTCTCCATGCTGTCGGACATCATGACCGGGCGCGCCAATTCGGAAGGCGGCGCCGGCGCCGGGCCGTCGCTGTCAGCCACCCTGTCCTGCGTCTGGGGCTGCCCCTTCGACGGCGAGGTGTCGGTGGACCAGGTCGCCGATCTGGTCGGCCGGATCGCAGAACTGGGTGTGCAGGAAATCGCCCTGGCCGACACCATCGGCGCCGGCGATCCGTGGAGCGTCACGAGGAAGATCAAGGCCGCCCGCCGCGCCGCGCCTGAGGCGACCCTGCGCCTGCATTTCCACGACACCCGCAACACCGGACTGGCCAACGCCCACGCCGGCGTCGAGGCGGGGGTGGACGTGCTGGACGCCTCCGTCGGCGGCATCGGCGGCTGCCCGTTCGCTCCGGGCGCGACCGGCAACATCGCCACCGAGGACCTGGTCTATATGCTGGAGCGGGCCGGGTTCCAGACTGGCTATGACCTCGACGCCCTGATCGGAACCGCTCGCTGGATCGGCGAGAAGATCGGCCGCCCGACGCCGAGCGCGCTCAGCCGGGCGGGGGGCTGGCCTCGCTAGAGCCCTTCTCGCGTCCTGCGAAGGCCCAGCGAACCGTCTCGGCCATGCCGAAGGTCCCCGCTCGCACGAGCGGCCGAGCCAGCAGCGGAGCCGGCAGGCCGTGCATCCGCCGCGCCCAGGGCGGCAGCAGATCCACGCCGGCCTGCATCAACAGGCCCTGCATTGGGTGGGTGGCGGCGGCTCCGGTCCGCTGGTCCAGCACCAGCCGGGCCACTTCGCGGGTGCGGTCGTCCACGGCCAGCTCGGTCCGCATGTCGGCGATCAGCCGCTGGGCCGCCTGCCGATCGCGCGGGACGGGATCGGCCCCTAACGCTTCGCCGACCTGCGCCATCTCGGCGAAATAGCGGTCGCGGTCGGCGGCGGACATGCCGGGTTCGGCATAGCGGACCCACCCCTCCAGAAAACTGACCGCGCCGGTGACGTGGACCCAAGCCAGGGAGGCGGAATCGTTGGCGGCGTAAGCTCGGCCGTCAGGCAGCAGCCCCGTGACCCGGTCGTGGATGCGACGCACCCGATCGATGGCCGCCGCGGCCTCCTCTCGCCCGCCGAAGGTGGTGACGGCGACGAAGCGCGCGGTGCGCCTGAGCCGGCCGTGCATGTCGGCGCGGAAGTTCGAGTGGTCCCACACCCCGGCCAACACGGCCGGATGGAGCATCTGCAGCAGCAGGCTGGAAGCGCCGCCGACCAGCATCCCGGTCACGTCCCCATGCACCCGCCACGCCACCGAGCCCGCGCCGAACAGGCCGTCCGGCCGCCGGACCACAGGCCGTTCGCCGCGCTCTGGATCGTTGAACAGCCGCACCACACGTCCGGCGATGGCGTCGCGGACCGGCCGCGACAGCCGGTCAGGCAGGCGTTCGGACCTCAGCGGCGGGCGGACCGGGCGGTTCATGGGCATGGAACACCGGAGCGCCGCCCCGGCTCCGGACCCCGGCGCAGAAACCCGCTTTTCAGCGACTGCTCACAGTTTGCTCATGCCCTTCAGGGGCGTTCGCCGCATGGTCTGGTCGTCGAGTGCGACGGAGAGAGCCGGTGAACGTAAGCAATGAAGACCTGAACGAACTCTGGAAGATCCTGCGGATGCTGGGCTGGAGCGCGGTGACGCTGATCATGCTCGCGCCCGCGGTCGCCATGCAGTTCACATCAGAGGTCAACTGGACCGCCAGCGACTTCATCTTCGCCGGGGTGCTGCTGATCGGCGGCGGCGCGCTCATCGAGTTGGTCGCCTGGCGGGTGAAGAACCCGGTGATCCGGATCGGCTTCTCGCTATTCGTCATCGCTGTCGTCGGCCTGGTCTGGGTCGAGGCGGCGGTGGGCATTTTCCACTAGGGGCGCGGGCGCCATGCGACACTCATCAATGAACGGGACGGGACCATGACGACGGAGAAGGACGCGCGGCTGACGCGCATGTTGAGGGCGGTCGTCTGGGGCGGGGCGGTGTTCGCCTTCCTCGTGCCCGTCGTGGCCAAGCTGACGCTGGCTATTCCGTGGACGACGTTCGACTTCATAGCCTGGGCGGTGATGCTGCTGGTCGCGGCCGGCGTGTGCGAGATCGCGCTGCGGCTGTCCGGGCGGCTCGCCTATCGGGCGGGGGTGATCGTGGCGGTGGGGACCGGTTTCCTGATCACCTGGTCGAACCTCGCCGTCGGCATCATCGGCGACGAGAACAACCCGCTGAACCAGATCTTCTTCGGAGTCATCGCCATCGCCGTGGTCGGCTCGGTCATGGCGCGGTTTCGGGCCAGGGGGATGGCGGTAGCCATGGCGGTGACGGCGGTCGCCCAGTTCGCCACAGGCTTCGTCGCCCTGATGGACGAGCAGATCGTGTTCGGCATCGTCACGGTGTTCGCGCTCGGCTGGCTGTTGGCGGCCGGCCTGTTTCGGGAGGCGGCGCGGGCGGAGGCGGAAACCGCGAAGGCCCAGGCCTGATCCCCGGGGGCCCCGCCATCCATTTTGATGATGACGCGGAACGTTGTTCGGTTAAGGCTTCCCGCCGCGGTCACAGAGTCCGCTGGGGGAGCTGAAACATGAAAACCATCTCACGATGCGCGATGGCGCTGACGTTGGCGGCGGCCGTCGCCGGCTGTTCGTCCGACATGGTGACGGGCGGGCCGCTGATCCGGCCCGGCGAGCCGCAGGGAACGATCCGGGTGGAGAACGCCACGAGCGGCCAGCTGCACGCCGTGCTGATCTCCACCTGCAGCGCCTCGACCTACGGCCTGAACCGGCTGCCGTCGGGAATGGCGATCCCGCCGGGGGGATTCTACAATTTCACCGTTTCGGCCGGATGCTGGGACGTGTCCGGCGGCACGCTGGGGGTCGGCGACGCCCGCGGCCGGATCCAGGTCGGCCCGGGCGGAACGAGCTCAATCCGGATTTTCTGAGACCGCGAACCTACAGGTTCAGCAGCGCCGGGTCGCCGCCCTGGGCGGAGATGTTGTTGCTGATGGCTTTTTCGGCGGCGTAGCGGATCAGGCTGTACGGGCCGCCGGCCTTGGGGCCGGTGCCGGACAAGCCCTCGCC
>NZ_DASWNO010000061.1:0-14333 GCF_036399195.1 Brevundimonas sp.
CGTGCGGACGCCCCAGCCGACCGCGCCGTCCGGCACCGTCGGGTTGCGGCTGTCCTTGACCCAGGCCGTCGGGGCGATGTCGATGTGCGCCCACGGCACGCCGTTGGTGAACCGCTGCAGGAACAGGGCGGCGGTGATCGAACCGCCGGCGCGGCCGTTGCCGGTGTTCTTCACGTCGGCGATCGGCGTGTCGATGTGGCGTTCGTATGCGGCCGGGATCGGCATTCGCCACGCGTTCTCGCCGACCTTGGGCGCCGCGGCGAGGAAGTTGTTCGCCAGTTCGTCGGAGTTGGAGAACACCCCGGCGTACTCCAGCCCCAGCGCTACGATCATGGCCCCGGTCAGGGTGGCGAGGTCCAGCATGAACTTGGGCTTGAACCGCTCCTGCGTGTACCAGAGGCAGTCCGCCAGAACGAGCCGGCCCTCGGCGTCGGTGTTAAGCACCTCGACCGTCTGGCCCGACAGCGAAACGACCACGTCACCGGGCCGCTGGGCGTTTCCGTCGGGCATGTTCTCGACCAGGCCCAGGACGCCGACGGCGTTGACCTTGGCCTTGCGGCCGGCGAGCGCATGCATCAGGCCGGCCACCGCGGCGGCCCCGCCCATGTCCCACTTCATCTCTTCCATGCCGTCAGCCGGCTTGATCGAGATGCCGCCGGTGTCGAAGCAGACCCCCTTGCCGACGAAGGCGATCGGCTGCTCGCCCTCGGGGCCGCCGTTCCACTTCATGATGGCGACCTGGCTGTCGCGCACGCTGCCCTGGCCCACGGCCAGCAGGGTGCGGAATCCGAGCGCCTCGAGCTCCGCCTCGCCGAGGATTTCCACCTCCAGGCCGAGCGTCTCCAGCGCCTTGACGCGCCGGGCGAACTCTTCCGGGTACAGGATGTTGGCGGGCTCGGCGACGAGATCGCGCGAGAACTCCACCGCGTCGGCGACCGGCGACAGCTTCGCATAGGCCGCTTCAGCCGCCGCCGTGTCAGACGCCACGACCCGGATCGTCTCGATCGACGGCGTCTTCTCGGGCTTCAGCGTGGTGCGGTACTTCAGGAAACGATAGGCGGCCAGCCGCGCGCCGAACGCCGCCCGCGCCGCCTGATCGGGCGACAGGGCGGAGCCGTCAATGGTCAGCGCCGAGGCGCCCGACAGCTTGACCGCGTGATAGGCAGCGCCGGCGGCGGCTTCCAGCGCCAGCTCGTCGAACGTATCGGCCGCGCCGCCGCCGGTCAGGACGATGGTCCCCGCTTCGACCCCCGCCGGAGCGGCGACGATCAGGGTGGTGTTGGAGCCGCCGCTGAAGCGGCTGGCGTTCATCGCCTTCGTCAGCGCGCCCGAGGTCGCGGCGTCGAGCTCGCCGCCCGACCCGGCCAGCGCGCGTCCCTCGTGGACCAGGACGGCGAGAACCTCTGCGGCGCCCGGGGACGCGACGAATTCGATCTTCATGCAAGGCTCCCGCCGGGAAGTACGCCCCGGCCACTGTGACTGGTGGGATGAGCGCGCGCGGTTTCACCGGCGCGGTCGGGTGTGTATTAGATGCTCTCCCTCGCCGCCGCCAGCAACGGGCGTTTTTTCCTGAATATGACGCTGATCCAGGGCTATCTCTTCCGGCAGATCGCCCGGCCCGTCGCCGGTGCGTGCGCCGCCCTGACCGGGATCGGCATTCTGAGCCAAAGTCTGGATCAACTGGAGGTCATCGTCGAACGCGGGCAGAGCGTCTGGGTCATGATCAAGCTGACCCTGCTGGCCGTGCCCCAGCTGCTGGCCGTCATCGTGCCCATCGGCCTGTTCGTCGGCGCCCTGATCGCACTCACCCGGCTCCAGCGGGAGCAGGAGCTCACCGCTGTGTTCGCTTCGGGCGTGACACGATGGTCGGCGATCCGTCCGGCCATCCGGCTCGCCGCGATGGCCGCTTTGCTGACCCTGCTGATCACGACCGTCCTTCAACCATGGGGTCAACGGCAGGCCCGCGCCGAGACCTTCGCCATCCGCACCGATCTGGCTTCCGTGCTGATCGAGGAAGGCCGCTTTGTCCAGGGGCCCAACGGGCTCACGGTTTATGTCCAGCAGATCGAGCAGAACGGCCTGCTGAAGAACCTGTTCGTCTACCTGCCCGATGGAGACGGCGAGGCCGCGACCTGGGATGCCGCCGAGGCCCGATTCGAGCGCGTCGACGGTCTGCCGGTCCTCACCATGCTGAATGGCTCCACGACCCGGTATTCCAGCCGTGGCGTCCTGACGTACGGCTCATTCGACCGAAACGTGTTCGACCTGTCGCCTTACGCCGACCAGACGGAGCGCATTCGATACAAGCCGTCAGATCTGTACCTGCCCCAACTCTTCAATCCGTCGCCGGCTGATCTGGAGCGGGTCGGTTCGGCCGGCGAGCTGGCGGCCGAGGGGCATTCGCGCCTGTCGGCGCCGCTCTACGCCCTGATGGCCATGGCCTTCGCCCTGACCGCGATCATGGGCGGACAGTTCAGCCGGACCGGCTACGGCCTGCGCATCGCCAAGGCCGCGGCGGCGTTCCTGGTCATTCGCGTCGTGGGCTACGGCGTCGTCTCCGCCAGCGCCTGGAACGGCTGGCTGAACCTCCTCCAGTACGTGTTGCCGATCGCGGCGACGGCGATCGCGCTCCGCCTCCTGTTCCGGGCCCTGAAGCCCCGCCGCAGCCGGCGGTGGCCTATGCTTGAGCGTTTGACGGCGAGGTTCGCGTGAACCGCGTGCTGCCGGTGTCCCGGCTCCGCCTCGGGCGAATCGAACGCTATGTGCTGGTTCAGCAGGCGCGGTCCCTGGCGGTCGCTCTCGGCGTCATCGCCTCCCTGATCATGCTGATCGACTTCGTCGAGATTTCGCGCGGGGTTGGCTCGGATGTCGACCTGTCAGGCGGGCGCATCCTCGGACTGATGCTGCTCAAGTCGCCCCAGGTCGTGATCCAGCTGCTGCCGTTCGTCTTCCTGTTCGGAACCCTGGCGGCCTTCGTCAGCCTGAACCGCCGCAGTGAACTGATCGCCATGCGGGCGGCGGGCGTGTCCGCCTGGCGCTTCGTTCTCCCGGCGGCCGGGGCCGCCCTGATCTTCGGCGTCATCACCGTCACAGCCCTTGGCCCGCTCGCCGCCTCGGCGGACGGTCTGTTCCAGCGCGAGCGGACGCGGCTGTCCGGCTCGGCGGCAGGCGCTGACACCCAGGCCGTCTGGATACGGGAGGGCGACGACACGCGCCAGATCGTCATCCGCGCGGAACGGCAGGACCGGTCCAGCGGACGGCTGCTGGGCGTTACCTTCTTTATATACACCAACGACGGCGAGGGCCTCCGCACCTTCTCCGAGCGGATCGACGCCGCGTCCGCGACGCTTGGCGCCGGCCGCTGGCGCCTGATCGACGCCATCGGCGCGCAGATCGGTCAGCGAGCGGTGCGCTATGCGACCCTCGACCTTCCCTCCAGCCTCGCCGACGATGAGGCGTTCGAGCGCTTCGCCCGGCCCCAGTCCACGCCGTTCTGGTCGTTGCCTGCTCAGATCGCGCGGGTCGAGGCCGCCGGTTTCTCGTCGACCGCCTATCGGCTGAGGCTGCAGCAGCTGCTGGCGACACCCTTGATGTTCGCCGCGATGTCGATCCTCGCGGCCGCGTTCTCGCTCAGACTGATGCGGCTGGGCGATCTGGCGAAGATGAGCGTGGCGGCCGTGGTCCTCGGCTTCGGCTTCTTCTTCGTCAATCAGGCCGCATCTGCGTTCGGCTCGGCCGAGGTCATTCCGCCCTGGCTGGCGGCCTGGCTGCCGCCGCTGTTGACGGCGCTCGCGGCCTTCACCTTGCTGTTCTATACCGAAGACGGCTAAGCCGACGGCCCCCCGCGTCCTTCCACCAGAGTGACCTCGAATGCAGCGTGACCGCCGCGCGCCCGATTCGGCAGCCCCGCGCCACCGGCTTCTGGCCGGCGCAGCCGCCGTCGCCCTGGCCGCCGTCGCGGGAGGCGCGTGGGCTCAAACCGCGCCCGCACCCACGACGGCGCCGGGACCTGACGGCCTGACGCCCGACGCCGTCTATCTCGAGGCCGACGTCGCCACGCGCGCCGGCGATGTGATCACGGCGAGCGGAACGGGCGCCGATCGCGTTCTGGCGCGCTTCCGCGGCGCCACCCTCAGGGCGGGCGAACTCAGCTACGATCTGGGGCTCGGCGTCGCCACGGCCCAGCGGCAGGTCGAGTTCGTCGACCCCGGCGGCTCCATTGTCTTCGCCAGCTATCTGGAAATGGACGCGGACTTGAGGGCCGGCGTCGCGGTGGATTTCGCCACCCGCTTCACCAATGGCGCGAGCCTCATGGCGGCGACCGCCGTGCGCCGCAGCGAGAACGTCAACGAGCTGAACTACGCGATCTTCACCCCCTGCCCGATCTGCGACGCCGAGGGCCGGCCGAAAGAGCCGACCATCTCGATCCAGGCCGAGAAGGTCGTCCAGGACGAAGAACTGCGCGCGGTCCTGTACCGTAACGCCGTGTTCCGGGTCGGCGGCACTCCCGTCTTCTACCTGCCCTTCTTCGCTCACCCGGATCCCACGGTGGAAAGGGCGTCCGGTTTCCTGGTGCCCATCCCCAGCTATGACGAGGGCCGGGGACTCAGCCTCGAGATCCCCTATCTGCAGGTGATCTCGCCCTCCGAGGACTGGCTGATCAGCCCCCAGTTCAACACCGACGTGGCGCCGCTGCTGAACGTCCAGTGGCGACGCCGTTTCACGAACGGGGCGATCGTCGCCCGGGCCGGTTATACCTACGAGGAGAACTTCGGCGACTTCGACGGTCCCGACCCGGACAACCTGCCCGACATCCCGATTTCCGCCGAGCACCGTAGCTACTTCCTGGCGCATGGCCGCTTCGATCCCGAGGGCCCATGGCGCTGGGGCTTCACGGCCGAGCGGGTGTCGGACAAGACTCTGTTCGATCGCTACGACGTCCGCGATCCCTATCAGGACAACGGCCTCTACTACGGCGACCGCCGCCGCCTGATCAGCCAGCTCTATGCGGAGCGGCAGAGCCTACGGTCCTACTTCTCGATCGCCGCCTTCGACCTCCAGAGCCTGCGCGTCGCCGTTCCAAACCTCGACGCGCCGGGCCTCAACATCTTCGAGAGCGACGACAGCCTGCCGTTCGTCGCGCCGCTGATCGAGGCGCGCTGGGAACCCGACGGGCCCGTACTCGGCGGTCGCCTGCGCCTGCGGGGGTCGGCGGCGTCCCTGTACCGCGACGCCTATGTCGGCAGCCCGGTCTTGCGCCGCGAGATTCTGCCGGTCGGGCCCGTTTCGGCGCTGGAGGGCGTCGACAGCCGCCGCATCTCGGGCCAGGTGGAGTGGCGCCGCGCCGTCTTCTCGCGCTCCGGCGTGCGATGGGAGCCGTTCGTCGACATCCGCGCTGATGTCTATTCGGTCGGCGATCTGCCGCCGATGATGGGCCTATCCGAAGACGCCATCACGCGCGGGCGGGCGACGGCTGGGCTGGACGTCAGCTATCCGCTGATCCGCCGGATGGGCGACGGCGCCGACCTGATCGTCGAGCCTATGGCGCAACTGTCCGCGTCGACCAATCCCGACCTAGACCCCCGCATCCCCAACGAGGACAGCCAGACGCTCGAGCTTGACGAGAGCTCCCTGTTTCGTGTCGACCGCTTCCCCGGCTATGACCTGCTGGAAGGCGGACTTCGCCTGACGGCGGGGGCCCGTGCGACCCTGCGCTGGGATCAAGGCCGGACCGCCAGCCTGTTCATCGGCCGGAGCCTCAGGGACGCCGAGGAGCCCGCCTTCCGCGCCCCGGTTCCCGACGCCCCCGCGCTGTTGTTCGATCCCTCGGGTCTCGCGGCGGAGACCTCAGACTGGGTGGTCCAGGGCAGTTTCTCTCCCTCTGACGGGATCCGCGGCTGGGGCCACGCCACGATTGACTCCTCGGGCGAGATCCGACGCGCGGAGACCGCACTCGACGGCCGATGGGGCCGCCGGAACCTGGCGTCGGTCAGCTACATCATCGACCGGTCCAATCCCGTCGATGGCCCGCTGAACCGAAACTACGAGTTCGTGCAGCTGTCGGGTCAGCAGTTCATCTATGGAAACTGGGGTGTGACGGTCGCCGGAATCGCCGATCTGGAGCGTGACGTAATTACCCGCTCGGAGGTCGGTCTGCTGTTCGATGACGACTGCTTCCGTTTCGAGATCGGCTACAGGCGCGACAACACGCGCGTCAGGCCCACCGGCCCCGCCGAGGGCCTTTACGTGCGCCTAAACCTCGCCACTTTCGGCGGTACAGGGTATTGACGCAGCGACAGGCGCTGGACGCCGCGCGGCAAGGGGGCGCGCGGACGAACATCCGGGCGATATCCGGGCCAGAGCCGCTTGAGGATTCAGGACTGACATGGGTTTGACGCGTTACATGACGGGCGTGGCTATGGCCGCCCTCCTGGCTGGTGCGGCCGTGGCGCAGACGGCGCCCACGCAGGCGCCCGCCGCTGCCGGAACGCTGAATCCGGCGGCGGAGGCCGCGCCCGCCGCGCCCGCACCAGCCGCGCCCGCTTTCCAGATGGCCGACGGTGTTCTGGCCACGGTCAACGACAGCATCATCACCGGCTTCGACCTCCGTCAGCGCATGCTGCTGCTGATCGCCATGACCCAGGTGCAGCCGACGCCGGAGAACATCCCGGCCATCCAGCAGCAGGCGCTGAACCTTCTGGTTGATGAGCGGCTCCAGAACCAGGAACTGGCCAAGTACGAAACACTCGTGGTCACTGACGCCGAGGTGGACGCAGAGATCGCCAGCATGGCGCAGGAGGTTGGCGCGACGCCTCAGGCCTATCTCGGCTTCCTGGCCCAGGCCGGCATCCGCCCGTCGACGCTGCGGGAACAGCTCCGCACCCAGATCGGCTGGACGCAGCTGGTCGGGGGCCGGTTCCAGAGCCGTGCGCGCGTCAGCCGCGGCGCCGTGGATGCGGCCCTTCGGCAGATCTCCGAGGCGGCGACGAAGAAGCAGTATCTGATCGGCGAAATCTACCTCGAGGCCAGCCGCGTCGGCGGCCAGCAGGCCGCGCTGAACGGCGCCGCCCAGCTGGTGCAGCAAATGGTGCAGGGCGCGCCGTTCCAGGCCGTCGCCCAGCAGTTCTCGGCGGCTCCCTCAGCCACGCGCGGCGGCGACGCCGGCTGGATCGTCGAGGGCACCGTGCAGCCCGCGCTCCAGCAGGCGCTGGACCAACTGGAAGTCGGTCAGCTCTCGCGACCGATCCCGGTCGATGGCGGCGTCTACATCGTCTACATGCGCGACAAGCGCGATGGGTCCTCGTCCAGCCTGGTCCAGATCAAACAGGTCATGGTCGAGCTCCCTGAAACGGCGACCGAGGCCGATGTCGCCGCGGCGACCCAGCGCCTGGAGGCCCTGCGCCCGCAGCTGACCTGCGACACCATGCTTCAACGGGCCACCTCCGAGCAGGGCCTGCTCGGCTCGGATCTCGGCGAAGCCGACGTCCAAAATCTCGCGCCCCAGTTTCAGCAGGTCGCGCGAGCCGCCGAAGTCGGCTCGATCAGCACGCCGGTTCGCACGCCGCTCGGCGTCCATCTGCTGGGCGTATGCGGACGCCGGGCCGGCGGCGCCGAGGCTGTCGACGCCCGTCAGGTGGAGAACGGGTTGTTCCGCCAGAACCTCGCGACGCTCGCACGGCGCTACATGCGCGACCTGCGCGAGGACGCCCTGATCGAGATGAAGTGATGTCCGCGCCCGCTCCGCTGGCCCTTTCGATGGGCGAACCGGCGGGCGTGGGCCCTGAGATCATCGCCAAGGCTTGGCGCGACCTGAAAAGCTCGGGGCCGGCCTTCGTCGTGATCGGCGACGCCGCCTTGCTGGCGAAGCAGGGACAACCCGTTCGATCCGTCACGGCGGCGTCTGACGCCGCGGGCGTGTTCGACCGAGCCATTCCGGTGCTGGATCACTCTCTGCCGGCCGAAGTCAGGGCGGGTCAGCCGGAGCCGGCCAATGCAGGGTCCGTCGCCGACTGGATCGAGCAGGCTGTCGGACTGGCGCTCTCAGGCGAGGCGGCGGGCGTGGTCACGGCTCCCATCGCGAAGGCGCCGCTGTACGCCGCCGGGTTCCGTTTTCCCGGCCACACCGAGTTTATCGCCGAATTGACCGCTGACGCGCCGTTCACCGGTACGCGCGGACCGGTCATGATGCTCACGGCGAAGAACCTGCGCGCCTGCCTCGTCACCATCCACGCGCCGCTGTCACAAGTCCCTGAGCTTGTCACGGCCGAACGGGTTTGCCGGACCGCGCGGGTGGTTCATGAAGCGATGAAGCGCGACTTCGGCATCGCCGCCCCCCGGCTCGCGCTGGCGGCGCTGAACCCCCACGCCGGTGAAGGCGGATCGATCGGGCTGGAAGAGGTCGAGGTGCTGATTCCGGCGGCCGCGACGCTGCGGGCCGAGGGCGTCTCGATCACTGATCCCCTGCCCGCCGACACCCTGTTCCACGAAGACGCGCGCGCGGGCTATGACGCGGTCCTGTGCCTCTATCACGATCAGGCCCTCATCCCGGTGAAGACGCTGGATTTCTGGGGCGGGGTCAACACCACGCTCGGCCTGCCGATCGTCCGGACCTCGCCCGATCACGGCACGGGGTTCGACATCGTCGGCAAGGGAATGGCGCGCCCGGACAGTCTGATCGCGGCGGTCCGTCTGGCCGGACAGATGGCGGCGGCGCGCGCCACGTGAGCGATCCCCCCACCCTCCGTGAAACCCTCGACGCCCATGGGCTGTCGGCGAAGAAGAGCTTCGGCCAGCATTTCCTGCTGGACCTGAACGTCACCCGCAAGATCGTCCGCCTGGCGGGGCCGTTCGAGGGGCGTGCGGTGATTGAGGTTGGTCCCGGCCCCGGCGGTCTGACAAGGGCTCTGCTGGAGAGCGACGCTGGCCGGGTCGTCCTGATCGAGAAGGACCCGCGCTTCCTGCCGCTGCTGGCCGAATTGGACGACGGCTCCGGTCGCATGGTCCTCGTGGAGGCGGACGCCCTCAAGGTGCGCGAGGCCGACCTGACGGACGGGCCGTCCCATGTGGTCTCCAACCTGCCCTACAACGTCGGCACGCCGCTGTTGATCAAATGGCTGACCGGGCCGTGGCTGCCCTACGCCTTGACCCTGATGTTCCAGAAGGAAGTCGCCGAGCGCATCGTGGCGGCTCCGGGCGACGACGCCTACGGCCGACTGGCGGTGATCAGCCAGGCCGTTTGCGAGGCGCGGCTGGTGATGCACCTGCCGGCCGCCGCCTTCACCCCGCCACCGAAAGTCGCCAGCGCGGTGGTGCATCTGGTTCCGCGCCCTGACCGGCCGGACAGCGAAATGCTGAAGCGACTGGAGCGGGTGACCGCGGCCGCTTTTGGCCAACGGAGGAAGATGCTGCGGTCCAGCCTGAAGACGCTGGGCGGCGCCGCGCTGTGCGAGGCAGCCGGGATTGCGCCGGACGTGCGCGCGGAGGTGGTGGACGGACCCGGGTTCCTGCGGTTGGCCCAGGCTCTGCCCTAGCGGCCCGCCGCCGCCCCCTATCCGGGGCAACAGCGGATCATCGCTTCGCGGACGACCTCATCACCGGCGACTTTCCGAAGGCCCAGGCCATGAGCACGCCCGCCAGGTTCTGGCCCGATCTGATCATTCTGGTCATGGACGCCCTCCCGCTGGTTCATGGCCATTCACCACGGAACGGAGCCGGCGGCCTTAACCTCGATCAGGAAGCGCGCGGGTCGCGCAAACTCGAGCTGAGGGCCGGCAGTTCAGCAAAAAGGGCCGCCTCCTGAGGAGACGGCCCTTCCATTGTCGGCCGACGAGCGGCTTTCGATCAGGCGACAGACCCCGCCAGAGGGGAGGTCAGGCTCATCCGAACCGCTTGCGGCATTTGACAATGAGACATTCGACCACCTCCTTTCGTTGTTGAAACAGTGCGTTGGATTTAGGAGGCGATGCGCGGAGTTCAAGTCCCTCGACGCGCTCGATCTAGACTTCCTCGCCCAGCAGCGCGTTCCGATAGCCGTCGACCCAGAGGTTGCGGAACCGCTTCGAGCGTTCCGCATGATAGATATGCGCCAGTTCGGCGTAGCTGCGGTCGAAGTCGTCGTTGACGAAGATGTAGTCGAAGTCGCCGCAGTGCTCGATCTCGCCCTTGGCGTTCGCGATGCGGCGCTCGATCACTTCGTCGGCGTCCTGCGACCGGGTCACGAGGCGACGGCGCAGCTCCTCAAGGCTGGGCGGCAGGATGAACACCCGCACCGCGTCTTCCGGGCATTTGAGGGCGATGTCCCGCGCGCCCTGCCAGTCGATGTCGAACAGCACGTCGCGGCCCTCGGACAGCGCCTTGTCGATCGGCGCGCGGGGGGAGCCGTAGCGGGCGCCGTGAACGTCGGCCCATTCCAGGAAGGCGTCGGCGTCGATCAGGCGCTGGAACTCGGCCTCGTCGACGAAATGATAGTCCCGGTCGGCGACCTCTCCGGGGCGGATGCCGCGGGTGGTCATCGAGATCGACAGCTCCAGCCCCCCGTGGTCGGCCATCAGCCGGCGGCACAGGCTGGTCTTGCCGGCGCCGGAGGGGCTGGCGACGATCAGCAGGACGCCGCGGCGGGGCGTGCGTTCATTCGACATTCTGAACCTGTTCGCGCAACTGCTCGATGACGGCCTTCAGCTCGAGGCCGAGTCCGGTGAGCGCGGTCGTAGCCGATTTCGAGCAGAGGGTGTTCGCCTCCCTCATGAATTCCTGCATCAGGAAGTCGAGTTTCCTGCCGGCGGGCGGTTGCTGCAACAGTGTCCGGGCCGAAGCGACGTGGGCGGTCAGCCGGTCCAGCTCCTCGCGGACGTCGGCCTTGGTCGCCAAGGCGGCGGCTTCGAGGAAGATGCGGTCCTGAAGGCCCGGCGCGTCAGGGGCCAGCTCCGTCATCCGGCGGGCGAAGCGCTCGCGGATGGCGTCCGTCTGCGCGGACGCCTCGGCCTCGGCGGCGGCAATCAGGGCCTTGATGCGGTCGATGAACTCAGTGACAACCGGCGCCAGCTGGCCGCCTTCCCGCTCGCGCGAGACCTTCAACGCGTCGAGCGCGGCGTCGATTGAGACGGCCATCGCAGCCTCGACGCCCGCACGCGCCTCGCTGTCATCCGCTTCTTCCGGCGCTTCGAGCACGCCGCGCAACGACAGCAGGCCGTCGGCCGAGGGCGGCGTGGCCCCCTCCTCCGCCAGCTGATTGGCGAGGGCCAGGTAGCGGGCGAGGATGTTCTGATTGACCTTCAGGCCGACGGCCGAGTCGGCGCGTTTCGCCTGTATCCCCAGCGTGACCTGACCGCGGTTCAGCCGTGTCTGGGCTGAGGCCTTGGCGTGACGCTCCAGCGTGTCGAAGCCAGGCGGACCGCGGAACCGGACCTCCAGATTGCGGCCGTTGACCGAGCGCGCCTCGACCGACCAGCTCCAGTCGCCGAGCGCGCCTTCAGCGCGGCCAAAGCCCGTCATGCCGGAGATGCCGGTCATTGGGCCGCGGCCGGTGTGGACGTCGGGGCTGTTTGCGGAATGCTGATCACGCGCGCGCCGGGAGGGACCGTCACGCCCGGGGGCGCGGCGGCGCCCGGCGTCGCGTTCGGGACGCCGGGGACCGTGCCTGGAACCGCCGGAGCCGGAGCCCCCGGCGGCAGGCCGGCCTTGCGCCGCTCGATCTCGCGCCAGCGGGCGACATTGACCAGATGCTCGTCGAATGTCCGGGCGAAGACATGGCCCCCCGTGCCGTCGGCGACGAAGAACAGCTCGTCCGTGCGCGGCGGGTTCAGAACCGCCGCGATGGCTTCGGCGCCCGGATTGGCGATCGGCGTCGGGGGCAGGCCGTCGATCTGGTAGGTGTTCCAGGGCGTCGGCGCGTCCAATTCTGAGCGGCGAATCCCCCGGCCCAGCGGGCGGCCGCGCGTGACGCCGTAGACGATGGTGGGATCGCTCTCCAGCCTCATCCCCGCCCGCAGCCGGTTGGTGAAGACGGCGGCGACGCGGGGCCGTTCGGATGCGATCCCCGTCTCCTTCTCGACGATGGAGGCGAGGATCATGGCTTCCTCGGGAGAACGGACGACGGTCGTCGGGCTACGCGCCGCCCACAGCCGCGCGAGGTTCTGGTCCCGCGCGACGCTCATGCGGCGGATCACGGACAGGCGAGTCTCCCCGCGGCTGATCTCATAGGTGTCGGGCCAGAGGGCGCCCTCGTCGGGCACGGCCTCGATGGTCCCGGTCAGGATCGGCTGGGCGTTGAGGATGTCGACGGCCTGCGCCGAAGACCAGCCCTCCGGCAGGGTCACATAGTGGCGCACCACCTTGCCCTCCACGAGCAGGCGGATGACGGATCGCAGGGAGGCTTTCGACGGCACCTCGTATTCCCCGGCGCGCAGCTTGCGGTCAGATCCTGTCAACGCCGCCGCGGCCTTGAACATGTCCGTGGAGCGAATCACGCCCTCGGACTTGAGCGTCGCCGCGATGGCGGCGACGCCGGCTCCGCTGGGCAGGGTGACGACGGTGCTTTCACCCGAGCGGGCCGCGGGGCCGGGCGCATAGAGGACGCTCCAGACAGCGACGAGGGCGACGATCACGAACAGGCTGACCGTCGCGGTGGCGGCCAGGATCGCCGTTCGGCGCCCTGAGCCCCGCTCGACCCGGCGTCCGAACATCAGGCCACCTTCCGGAACAGCACCGAAGCATTGGTGCCGCCGAAGCCGAAGCTGTTGGACAGGGCCACGTCGATCTCCATCGGCTGTCCCCTGTCTCGCACCAGATTCAGCGCCGTCTCACGCTCTGGGTTGTCCAGATTGATCGTGGGCGGCGCGACCTGGTCGCGGATCGCGAGGATGGAATAGATCGCCTCGATCGCCCCGGCGGCGCCCAACAGGTGGCCGGTCATCGACTTGGTCGAGCTGAGCGCCACGTTCGGCGCATGGTCGCCCATCAGCCGCTCGATGGCGCCGGCCTCGATCCAGTCCGCCATGGTCGAGGTGCCGTGGGCGTTGACGTAATCGATGTCGGAGACCTCGATCCCGGCCCGCTTCACCGCCATCTGCATGGCTCGGTACCCTCCGTCGCCGTCCTCGGCCGGCGCCGTGATGTGGTAGGCGTCGCCGCTGAGGCCGTAGCCGATCACCTCGGCGTAGATTTTCGCGCCGCGGGCTTTTGCGTGCTCGTACTCCTCGAGCACCACGATCCCCGCGCCCTCGCCCATGACGAAGCCGGAGTGATCCTTGTCCCAAGGCCGCGAGGCCTTCTCCGGCTGATCGTTGTAAGCGGTGCACAGGGCCTTGCAGGCGAGGAAGCCGGCGATGCCGATGGGGACGATCGAGCTCTCGGCCCCGCCCGCGACCATCACGTCGGCGTCATCCAGCATGATCATCCGGGCGGCGTCGCCAATGGCGTGGGCGCCCGTGGCGCAGGCCGTGACGACCGAGTGATTCGGTCCCTTCAGTCCGTGGCGGATGGATATCTGGCCGCTGGTCAGGTTGATCAGGGCCGACGGGATGAAGAAGGGGCTGACGCGGCGCGGCCCCTGCTCCTTCAGGATGATGGCGGTGTCGGCGATGGGGCCGAGGCCGCCGATGCCGGAGCCGACCATGACGCCCGTCCGCTGGCGCTGTTCCTCGGTCTCCGGTTTCCAGTCCGCGTCGGCCAAGGCCTCGTCTGCGGCCGCGATGGCGTAGACGATGAAGTCGTCAACCCGCTTGCGGTCCTTGGGCGACATGACCTTCTCGTGGTCGAACACGCCCGGCTGACCGGGCGCGCCGCCGCCGCGGCCGTCAACGGAGGGGATTTCCCCGGCGATGGTGCAGCCGTAGCCTTCGGTGTCGAAGCTGGTGATCGGTCCGATCCCCGAGCGGCCTTCGAGGATGCCCTTCCAGTTGTGCTCAACGCCCCAGCCCAGGGGGGTAAGCAGACCTAGGCCGGTGACGACGACGCGGCGCATGAGCGCTCCTCGCTACAGAATCCTGACCGTGAAACAGTAATGGCCGCCGGGCGGCCCCGCTAGGGGCGCGCCGCGGCGGCCATCAATGCCGTGCGAAGGGGTCGGCGATCAGCCGGCCAGCTTCTCGTCGATGAATTTCACGGCGTCGCCGACGGTCTGGATGTGTTCCGCGGCGTCGTCCGGGATCTCGATGTCGAATTCTTCCTCGAAGGCCATGACCAGTTCGACGTTGTCGAGCGAGTCGGCGCCCAGGTCGTCGATGAAGCTGGCTTTTTCAACGACCTTTTCCGGATCGGCGTCCAGGTGGTCGATGACGATCTTGCGGACGCGTTCCAGGGTGTCGGACATGTGTGTCTCTGCTCGTTGGGCCGCC
>NZ_DASWNO010000062.1:0-2227 GCF_036399195.1 Brevundimonas sp.
GAAGTCGACGTGGTCGTGCTGGACGTCGACGCCTCCAAGCGCCGCATCTCGCTGGGCCTCAAGCAGGCCCAGGACAATCCGTGGGATGCGTTCGTCGCCGCCAACCCGATCGGTTCGACCGTCGAGGGCGAGGTCAAGAACGCCACCGAGTTCGGCCTGTTCATCGGCCTGGAAAACGACATCGACGGCATGGTCCACCTGTCCGACCTGGACTGGAACGTCTCCGGCGAGGAAGCCATCCAGCGCTACCGCAAGGGCGAGACCGTCAAGGCCAAGGTGCTGGACGTCGACGTCGAGAAGGAACGCGTCTCGCTCGGCATCAAGCAGCTGGGCGGCGATCCGATGGAGGGCGACGCCTTCAAGAAGGGCCAGCAGGTCACGGTCACGGTGACGGCGGTGGAAACCGGCGGCATCGAGGTCAAGTTCGGTGAAGACGACGCTCCGGCGACCGCCTTCATCCGCAAGTCGGACCTGTCGCGCGACCGTAACGACCAGCGCACCGAGCGCTTCACGGTCGGCGACCGCGTCGACGCCATGGTCACCGGCATCGACAAGGCCTCGCGCCGCGTCTCGGTGTCGATCAAGGCGCTTGAGATGAAGGACGAGAAGGAAGCCGTCGAGCAGTTCGGCTCGTCGGACTCCGGCGCTTCGCTGGGCGACATCCTCGGCGCCGCCCTGCGCGAGAAGGCAGGCTCGAAGGAATAGTCTCCTTCGTCCTCAGGATACGGATCAGGCGGCGGGAGCGATCCCGCCGCCTTTTTCGTCGCTGAAGCGCCTACCCTCCGCGAACCGCGGGGCCGTGCTTAATGTATGTTAACCGACATTTCCGCTCGCCAATCGGGCGTCAGGTCTTTTGCCCGGCGCGCACGGCGGCTAGGGTGGGGTTGCATCATGCGTTCCGATGCACCCGTATGTGCCTCGGAAGGGCGAACAGGGCGGGGGCCTGATCTATGATAAAATCTGAGCTGATCGAAAAACTCGCCGCCGAGAACACCCACCTGACCCACGCCGAGGTCGAGCGGGTGGTCAACATCGTGCTGGGCCGGATGGTCGAGGCGCTGGGCGAGGGCGGAAGGGTCGAACTGCGCGGCTTCGGGGCCTTCTCCGTGCGGGCCCGACCGGCGCGCGCGGGCCGCAATCCGCGCACCGGCGAGACCGTCGATGTGCCGGCCAAGGCGGTGCCCTTCTTCAAGAGCGGCAAGGAACTACGCGAGCGCCTGAACGCCGCCGGCGACGCCTGAGCCCCACCCCATGAAGCTGGCCGCCGAGTTCCGGGAATTCATCGCCCGCGGCAACGTCATTGACCTGGCCGTCGGCGTCATCATCGGCGCGGCCTTCGGCAAGATCGTCACCAGCCTGGTCGAACAGGTGGTCATGCCGCCGATCGGCCTGCTGCTCGGCCGGGTCGACTTCTCCAACCTGAAGTGGGTGCTGGCCCCCGAGAACCCGGTCACTGACGCGGTCGAGGAGGTGGCGATCCAGTACGGCGCCTTCATCAACACCCTGATCCAGTTCGCCATCGTCGCGTTCGTCGTCTTCCTGCTGGTCAAGGCGATCAACAAACTGCGCCGCGAACAGGCCGCCGCGCCCGACGCCGCACCCGCCGCGCCGACGCCGACCGAGGCGTTGCTGGCGGAAATCCGGGACGAACTGAGGGCCCGCCCAAGGGTCTAGGCGGGGGGCTGAAGAGGTTCTGGGGGCGGGCTCTGGACCTGCCTCTCACCGCAGCTCGATCTCCATTTCAAATCGATCGAAGGCCTGGTCTTCGATGAAGACGGTCTCAGCCTGAACGACGTTGAACCCCAGCGCCCGAAAAGCCGGTTCCGCCGTGAGGCTCGCATGAACCCAGAGCCGCCGCTCGCCCTTCTCGGTGGCGCGCTGGACAAGCTGCTCGTACATCGACCTGAAGAGCCCGCTGCCTTGGGCGCGGGGCCGGATGTAGGCGAAGTCGATGTAGCCGCCCGACGCCAGACTCATGAAGCCGAGGATGTCTTCGCTCTCCTCGGCAAGGATGATCTCCTGCGAGCGAAGCCGCTCGTCCCACGCCGGTCCGCTGCGGGGGACGGGGACCCAGGCGGCTCGCTGCGCGTCGGTGTAGCGGCTCCGACCGTTTCGCACCGCGTCGAACATGACGTCCGCCACGGCCCCATAGTCGGCCGCTTGCGCCCATCGAAGGGTCCGGTGAGGCGCTGTCATCTGATTTCCCGATCCGCCGGTCTCTGAAGAT
>NZ_DASWNO010000063.1:0-12086 GCF_036399195.1 Brevundimonas sp.
ATCGCAGCGGTCGCCTGAACGGCCGCGCAAACCACGGTGCTCAGGGAGGGCCCGGATGTCTGAACCTCGACGCGGGGCCATTCGCGCCCTCGACCGCCTGACGACCCTCGTCATGGGACTGGCGGGAGCCGCCCTTGTCGGAATGGCGCTCGTTCAGGCCTGGCAGGTGTTCGCCCGCTATGTGCTGAACGACAGCCCCGGCTGGACCGAGCCGCTGGCCCTGCTGATGATGAGCTTCGCGGTGATGTTCGGCGCCGCCGTCGCCGTCCGGCGCGAGACCCATTTCGCCTTTCAGACCTTCCGGGACGCCGCGCCCGAACGGGCCCGCTGGGCGCTCAAGTCGATCTCGCGCCTGATCGCGGCGGCCTCGGGCGCGGCCCTGATGGTGCTTGGCGGCAGGCTGATGGTGGACGAATGGCCGGTGGCCATGGCCGGCGCGCCCCTGCCCTCGGGGCTGAAGTTCGCGGGGCTGTGCGTCGGCGGCGCCCTGATCCTGTTGTTCGCGGTCGAGCGCCTGCTGACCGGAGATTACCGCGCGCCCGACGCCGTCGCCGAGGCGGAGGACTGAGCATGGAATACATCATCCTCTTCGGCCTGCTGGCCATACTGCTGGCCATCGGCGTGCCGGTCGCCTTCTCGCTGCTGGCGGCGACGCTGGCGACGGTGATCTACCTCGCCCTGCCGCCGATCGTGGTGTTCCAGCAGATGGGGTCCGACATCACCTCGGTGGCCCTGCTGGCCATTCCCCTGTTCATATTCACCGGCGAACTGATGATGAAGGGCGGGCTGTCCGACCGGATGATCGCCCTCGCTTCATCGATGGTCGGGCACGTCCGGGGCGGGCTGGGTCAGGTGACCGTGGTCGGCTCGACCCTGTTCGGCGGCGTCTCCGGCAGCGCCATCGCCGACGTCTCGGCCATCGGCGGCACCATGATCCCGCAGATGCAGAAGCGCGGCTATGACGCCGACTATGCGGTCAACGTCACGATCTCGGCGGCGCTGGTGGCGCTGCTGGTGCCGCCGTCGCACAACATGATCCTGTATTCCGCCTCGGCCGGGGGCGGCGTCTCCATCTCGGACCTCTTCGCCGCGGGCATCCTGCCCGCCCTGCTGCTGGCCGTGAGCCTGATGATCACCGCCTACGTCGTGGCGCGCCGGCGCGGCTACGCGGCCGAGGCCTTCCCCGGCTTTCGCGCCGTCGCCGTCCGCCTGGTCGCCGCCATTCCGGGCCTGCTGCTGGTCGGGATCATCTTCGGTGGCATCCGGGCCGGGATCTTCACGGCCGTCGAGAGCGCCTCCATCGCCGTGGTCTACGCCACCGTGGTGACCGGCCTCGTGTACCGACACATGACCTGGACCGCCTTCAAGGCGGCCTGCACGGGCGCCGCGAGAACTTCGGGCATGGTGCTGTTCATCATCGGCTGCGCGGGCGCCTTCGGGTGGCTTATGGCCTACATGCAGGTGCCGACGATGATGGTCAGCCTGCTGCAGGCGCTGACCGACAACCCGATCCTGATCCTGCTGCTGATCAACGTCATCCTGTTGATCCTCGGCACCTTCATGGACATGGCGCCGCTGATCATCATCTGCACGCCCATCTTCCTGCCCGTGGCCAAGGCGTTCGGCGTGGATCCGGTCCAGTTCGGAGTCATCCTGCTGCTCAACTGCGGCATCGGCCTGATCACGCCGCCTGTCGGATCGGTGCTGTTCGTCGGCAGCGCCATCGCCGGAATCCCGATGACGCGGGCGCTGAAGACCATCTGGCCGTTCTGGCTGGCTTGCCTCGCGGTCCTGATGCTGGTCACCTTCATTCCGGCGCTTTCGCTGTGGCTGCCTTCGCTGATGAAATGACGGGACTGAAAGGCCTTCGGGCCGCCGCGGACTGCCGCTGGGACTGCGTGGCCGTCGGCGAGGTCATGCTCCGGCTCGATCCGGGCGAAGGCCGGGTCCGCAGCGCGCGATCGTTCCAGGTCTGGGAGGGCGGCGGCGAATACAATGTCGCGCGCGGGCTGCGGAAAACGTTCGGCCGACGGACGTCGGTGGTCACCGCCCTGCCCCGCACAGAGATCGGAGCCCTGGTGGAGGACCTGATCCTGCAGGGGGGCGTCGACACGTCGCACATCCTCTGGCGCGAGGCGGACGGCGTCGGCCGCAACACCCGCGTCGGCCTGAACTTCACGGAGCGCGGCTTCGGCGTCCGCGGCGCGCTGGGCGTTTCCGACCGGGCGAACTCCGCCGCGTCCCAGCTTCAGCCCGATGAGATCGACTGGGACCACCTGTTCGGCGTCGAGGGGGTCCGCTGGCTGCACACCGGCGGGATATTCGCGGCCTTGTCCGAGTCCACAGCGCAGACCGCGCTCGCCGCCGTTCGCGCGGCCAAACGAAACGGCGTGATCGTCAGCTACGACCTGAACTATCGCGCCAGCCTGTGGTCCAGTCATCCCGACCCGAGCGCGGCGCAGCGGGTGAACCGCGAGATCGCGGGACTTGTCGACGTGCTGGTCGGCGACGAATACGCCTACGCCTCCTGCCTCGGCTTTTCGACCGACGAGGCGCGCGTCGATCCGGCTGACAGCGGGCCGTTCGACCGGATGGTTGAGCGCGTGCGTGGGGATCTGCCGAATGTCCAGGTCTTCGCCGCCACACTCAGGGACCCGGTCTCGGCGTCGGTCAACCGCTGGGGCGGCGTGGTGTGGATGAACGGCGAAAGACACGCTTCCGAGGTGCGCGAGATCGCGGTGCTGGACCGCGTCGGCGGCGGCGACGGCTTCGTGGCCGGTCTGGCGTGGGCGCTCATGGAGGGGCTGGGGGCGCAGGCCGCGGTCGATTACGGCGTCGCCCACGGCGCGCTCGCCATGACCACGCCGGGCGACAACGCCATGACCTCGCTGGAGCAGGTCAGGGCGCTGTGCGAGGGCGCGGGTTCGGCCGCAGTGCGCTGACACAGGCCACTGGACGGACCCACCGGTCGATGCTCTTTAGCGCCTGAAGGACGCGGCCTTACGCAGGCTCCAGACGTCCAGACGCCTGGGGACTCCGCCGATGAAACACCTGCTCCTGACCGCCGTCGCCGCGTCGGCGCTCGCCTGCCCCACGCTGGCCCAGACCCCGCCGTCCGAGCTGCCGCCTCCACCGACAGCGCAGGAAGAGGCCGCGGCCGCCGCCGCGCCGACGGCGACGCCGGAGACGCCGCGCTGGGATGTTCAGACGCCCCCCGGACCTGCCCGCGACATCCCCATCGACGTGACCAGCGGCACCTGGATGTCGGTCGACGTCAGCCCCGACGGCCGCATGATCGCCTTCGACATGCTGGGCGACATCTACGTCATGCCCATCGCCGGGGGCGAGGCGCGCGCCATCGCCAGCGGCGTGGCCTGGGACATGCAGCCCAAATGGTCGCCGGACGGCCGCCACATCGCCTTCACCTCGGACCGGGGCGGCGGCGACAACATCTGGACAATGGCCAGCGACGGCTCGGACATGGTTCAGATCTCGAAAGAGAAGTTCCGGCTGCTCAGCCAACCGGATTGGTCCCCTGACGGCGAGTTCATCGTCGCCCGCAAGCATTTCACCTCGTCACGCTCGCTCGGCGCGGGCGAGATGTGGATGTACCACCGCTCCGGCGGCGACGGCGTGCAGATGACTGAGAAGCGCACGCCGCAGAAGGACACGGGGGAGCCCGCCTTCTCGCCCGACGGCCGCTATCTGTACTTCAGCGACGACGCCACGCCCGGCACGACCTTCGAGTACAGCAAGGACGTCAACACCCAGATCTATGTGATCCGCCGCCTCGACCGCGAGACCGGCGAGATCGATCCCTACGTGACCGGCCCCGGCGGCTCCATCCGCCCGACTCCGTCGCCCGACGGCAAGTCGCTCGCCTTCATCCGGCGCGTTCGCTACCAGTCGACCCTCTACGTCATGGACATCGAGTCGGGACGTGAGACGCCGATCTTCTCCGGGCTGGATCGCGACCTGCAGGAAACCTGGGCCATCCACGGGGTCTATCCGGCCGTCAGTTGGACCCCGGACAACCGTTCGATCGTGTTCTGGGCCGGGGGCAAGATCCAGCGCGTGGACGTCGCCTCGGGAACTGTCTCCGAGATCCCGTTCCATGTCGCCGACACTCGCCGGGTGCAGGACGCGGTGCGCTTCCCTGTCGAGGTCGCGCCCGAACGCTTCGACGTGAAGATGATCCGCTGGGCTCGCCCCTCCCCCGACGGCTCCAAGGTGGTGTTCGAGGCGCTGGGCAATCTGTGGATTCGTGACCTGCCGACGGGTACAGCACGCCGGCTGACGCGCCAGTCGGAGCACTTCGAGCTCTACCCGACCTGGTCCCGCGACGGCCGCTCGATCGTCTACACCACGTGGGACGATAAGGAATTCGGCTCGATCCGGGTCGTTCCCGCCTCGGGCGGGGAAGGCCGTGTCGTCACCCGCCGGCCCGGCCACTATATCGAGCCGACCTTCTCGCCCGACGGTCGGACGATCGTCTATCGCACCGTCAGCGACGGCTTCCTGACCAGCGCTCTGTGGAGCCGCAATCCCGGCGTCTATCGCATCCCGACGGCGGGGGGCGAGCCCGAGTTCATCACCAACGACGGCGTCGCGCCCCAATTCGGGGCCGACGGCGAACGCCTGTTCCTGTCCGGGCGCGATGGAGACAAGCGAACCTTCATCTCGGTGAACCTCGATGGCGAGGATGCGCGAACGCACCTGACCTCGGAGTGGGCCAACGAGTTCGCCATCTCGCCGGACGGCCGCTGGATCGGCTGGACCGAGCGGTTCAACGCCTATGTCGCCCCCTTCGTGCTCGCGGGCCGACCGATCGCCGTCAGCCCCGAAGGCAAGTCCCTGCCGCAGGCCCGCGTCACCCGCGACGCCGGCGAATGGCTGAGCTGGTCGGGTGATTCGCGCCGGCTGCAGTGGTCGCTGGGGCCAGAGCTGTTCTCCCGCGATCTCAACCAGTCTTTCGCCTTCGTCGAAGGCGCGCCGGACGAGCTGCCCAAACCGGACGAACGCGGGATCAACATCGGCTTCAGCGCCGAGGCTGACCGGCCGGAAGGCCGCATGGCCCTGACCGGCGCCCGGCTTATCACCATGAACGGCGCGGAAGTCATCGAGAACGGCGTCGTCATCATCGACGGCAACCGCATCGAGGCCATCGGACCGGCGGGTTCCACACCCGTGCCGGCCGGCGTCCCCGTTATGGACATGGCCGGCAAGACCATCATGCCCGGTCTGGTCGACGCCCACTGGCACGGCTCGATGGGCTCGGACGAGATCATTCCGGAGCAGAGCTGGGTCAACTACGCGGCGCTGGCTTTCGGCGTCACCACCATCCACGACCCCTCCAACGACACCAGCGAGATCTTCGCCCACAGCGAACTGGCCCGCGCCGGCCGCGTGGTCGGCCCCCGCATCTTCTCGACCGGCTCGATCCTGTACGGCGCCACGACGGCGGGAACGGTCAAGGTCGAGAGCCTCGAGGACGCCCTGTCGGCGCTACGCCGCATGCAGGCGGTCGGGGCCTGGAGCGTCAAGAGCTACAACCAGCCTCGCCGCGACCAGCGCCAGCAGATCATCGAGGCGGCCCGCCAACTGAACATGATGGTCGTCCCCGAGGGCGGCTCGCTGTTTCAGCACAACATGTCGATGATCGTCGACGGCCACACGACCATCGAGCATTCGGTGCCGCTGGCGAACCTCTACGACGACGTCCATCAGCTGTGGCGCCAGACGGAGGTGGCCTACAACCCGACGCTGGTGGTGGCCTACGGCGGCAGCTACGGCGAAAACTACTGGTACCAGGAGAGCGAGGTCTGGAACCACCCGATCCTGACCCGCTACGTCCCACGCCGCATCCTCGACGCCCGCGCGCGCCGGCCGGTGACCCTGCCGGAGAACGAGTGGAACCACATCTCCATCGCGCGTGAGGCCGTCGAACTGTCGCGCCAGGGCGTCGACGTGCTGATCGGGGCCCACGGGCAGCGCGAGGGGCTCGCGGCGCACTGGGAGCTGTGGAACCTGTCGCTCGGAGGAGCCACCCCGATGGAGGCGATCCGCTCCGGCACCATCAACGGCGCGCGGGCGCTGGGGATGGATCGGGATATCGGCTCGCTTGAGGCCGGGAAGCTGGCGGACATGGTTGTGATGGACCGCAACCCGCTGGACGACATCCGCAACACCACGTCGATCGCCTACACCGTCGCCAACGGCCGCGTATACGACAGCGGCATGAACGAGGTGGCTCCGCGTCAACGGGCGCGGGCGCCGTTCTGGTTCGCCCAGACCGGCGGGGAGGGTTTCGCCGCCCAATCGACCGAGACCGAAGGTCATGGCCATGACTGAGGGGATGGGCTGAGGGAATCGGCGCCGAGGCCGCGAGCGGAAGAACCGCTGACGCGCCTCGGCTGGGCCGTTCGTGACCATACCATGACGAGCGCGCCGCCGGCGAGATGATCCTGACGTTCGGGCCCCCGCAGGGGGCGCGTCCGAGCGGGTTCAGCACTGGCGGTCTCAGCGCGCCGTCGCGCCCTTTGGGACCCTTTGCGCCGGCTACCTGAAGTTGCTCCTTCTGGGCCACACCTTCAGTAAAAATGGCGCTTTATTGACCTTCACCGGTAGCATCATGCTAAGAGACATGGATGATAGTGCCGGTCGTCGGCAACCAACGTACACGTACGGGGTTGTTGACGGCACGCTGTCCAACCATCACGGAGCCCCTGCCATGAAAAAAACCCTGGCTGCAATCGCCACCGGCGCGATGCTGATCGCCGGCCAAGCCCTTGCCTCTAACCAGGCCTCTGCCGCCCCCAGCGTCGTCGATCGTGTCGGCGCCTCGGTCGGCAGCTCTGACGAGTTCGGCGGTGGCGTGTCCCCCGGCCTGATCTTCATCGCCGTCACCGTGCTCGCGTTCGCCGCCATCACGGCCGCCGATGACGATTCCGAAAGCGATTGATCTGAAGTTCGGGACCTCGTCCCTGACCAATGATTGGAAACGGCGGCTCCTTGCGGGGCCGCCGTTTTTCATTGCGCGGAGCCCGAAGGGCGGGAGCGCTCTCAGGCGCTGTAAGCGGTCTTGGTCTGGGTGAAGAACTCGACGGCCGCGAAGCCCTGCTCGCGCGGGCCATAGCTCGACGCCTTAGAGCCGCCGAACGGGACATGATAATCCACCCCCGCCGTCGGCAGGTTGACCATCACCATCCCCGCCCGCGCGCGCCGCTGGAAGTCGCGCGCATACTTCAGCGACTGGGTGACGATGCCGGCGGAGAGGCCGAACTCGACACCGTTGGCGATCTCGAGCGCCTCTTCATAACTGCGCACGCGGATCGTCGAGGCCACCGGTCCGAAGACCTCCTCGTTGTTGATCCTCATGCCGGCTTCGGTTTCGGCGATCAGCGTCGGCTGAACATACCAGCCGGGCTTCTCCAGCTTGAGCCGCTCGCCGCCGGTGACGACGCGCCCGCCCTCGCCTGTTGCGATGTCGATGTAGCGGTACGAGGTCTCCATCTGATCCTCGGACACGGCGGGGCCCATCTGAGTCTCCGGGTCCAGCGCGTCTCCGACTCTCAACGCCGCCACCCTCTCGGCGAGCGCGGCCACGAACCTGTCATGGACGCCGTCCTGCACGATCAGCCGGCTCGAGGCGGTGCAGCGCTGTCCGGTCGCGAAGAACGAGCCGTCGAGCGCGATCTGCACCGCACGGTCGAGATCCGCGTCGTCCAGCACGATCAGCGGGTTCTTGCCGCCCATCTCCAGCTGCACCCGCGCCTGCCGCTTGACGGCGCCCGCCGCCACACCCGCGCCGACGCCCTGGGACCCGGTGAAGCTGAGGCCGTCTACATCAGGGTGATCGACGATGGCCTGACCGACCCGGCCCCGTCCAATGACGAGGTTCAGCACCCCGTTCGGCAGGCCGGCCTCATGCAGGATGGCGACCAGCGCCTCGGCCGTGGCGGGCGTCGGGCCCGCGGGCTTCATCACCACCGTATTACCGAACGCGAGGGCCGGCGCCGCCTTCCACGCCGGGATGGCGATGGGGAAGTTCCACGGCGTGATCAGGCCGAACACCCCCACCGCCTGCCGGTAGGTCTGGATCTCCACGCCCGGCCGCACCGAGGCGAGGTTCCGGCCATGGACCCGCAGCGCCTCGCCCGCGAAATACTTCAGGACGCGCCCGGCCCGGACCGTCTCGCCGATCCCTTCGGCCAGCGTCTTGCCTTCCTCTCGCGACAGCAGCCGGCCCAGCGCCTCGCGCCGCTCCATCACCAGCGTTCCCGCCCGGTCGAGGATGTCGGATCGGACTTCGGGCGACGCTTCGGACCAGGCCGGGAAAGCCGCGCGCGCCGCCGCGACCGCCGCATTGACCTCGGCCACGCCGCCGTCCGGCGTTCTGGCTACAATCTCGCGCGTGTCCGAGGGGTTCAGGCTCTCCGACGGACGCTCGGCCGCCACGCGCTGGCCGTCGATCCAATGCGAGAGTTCAAGCGGTTCGGTCATGGATGGCCTCTGGTCAGCACGTGCACCCGCGTCATAACCCAAACCACAAGCGCGCGCGCCCCGTCCGCTGGACGGCCCGTCGGTTTTCCTTTAGGCATAAAACATGTCGATTGGTCGGGCTCCTCGCAGCGTCGCCGTCGTGGGCGCCGGTCCCGGCGGCCTCTACCTCGCCATTTCCCTGAAGCTGAAGAACCCGGCGATCGATGTCATCGTGCACGAGCGCAACCGACCGGACGACACCTTCGGCTGGGGCGTTGTCTTCTCGGACCAGACGCTGGCCAATCTGAAGCGGAACGATCCCGAGACGGCGGCCGCGATCGAGGCCGCCTTCGTCCACTGGGACGACATCGACGTGCATATCCGGGGCGAGACGGTCCGCTCGGGCGGGCACGGCTTCGCAGGCATCGGGCGTCAGGGGCTGCTGAACATCCTGCAGGACCGGGCGCGGTCTCTGGGCGTGGACCTGAGGTTCGAGACCGAGATCGAGGACGTGCGGTCGCTTCCCGCCGACATCATCGTCGCCGCCGACGGGCTCAACAGCCGCATCCGCAACGGCGCCCCCGAGGTGTTCGGCGTGGACGTCGACGTCCGCAGCAACAAATACATCTGGCTGGGCACGACGCAGTCCTTCGACGCCTTCACCTTCGCCTTCGTCGAGACCCCACACGGCTGGATCTGGGCCCACGCCTATCAGTTCGAGCCGGGCGCCTCGACCTTCATCGTCGAGTGCTCGGAAGCGACCTGGCGCGGCCTCGGCTTCGACGCCATGGATCAGGATCAGACCTGCCGGGCGGCGGAAGCCCTGTTCGCGGACTGGCTCGGCGGCCACGCGCTGATGAGCAACGCCAAACACCTGCGCGGCTCGGCCTGGCTCAACTTCCCGCGCGTCGCCTGCGCCAACTGGCGCGACGGCAAGGTCATCCTGCTCGGCGATGCAGCCCACACCGCCCACTTCTCGATCGGGTCCGGCACCAAACTGGCCTTTGAGGACGCGATCCGTCTGGCCGAGGCCTTGACGGGCGGTGAGGACCTCGAGCGGGCGCTCAGCGATTACGAAGCCGATCGGCGGATCGAGGTGCTGAAGCTCCAGAGCGCCGCGCGCAACTCCACCGAATGGTTCGAGACGCTGGACCGCTATGTCGACCTGCATCCGCTGCAGTTCACCTACAGCCTGCTGACCCGCAGTCAGCGCGTCAGCCATGAGAACCTGCGGCTGCGGGATCGCGACTTCCTCGAGTCGGTGGAGCGATGGTTCGCCGCGACCGCAGGCGCGCCGCCGTCGGACAGACCGGCAGCCCCGGCCTTCACGCCCCTTCGTCTGCGGAGCCTGACGCTGCCGAACCGGATCGTCGTCTCGCCGATGTGCATGTACTCCGCCGAGGACGGGACGGTGGGCGACTTCCATCTCGTCCATCTGGGCGGCCGCGCCCTCGGCGGCGCCGGGCTGGTCTTCACCGAGATGACCGACGTGTCCGCCGACGCGCGGATCACGCCGGGCTGCGCCGGCCTCTACCGGCCTGAGCACCGCGACGCCTGGCGCCGGATCGTCGACTTCGTCCACGCGCAAGGCTCTCGCGTCGCCATCCAGCTGGCCCACGCCGGACGCAAGGGTTCGGTGGAGCGTCCCTGGGGTCCGCGCGCGGACCAGCCGCTGCTGGAAGGCGGCTGGACGCTGATCGCCCCCTCGCCCATTCCCTGGACCGAGGGGGATCAGGTTCCGCGCGAGATGACCCGCGCGGACATGGACCGGGTCCGCGACGACTTCGTCCGCGCTGTCGGATGGGCCGCAGAGGCCGGGTTCGACATGATCGAGCTGCACTGCGCCCACGGCTATCTGCTCTCGTCCTTCCTCACCCCGGTCTCGAACCGCCGCACCGACGACTACGGCGGCTCCGTCGAGAACCGCCTCCGGTTCCCGCTCGAGGTGTTCACGGCCATGCGCGCGGCCTGGCCCGACGACCGCCCGATGTCCGTCCGACTCTCCGCCAGCGACTGGGTCGAGGAGGGTCTGACGCCGGAGGACGCCGTCGCCATCGCCCGCGCCTTCGCCGAGGCGGGTTGCGACCTGATCGACGTTTCCGCAGGCTCGACCACGCCGGACGCCCGTCCTGTCTACGGTCGGATGTTCCAGACGCCGCTCAGCGACCGCATCCGCAACGAGGCGGGCGTGGTCACCATGGCGGTCGGCAACATCTACGAGCCGGACCACGTCAACGGCATCCTCGCCGCCGGGCGCGCCGACCTGTGCGCCTTGGCCCGGCCGCATCTGGCCGATCCGAACTGGACGCTGCGGACGGCCGCAGAGCTGGGCTGGCGCGGGGTGCAGCCGCCGGTCCAGTACCGCGCCGGCTTCACCCAGCTCGCTCGCAATCTCGAGCGCCAACAGCAGGCGGGGCCGGTGTGAGCCTGACCGGACAGCACGCGGTGGTCACCGGCGCCGGCTCCGGCATCGGCCGGGCGACGGCCGAGCATCTGGCCGAGCTCGGCGCGCAGGTGACCCTGATCGGCCGCCACATCGGGCGGCTGACCGAGACCGCCGACCGCATCGGCCAGACCGCCTTCGCCGCGCCCGCCGACGTCACCGACGCCGATGCTTTGGCCGCCGCCGTCGAGGCCGGGCGTGACCGCTTTGGTCCGGTGGACATCCTGATCAACAACGCGGGGGCCGCCACGTCCGCGCCCTTCCTGAAGACCGGCGCGGACGCCCTCCGCGCCATGCTGGCGCTGAATCTCGAGGCCCCCGCCGAGGCCTCGCGTCTCGTGCTGCCGGGGATGGCTGCGCGACGCTCGGGCCGGATCGTCAATGTGGCTTCAACCGCGGGTCTGAAGGGTTATCCCTACGTCTCCGCCTATGTCGCCGCCAAGCACGGCCTTGTCGGCCTGACGCGGTCCTTGGCGCTGGAGTTCGCCGACAAGGGCGTCACCATCAACGCCGTCTGCCCTGGCTTCACCGAAACCCCGCTGGTGGCGGAGGCGGTCGCGGCCATTGTCACGAAGTCCGGCCGCACCGAAGGCGAGGCCCGCACCGCGCTTGCCGCCTCCAACCCGCAGGGGCGGCTGATCACGCCCGAGGAGGTCGCCTCCGCCATCGGCTGGCTGTGCAGCCCCGGCGCGTCCGGGGTCAACGGCGCGACCCTGACAGTCGCCGGGGGCGAGCTGTGAGCGCCGTCGCCGCCCTGCCCGACCGCCTGGGCGGGGCCCCCGACGGCAAGCGCGCCCTGCGCCTGTGGCTGCGGCTTCTGACCTGCACGACCCGCATCGAACAGACCATCGCCCAGCGGCTGCGCGATGAGTTCGGCTCCACCCTGCCCCGTTTCGACATGCTGTCGGCGCTCGACCGAGCCGGCGTGGCCGGCCTGAGCATGGGCGAGGCGGCCGGCATGCTGATGGTCTCGAACGGCAACGTCACCGGGCTGGCGTCACGCCTGAAAGCTGACGGACTAATCGAGTCACTTCCAACTGCAGACCGCCGCGTTCAGCGCATCCGGCTGACGGCGGAGGGCCGAGCGCGCTTCGCCGCCATGGCGGCCGCCCACGAACGCTGGATCGACGCCGTCTTCGCGGACCTCAGCGACGCCGAGGCC
>NZ_DASWNO010000064.1:0-7298 GCF_036399195.1 Brevundimonas sp.
CAGGGTCTCGCCGCTGATGACATCGACGGGCGCGATGGTGTCCAGACGCGAGCGGCCGACGGCGCGCGTACCGGTGATGACGATTTCGTCGACGACATCGTCCTGCGGCGCCGTTTGCGCCTGGGCCGCGAGTGGGGTGGCGAGCAGGGTCGCGGCGGATGCGAAGCCCAGAAGGACCGAACGAGAAAGTCTGACGTGCATAACGAGCCTGCAAGTTGTGGCCTACGCAAGACGCGCGGCGCGAGAGAAGGTCGAAGTCTGACGTTGACGGCCAAACAGTTGTCGACCGATCGCCTTGCGCAAGATTGTTGCGCGAACCGACGCGGACGCCTCATGTCATGCAAGCTGGGTGCGTCCGGACAAGTGGTCAAGCTGAGTTAATGCAAGGCTTTAAGCTCGTTGCATTTTTGACATACTTTCTGCGAGCAGTTCGCGACGCGCAGCAAAAAGGGCGTGCCCGGAGGACACGCCCTTTAGGATATCTATCGGTTCGACGAACCGATCTTCAGGATCAGGCCTCGGAGCCGAGACCGTCCTGTTGACCGGCGCCGCCTTCGACCATGTCGCGTGCCTGTTCGGCGGCCGCGTTACGGTCTTCGTCGTAGGCCGACTTGATCACGTCCTCGCCCTTGGCCTGACGTTCGGCCTCGTCGGCCGAGCGCGCCACGTTGATCTTGACGGTGGCCTGGACTTCGGCGTGCAGGCGGACCAGCACCTCGTGGACGCCCAGCGTCTTGATCGGCGTGTTGAGCACGACCTGCGAACGCTCGATCTTGCCGCCTTCAGCCTGAACGGCCTCGGCGACGTCGCGACCGGCGACCGATCCGTACAGCTGACCGGTTTCACCGGCCTGACGGATCATGACGTAGGTCTGACCGTCGATCTTGTCGGCGATCTTCTGCGACTCGGACTTGTTCTTCTCGTTGCGGGCCTCGATGGCGGCGCGGTCGAGTTCGAAGGCCTTCAGGTTCGCCGACGTGGCCCGACGGGCCTTGTCGCGCGGCAGAAGGAAGTTGCGGGCGAAGCCGTCCTTGACGGACACGACGTCGCCGATGGCGCCGAGATTCTCGACGCGCTCAAGCAGAACGACCTTCATCTTACTTCACCACGTAGGGCAGGAGGGCCAGATAGCGGGCGCGCTTGATGGCCTTGGCCAGCTCGCGTTGCTTGATCTGGGAAACGGCCGTGATGCGCGAAGGAACGATCTTGCCGCGCTCGCTGATGTAGCGCTGCAGAAGTTTGACGTCCTTGTAGTCGATCTTCGGCGCGTTCGGGCCGGAGAACGGGCACACCTTGCGGCGGCGGTAGAACGGACGGCGGGCTCCGCCGGAGCCGGCCGGAGCGCCCGGGGACGGGGCAGTCGTATCGGTCATGTTCCGGGTTCCTTAGAAAGTGGCTTCGGCGGCGTCGTCGCGCGGCGTGCGCTCACGCTCACGTTCACGCTCGCGTTCGCGGCGGGCCAGCAGGGGCGACAGTTCCAGGTCGAGTTCCTCGACGCGGACGGTCAGCCAGCGCAGCACGTCCTCGTTGATCGACAGCTGACGTTCCACTTCGGCCATGGCGGCGGGCGGGCAGTCGACGGCGAGCAGCGAATAGTGCGCCTTGCGGTTCTTTTTGACCCGATAGGTCAGGTTGCGCAGACCCCAGTACTCGATCTTGGCGACGGTGCCGCCGCCTTGGGTGATCAGGTCCTTGATGGTGTCGTTCAGCGCTTCGGCCTGTTGCGCGCTGATATCCTGGCGCGACATGACCGTGTGCTCGTAAAGAGCCATGCGGTAGTCTCCCTTGGTGGGCGTCGGCGCAAGGCGACCGGGTAAGTCGCGCTCACGATGGATCCCGATGCGGCGGCCGGGATGACTTCCCGAACCCTTTGGAGTTCCGCAGCCGGGACCGAAGCCCTGGAAAGGCGGGGCGTATAGGGGAAATGCTTCTGCTGAGCAAGGCCGTCAGAAGCTACGTCGCACGCTCGCGTAGACCTGGCTTGGGCTGAAGCTTTGGTTCACCTCGGTGTAGACCGGCGCGCCCTGTCCCCGCGGCGCGTCGAAAAGGGTGAACTCGTTCTCGCTTTCGGACGATACGAAGACACCGCCAGTGATGCTCCACTTCGGGTCAGGCCGATAGGTCAGGCTGAACTGGCCCGTTGGATCGGAGCGGAACCGCGACAGGGTGCTCGGCGCATAGTTGCGGCTGTCCTGACCGCTGTTGAGGCTCAGGTTCCAGCTGATCCGTTGCGCCGGCAGGTTGCGGCTCAGGCCGAGCGACCAGCTCAGGTCCTGTTCGCCCGAGAGCCGGCGATCCACCAAGGTGACGGGGTCGATGGTGCTGGACCGCCGGTAGGACACCTGTCCCGTCAACAGACCACCCTCCAGACCCCAGTCGTCGAGCGGCAGCCGTCCCGAAAGGGTGCCGCGGTGGCGGGTTGCGCCACCGACGTTCCGGGTGACGTTGAAGGGCCGCGGCGTCGTGCCGCCGGGCGGGATCTCGTGGACCACGACAACGCCCAGCACGTCGTCGAGCGACTCATAAGCGTATTCCGCGATGAACGACCCTTGGCGGCCGAACAGCCGTTCGTAGCGCGCGCTGGTCAGCCATATCTGGGCCGGGCGAATGTCAGGATTCCCGCGGCCGAAAATCCCGGTCGAGAAGGCCGCGGAGGCGGTGAAGGCGCCGAAGGAGAGCTGCTCGACCGACTTCTCCGCCTTGAACGTCAGGGTGTTGCGCGGTGCGATCGCCCAGGTCGCCGTCAGTCGCGGCTTCAGATAGTCCAGCGTCGTCTCGGCGTCTCCGGCGCTTCCGGCGGCGGTGATGCGCGACAGCTCGTACCTCAGGTTGGCCTCGACGCTGAGGTTCGGGCGCGCGGCCCAGACCGCGGTGACGAAGCTCTCGTTGCGCAACTCCTCGACCCGGGTGTCGTCGCCGGGAAGCAGAAGGGGGCTGCCGTCGAACGTGTAGGCCGTCTCAGTGTCCACCCAATTCAGGGCGACCTCGGAGCCCGCCTCCAGGTCGATCTCCCCCAGCCCCGTCGTCAGCGGCGCGAACTTGAGGGCGCCCGACACGATGCTCTCGCCCGACAACTGGTTGCTGAGCGTGCGGCTCGAGAAGAATGGGGTGTCATACAGGCTGTCGTTGTCGTTGTCGGTGATCGACTGGAAACCGACCAGCTCCAGGTTCATGCCGGCCGGGAGGCTGCGGCTCCAGCGCAGGCCGGCCTCGCCCCGCCAGCGCACCGAGTCGGAGTCGCTGAACTCCTGGCCGCCCGGCCTGAGCAGGATGTCGGCTCCCTGATAGAGAGAGCCGCTGTAGTTGATCAGGGCGTTCGCCCGAACGCGGCCCCCCGCGAGCGGTCCTTCGTAGACCCCGGTCGCCTCGCCGTTGGCGTACTCGAAGCCCCCGTCGTCGATGGCGATCAGCGACACCCGGCCGTCCGGCAGGTATCTCTGCCGGACGTTCTTGATCTCCTGACTGCCGCTGGAATAGCGGAACGAGCCGTCTACGGAGCGTCCGTCGCGCTGGCGCTGGGCCTGAAGCGTGATGCTCGGCTGAAAAACGCCCTGATCCGTCAGCGTCAGGCCGCTTGTCACCGCTCCCGAAATTCCCGCGTCGGGCTTGCGGATCACGTTGGCGACCACCGACTTGCCTTGCATGTCGATCCCGCCCGCGCCCGCTCGGACAACGTCGATCCGCAGCACCTGGGAGGCGGGTATGCGCGACAGGACTGTTGAAAGGGCGTCGCTGCGCGTCGGAGGCCTCTCACCGTCGATCAGGACATTGCCCGCGGTGCCGGCGAAGCCGCGTGCAGTCGTGCCACCGTCGAACTGGAAACCCGGAATCCGGCCGATCATATCGAGCGCGGTCACTGGTCGGAATTCTGCGAAGAAGGCCGGCAGGTAAGGCGTGATGTTGGGATCGGCCGCGGCGGCTGGTGGCGAAGCCGGCGTCTGGGCTTGGACTTCCGAAGCGGCGGCGAAGATCGACGCCGCGATGACGACGCCGCTTATGACGCGGCCGTACCGGTCCAAACCCACCATTTCCGCGACCCCTACCCTCAACCGCAACCTTGAAGGGCATTGTGTCGAAGGTGGGTCGCGAACCTGTAGACTTGGTAATCAAGCAAAGGCGCAGGCCTAACTCTGCGGCCGGATGACCATGCAGGTGACGCGGCGCTCGGACAGGGCCGAGCAGGCGGCCTGGGCGGCCTGCTCGGTCATGCCGGTGAAGCGAGAGCGGTACCAGCCCTCCGCGTTCTGGACCGTGCGTTCGGCGGCGTTGAACTGGCCACGGAAGCGGCGCTGAACCTCGGCCAGCCAGTCGCGGGCCACGGCTTCCTCGCGGAACGCACCGACCTGAACGGCCCAACCGCCGGCGGCGCGCGCCGGCTCCCGGGCGGGCGCGCGGGGCGCGGTGCGGGGCGCGCGAGGAGCAGGAGGCGGAGAAGCCGCGCCGTTGAGCGAGGCGGTCAGGTCGGCCGGCCGCAGCTCGGCGCGCTGGACCTGGGCGACCGGCCGGACTTCGGACGGCGCAGGGGTGACAGTGGTCGGGATCGGCTGGGCCGCAACGACGGCGGTGTAGGCCACGGCGCCGTCGTCATCTTCCACTTCCGTCGCAGCCGAGGCGTACTGGATGGGCTCCTCGGTCTCGCGCCCCACTCCGAAGCCGCGCTGTTCGAAGAAAGCCTGGGCGTACTGGATCGACTGGCCTCGAGCCCGGGCGCGTTCCAGCTCGAAGCCGGTGTCCATCAGTTCGGCGACATGGCTGTTGCGGCTGGCGGTCGTGCGGCCCCCCAGCACGATGGTGATGAGACGCCGGCCGTCCCGCACCGAGGAGGCGGCCAGATTGAAGCCCGAGGCGTTGGTGTAGCCGGTCTTTAGCCCGTCATACCCCTGGCCGCCGCGCAGCAGCCCGTTGGTATTGCGATAGTCACGGCCTTGATAGGCCCAGTCGTGCAGGCCGAAATAGCGGTAGTACTGCGGATAGTCGCGCATCACCGCCCGCGACAGCACGGCCAGGTCGCGGGCCGTCGTCACCTGCCGGCTGTCGGGCAGGCCGTTGGCGTTGTAGTAGCGCGTGTTGCTCATCCCCAGCTCGCGCGCCTTTTCCGTCATCCGGGCGGCGAAGCGGGATTCCGAGCCGCCGATGTGTTCGGCGATGGCGACGGCCATGTCGTTGGCGCTGCGTACGGCGGTCGCGCGCATGGCGTCGTCGAGGGTGATTGTCTGACCGGCGCCCAGCCCCAGTTTGGACGGCGGCTGGCTGGCCGCGTGGCGGGACACGGTGATCACGTCATCGGGCCGCGCCTTACCCTCGGCCAAGGCCTCAAACGTCAGATACAGGGTCATAACCTTGGTGATCGAGGCGGGGAAACGCTGGCTGTCGGCATAGCGCGAGAACAGCACCTCGCCGGATTCCGCATCGACCACGATGGCGGCGTAGCGGGCGTTATCGGATGTCTGGGCGACAAGCGGCGCCGTCGTCGGCGTGGCGGCCATGGCGGCCACCAGCATCAGAGACAGCAGTCCACGACGGATCAGGGCGAAGATCGACAAGAGCAGGCCTCACTAGACTTTGGGCGCGACGGCGGCCCCACCACGCGACGCTGAAACAATGGCTAACATGCGTCATCCGGGTTTCGTGACGGTAAACAAGCCGTCAACGGGTTCGTGAAGTCGGCCGTCCACAAGCCTTTCGCCGGAGGGAAATGGTGCACTGCACAATAGTCCCTTGACCTTTCTTCGCACTTGCACCATATGAGCTCCCGTCGCGGAAGGTTCGCCTGCCGCGGAAACATTCCATGCGGCCCCGCCGCGACTGGTTCAGGAGAAGCACCATGGCCGACAGCGCCGAAACCGCCAAGAAGACCGTCGAAACCGCCGCCAACACCGTCAAGGCTTCGGCCGAGAAGGCCCAGGCCACGTTCCAGGCCAACGCCGAGCAGGCCCAGGCCGCCGGCGCGCGCGCCTTCCGCGAAGTCGCCGACAAGTCGACCGCCGGCCTCGCCGAACTGAATGTCCAGGGCAAGCAGAACCTCGAAGCGCTGGTCGCCTCGGCCGCCGCCGCCCAGAAGGGCGTCGAGGCCCTGTCGGCCCAGAGCGTCGCCTTCACCAAGAAGTCGTGGGAAGACGGCGTCGCCGCCGCCCAGTCGATGTCGCAGGCCCGTTCGATCCAGGAGCTGCTCGAGCTGCAGACGACCTGGGCGAAGACCGCCACCGAAACCTACCTGGCTGAAGTCACCCGCGCGACGGAAGTCATGACCGCTTCGGTCAAGGACAGCTTCAAGCCGATCAACGAGCGCGTCACCGCGTCGGTCGAAAAGTTCCAGGCCGCCCGCTAAGGCGCCTGAACCCTCAGTAGCGTAGTTGAAGGCCCCCCGCGGAAACGCCGGGGGCCTTTTTCATTGTGGCTCGAGCCCATGCGACTCCGCGCCTCACGCAAACCTGTGACTGGACGCATCTTCAAATCAGGCCATCATTCCCTATCTGATTGATCACTCCCCCCGAAACCGGACTACGAATGCCGCCGTCACGCAGGCCAGGTGAACAGAACGATGGAGGCCTCGGCGCCGCCACCGTCACCGAGACCAAGCCGAAACTTCAGAAGCCCTCGCTCTACCGGGTGCTGATCCTGAACGACGACTACACGCCGATGGAATTCGTCGTCTATGTGCTGGAGCGGTTCTTTCAGAAGGACCGCGAGGCCGCGACTCGCATCATGCTGCATGTGCATCAGCATGGGGTCGGGGTCTGCGGCGTCTTCACCTACGAGGTGGCCGAAACAAAGGTCGCACAGGTGATCGAGACCGCCCGCCGTCACCAGCATCCCCTGCAATGCACGATGGAAAAAGACTGAGAGGATCAGATCATGCCCTCCTTCTCCCGTCCTCTCGAAGAGACCCTGCACCGCGCGGTGCACTACGCCAACGAGCGTCGGCACGAGTACGCCACGCTCGAGCACCTGCTGCTGGCGCTGATCGACGACCCTGACGCGGCCAATGTGATGACCGCCTGCAACGTCGATCTGTCGAACCTGAAGACCGCACTGACCCTGTACGTCGACACCGACCTGGCCGCCCTGGCGACCAGCGACGGCGAGGACGCCAAGCCGACCGCGGGTTTCCAGCGCGTGATCCAGCGCGCGGTGATCCACGTCCAGAGCTCGGGCCGCGAAGAGGTCACCGGCGCCAATGTGCTGGTCGCCATCTTCAGCGAGCGCGAAAGCCACGCCGCCTACTTCCTGCAGGAGCAGGACATGACCCGCTATGACGCGGTCAACTACATCGCTCACGGCATCGCCAAGAAGGCCGG
>NZ_DASWNO010000065.1:0-20140 GCF_036399195.1 Brevundimonas sp.
CCGAGGAAGCGCACCGCGACCCCTGAATAGGCCTCCCCCAGCTCGTTCGACGCCCCGATGAACAGCATCGACACCGAGCTGACCCGCCCGCGCATGTGATCGGGCGTCGACAGCTGGATCAGGGTCTGGCGAATGTTGACGCTGATCATGTCCGCCGCGCCGCCGAGGAACAGCACCGCGCCCGACAGCCAGACGCTGGTCGACAGGCCGAAGGTCAAGGTGCAGACGCCGAACACCGCGACCGAGGCGAACATCCATCGCCCGCCGTGCTTCACGATCGGGAAGCGGCTCAGGTACAGCGCGACCAGCAGCGCCCCGGCGCCGAACGAGGCGCGCAGCAGGCCGAAACCAACGGCTCCGACATGCAGGATGTCCCGCGCGAAGATCGGGGTCAGCAAGGCGACCCCGGCCAGCAGCACCACGATCAGGTCCAGCGAGATGGCGCCGAGCACGATCTTGGTGTTCCAGACATAGGCCAGCCCCTCCTTGACCTGGTCCACCGCCGACACCCGCGTCGGTGACGGCGCCGGGCGTCCGCTGGTGCGGATCAGCAGCAGGCTGCCGATGCCGACCGCGAACAGGGCCAGGGCCGAGGCGTAGGCCAGCGGCACCGACAGGCCAACGATCACCCCGCCCAGCGCCGGTCCCGCGATGGCCCCGGTCTGGAAGGCGATAGACTGGGCCGCGATGGCCGGCGGCAGGGCGCGCCGTCCCACCACCATCGGCAGGAAGGCCTGGCTGGCCGGGGCGAGGAAGGCCCGCGCGGCGCCGAACACCGCCGCCACCGCCAGCAGCCCCCACAGCGGCGGGTCGCCGTGTAGCGCCAGCAGCAGGAAGCCGACCGCGCAGGCGGCCTCCACCATCACCGACAGGGTGACGGTGATCTTGCGGTCGCGCCGGTCGGCCATGGCGCCCGCGGGCAGTGTTAGGGCCAGGAGGGGCAGGAACTGGCACAGGCCCACCAGCCCCAGATACAGGCTGGCCTCCTCGATCGGATGGTCGCGGCGCGCGATCTCGTAGACCTGCCACAGCAGGGCCGACGACTGGATCTGGATCCCCAGCACCGCCGCAACCCGCCCCACCCACAGCAGCCGGAAGTCCCGGATCGCCCACGGACTGGCCGGGCCTTCGGGCGGCGGCGGCGACTGGACGGGTTCGGTGGTCTCGATCGTTTCGGTCAACTGCGCCGGTCTTGCTTGGGGTAGGGAAACCCGTCCTTGTGGAAGAACCCGCCGCCTCGGAACACCATGTCGATGTCGGGATAGTCGCCGCTGTCGCCGCCGGAGGTGCGGGTCCCGACTTCGAGCACAACGGCCTCTGAGTCCGAACGGTTCTGCAGCATGTGGCCGTTCGGCACACCCGCCTTCCAGCCGGCGCAGTCGCCGGCCCTCAGCACCGTTTCGCCCTCGTCTTCGACCAGCACCACCTCGCCTTCCAGCACCCAGACGAACTCGTCCTCGCCCTCGTGCCAGTGGCGCTGGCTCGACCAGGCTCCCGCGGGCAGGCGCAGAAGGTTGACCCCGAACTGGCTCAGCCCGACGGCGTCGCCCAGCCGCCAGCGGCGGCGCGGCTTGCACGGACCGGCGAACGCTTCGGGATAGCCGGTGCCGTGTCCCGTCGGCGCGCTGTCGATGTCGATCTTCGGCATGGGGAGGAGCCTTCTCGCGAGCGTTCGAACCCCGTAAAGCACAGCTCCATGAGCGCCGCATCACATCCGGTTATCGATCCTGTCGCCTTGACCCGCGACCTGATCCGCCGCCCCTCGGTCACCCCCGCCGACGAGGGGGCGATGGACGTGCTGGAGCGGGTGCTGACCAGCCTCGGCTTCCACTGCCGGCGGATGCCCTTCGAAGGAATAGAAAATCTCTACGCGCGGCGTGGGACCGCCTCTCCCAACCTCTGTTTCGCCGGACACACCGACGTGGTGCCCACCGGCGCCTTCGAGGCGTGGTCGTCGGGGCCCTTCGAGGCCGAGGTGCGCGACGGGGTCCTGTACGGTCGGGGCGCGGTGGACATGAAGGGCGGGATCGCGGCCTGGATCGCCGCCGTCTCCCGTGTGCTGGCGGAAGCCGATGCGCCCGGCTCCCTCTCCTTCCTGATCACCGGCGACGAGGAAGGGCCGGCCCTGCACGGCACCAAACGGGTGGTCGAGACCCTGATGGCCGAGGGTGAGGTCATCGACGCCTGCGTGGTCGGCGAGCCGTCGTCGCAGCAGGCGCTGGGCGACATGATCAAGATCGGCCGGCGCGGCTCGCTCAACAGCTGGATCACCGTCCACGGCAAACAGGGCCACGTCGCCTATCCCGACCGCGCCGCCAACCCGGCCCCGGTGATGGCGCGGCTGCTGGCCCGGCTGGCCGACCACCGGCTGGACGACGGCTATGAGGGTTTCCAGCCCTCGAACCTCGAGATCACCACCATCGACATCGGCAATCCGGCGACCAACGTCATTCCCGCCGACGCCCGGGCCCGGCTCAACATCCGCTTCAACCCGAGCCATACCGGCGACGGCCTGATCGCCTGGCTGAACGCCGTGGCCGGCGAGGCCCAGGCCGAGAGCGGCCTGCGCATCGAGCTGGAGCACCTGTGCTCGGGGAACGCCTTCCTCACCGAACGCGGACCGTTCGTCACGGGGGTGCAAGACGCCGTCGAGCTCGCTGTCGGCCGCCGCCCCGAGGCCTCCACCACCGGCGGCACCTCCGACGCTCGCTTCATCCGCGCCATGTGCCCGGTGCTGGAACTCGGCCTCGTCGGCCAGACCATGCACCAGATCGACGAACGGGTTCCCGTCGCCGAGCTGGAGGCGCTGACGGCGGTCTATCGCAAGGTGATCGAGGGATATTTCAGGAGTTCCGGGGCCGCCTCGGCCTGACCCGACTCCTCTTCGTCCTTCCGCGGCCGCGAAGCGGAACCCGGAATCTACGGGGTTTGGACTCAGGCGGCGCGACGCGGCGACCGATGCGGCCGGACACCTGGATTCCGGGTTCCGGACCGGCTGCGCCGGTCCAGCCCCGGAAGGACGCAGAGGAACAGGCCTACAGCAGCAGGTCGATCCCCAGCAGCGTCGCGCCGAACATGGCTGCGAACGCGACGACGAAATAGAAGCTCTCACGCAGCGGGCTTCCCCGCCGCTCCAGCCGCACCGGCGGCAGTTGAACCGGCAATTGTCTCACGCCAGCCTCCCTCGAAGGACAGGGGAGGATGCGCCGAGATCCTTGCAGAAGCGTTGCAGAACACGGTTATCGGTTCAGGGCGCCGGCTGCTCCAGGAAACGCACGGCGCTCAGCACGTGGGCGCGGACGCCCAGCGGCAGCACCGCCTCGTTGACGTCGAAGGAGGGCGAATGGTTCGGCGGCGAGGTGGACGGATCGACCCCGTCTTTTGACCCGCCGAGGTGGTAGAAGACGCCCGGCACGGCCTGCGACAGATAGCTGAAGTCCTCGGCCACCGTCGTCGGCGGCGCGGCGGGGTTGACGGCGCCGGCGCCCGCCGCCTCTTCAAGCACCGGGGCCAGCCAGCCCGACAGCGCCTCGTTGTTGTAGACCAGCGCCGCGTTCTGCCGGACCGAGAAGTCCGCCGTCGCGCCGAAGGTCTCGGCCACGTTGTTCACCGCGATGCCCGCCCGCCGGACCAGATCGTCGCGCTGGGCGATGTCGAAGGTCCGCAGCGTCCCCGACAGCGTCGCCTCCTCCGGGATGATGTTGTAGCGCACGCCCGCGTCGATGGTGGCGATGGTGAAGACCGTCGGCGTGGTCGTCGGATCGATGGTGCGCGCCGTCAGGGTGTTGACCGTCTGGACGATCTGGGCGGCGACGGCGATCACGTCCACGCCCTTCCACGGCCAGGCGCCGTGCGTCTGGCGGCCGTGCAGCACGATGTCGACCCGGTCCGACGCCGCCATGAAGCCCTGCGGCCGGTAGAAGATCGTCCCCGGACGGCCCGGCACGACGTGCAGGCCGAAGATGGCGTCCGGCTTCGGGTTGTCCAGCGCGCCCTCCTCCAGCATCAGGGCGGCGCCCCCCTTGGGCTCGCCCGGAGGCGCGCCCTCCTCCGCCGGCTGGAAGATGAACACCACCGTACCGGCGAGGTCCGCCTTCAGGCCCGCCAGCACCTCGGCCGCGCCCATCAGCATGGCGACGTGGGCGTCGTGGCCGCACGCGTGAGCCACCGGAACCGTATTGCCCTGATAGGTTCCGGTGGCGGTCGAGGCGAACGGCAGGCCCGTCGCCTCCAGCACCGGCAGGGCGTCCATGTCGGCCCGAAGCGCCACGGTCCGGCCCGGACGGCCGCCGCGCAGGATCCCGACCACCCCTGTCTTGCCGACGCCGGTGCGGACCTCCATCCCCAGCGCGCGCAGGTGGTCGGCGACCACGGCGGCGGTGCGAGTCTCGGAGAAGCCCAGCTCCGGATTGGCGTGCAGATCACGGCGCCAGGCCACGACCCGCGCGCCGCCGGCGTCCACCGCCGCCTCGATCCGCTCCAGCGGAACCGTCTGGGCCAGCGCCGGTTCGGCGCAGAGCAGCAGGGAGCCGACGGCGGCGGCGATGGAACGGCGGATGCGCATGGCGGCCCCTGAGTTGATGCGTCACCGTGCGCGGACGGGGCGGCCTTGCGCAAGGGGGCGGCGCCGCCGATCTGACCCCCATGGCCATCAAGACCGCGAAGACCCGCTGGCGCGACGTCGTGCTGGTCTGCCGCAAATGCTCGAAGAAGCTGGACGGCGGCGGCTTCGGCCCCGACGGCGACCGCTCGCTGAGGAAGGCGCTGCGCAAGGATCTGAACGCGGGCAAGGGCCGCAAGGCCGATCTGGCCGTGATCGAGACCGGATGTTTCGACGTCTGCCCGAAGAACGCGGTGGTCGCCTTCAACGCCGCCCGGCCGGAGGCCCTGCTGATCGTCCCCCGCGGCGCGGACCTGCGCGAGGTCAAGGCCCGGCTTGGGCTCGACGAAGGCGCGATCCCGGGGCCGGAGCCGGTCGCGCTCGCAGACGGGTGACCTCGCCGCGAGCGGCGGTTAGGGTCGCTCCGTGAACCTGAGATCACCCGCCTTCGCCATCCTGTTCGCCGTCAGCCTGATCGCGGCGGCGGGCAATATGGCGCTGCAGTCGGTGCTGCCGAATATCGGCCGCGAGTTCGGCCTGCGCGACACCCTGGTGTCCGCCGCCTTCGCCATCTCGGCCCTGATGTGGACCCTGACCTCGCCCTACTGGGCGCGGCTGTCCGACACGCTCGGCCGCAAGCGCGTCATCCTGATCGGCCTGACCGGCTTCGTCCTGTCCATGACCGGCTTTGGCCTGGCGACAACCTCCGGGCTCGAGGGCTGGTTGCCGATCCTCGTCGCCTTCACCTTCATGGCGGTCGCCCGCACCATCTACGGCGTGTTCGGATCGGCCGCGCCAATCGCATCCCAGGCTTATGTGGCCGACCGCACCTCGCCCGAGCAGCGGACGCAGGCGATGTCGATGCTGGCCTCGGCCCAGGGGCTGGGCACGGTCATCGGGCCGACTCTCGCGCCCGTCTTCATCCTGCCGCTCGTCGGTCTGGCGGGCCCGATGTACGCCTACGCCCTGTGCGGGGCGGTCGTCCTGTTCGTGGTCTGGCGCTGGCTGCCCAGCGGCGAAGTCGTCCGCACCCCCTCGTCCAGCGGGCGCCAGGACGCCGCCGGCAAGGGTCTGTGGAAGGATCCCCGGGTCCGCGACTATCTGCTCTACGGCCTGCTGGTCACCGGCGCGCAGGCGGTCAACATCTCGGTGCTCGGCTTCCACGTCATCGACGAGTTGGGCGCCTCGGGTACGGCGGCGCGGGATACGCCGGGGTTCATCAGTCTGGCCATGATGGCCGGAGCCATCGCGACCCTGCTCGCGCAGTGGGGCCTGATCCCGATGCTGAAGCTGCAGCCGCGCGACCTGATGCGCTGGGGCGCCGGCCTGGCGCTGGCGGGCAATGTCCTGACCATCGCGGCGCCAGGCTATTACGGCATCGTGGTCGGCTACGCTGTCGTGTCCATGGGGGTCGGCTTCGCCCGCCCCGGATTCACCGCCGGCTCTTCGCTGTCGGTCGGCGCCCATGAGCAGGGCGCCGTGGCCGGGCTGATGATGTCGCTGGCGGGCCTCAGCTTCCTCGGCCCGCCCGTCGTCGGGGTCGCCCTGTACGAGCTGGCCGAGCCCGCGCCCTTCATCGCCAACGCCGTGCTGCTGGCGGCCGCGGTCGCCCTGTGCTTCATCAGCGCCCGCCTGCGGCAGGGGCCGCCGGACCTGCCCGACCGCGACGAGAGCCCCTCGCCCGAAACGCCGCCCGCCTCGCAACCGGGGCCCGAAGGGAATCGTTGAGCGGCGGCCTTCTCCCCGTCCCAAACCCGTGCCAGATCGAACTCATGGAAATCGCCCGCATCGAACGCCGCATCGGCGTCCGCGCCACGCCCGAGCGCATCTGGGAGCTGATCGCCGACCTGCCCGGCTGGGGCCGGTGGAATCCCATCGAGTCCGACCTGGGCGGCGCGATCGCCTTCGGCGGCGAAATCACCCTGACGGAACGGATCGAAGGCCTGCCGGACCGCGCCGCATCGGCCCGCGTCGGCGATTGGCAGCCCTATTCGCAGCTGGTGTGGGCCGAGAAGCGCGGCCTGTGGTTCAACTCGGTGCGTTATTTCGAAATCCAGCCGCTGGACGAGCCGAACGCCTGCATCGCCGCCAACGGCTTCATATTCTCGGGCCTGCGTGGCGAGATGTTCTTCGACCGCAACCGCGCCCGCTTCCGCCAGGCCGTCGATGCTGTGGCCGAGGGCTGGAAAGCCGCCGCCGAAGCCTGAGCCAGGCTCAGCGCCGACCCCGAACGGCATTGATCATCAGCCGCGCCATGGCCGCGACCAGCCACACCCCGCCAATGATCAGCAGCAGATCCGCGACCGGACGCGCCAGGCCGTAAAGCGAATAGTTCTCGAACCGCGCCACCGCCGTCTCGGCGCCCCAGCCCGCCACCAGACCGACGGTCAGAACGGCGGCCGGCCAGAGCAGGGGCTTCAGCCGCCTCACTTCAGCGCCAGCGTCACCTGTTTGATGTCGACGTACTCATCGACGCCGTGGATCGATCCCTCGCGCCCGTATCCGCTCGACTTGACGCCGCCGAACGGGGCCACGGCCGTTGAGATCAGGCCGGTGTTGATCCCGCACATCCCCGCCTCGATCCGCCGCCCCATTCGCATGGCGCGCTCGAGGTCGCGGGTGAAGACGTAGGAGGCGAGGCCGAACTCGCTGTCGTTGGCCTTGCCGAGCACCTCGTCCTCGCTGTCGAAGGCGAACACCGGGATCAGGGGCCCGAACGTCTCCTCGCGGCGGAACAGGGCGTCGTCGCCGCCGAAGGTCACCGTCGGCTGGAAGAAGCGGCCGCCCAGCGCATGGCGGGCCCCGCCGGTCAGAACCTCGCCGCCGGACGCCTGAACCCGCGCCAGGTGATCCTCGACCTTGGCCACAGCCTTGTCCTCGATCAGCGGACCGACCTTGACCCCCGCCTCGAAGGCCGGGCCGACGGGGATCTTCGCCACTTCGGCGGCCAGCTTGTCGGCGAAGGTCCGCGCCACCGACGCCTCGACATAGACCCGGTTGGGGCACACGCAGGTCTGGCCCGAGTTACGGAACTTGCCCTTGATGGTTTCGGCCACGGCGAGGTCGAGGTCGGCGTCCGCGAAGACGATCAGCGGCGCGGCCCCGCCCAGCTCCATTGACACCCGCTTCAGCGTCGGCGCGCACTGCTCCGCCAGCTTGCGGCCCACCGGGGTCGAGCCCGTGAAGCTGAGCTTGCGGATCGCGGGCGAGGCGGTCAGCACGCCGCCGATGGTCGCCGCGTCACCGGTGACGACGCTCAGCACGCCCCTCGGCAGGCCGGCGGCGTAGGCCAGCTCGGCCAGGGCGATGGCGGTGAACGGCGTCTGGCTGGCCGGCTTGACCACCGCCGTGCAGCCGGCGGCGAAGGCGGGGCCCAGCTTGCGCGTCAGCATGGCGGCGGGGAAGTTCCACGGCGTGATCAGGGCGCAAGGGCCGACCGCCTCGCGGAAGGTCAGGATCACGTGCCCCAACGGGCTGTCCTGCGTCTCGCCGATCAGCCGCTCGGCCTCGCCGGCGAACCATTTGAGGAAGCTGTTGGCGTAGGCGACCTCGCCCTTGGCCTCCTCGAACGGCTTTCCGTTCTCGATCGCCATCAGGGCGCCGAGCCCGTCCATGTTCTGGTCGATCAGCCGGGCCCACTCGCGCAGGAAGGCGGCGCGTTTGTGCGGGTCCGACCGCGACCAGCCGGGGAACGCCTCCACCGCCGCGGCGATGGCGCGTTCGGTTTCCGCCGCGCCGAGATTCGGGACGTGGCCGACGATCTCGCCCGTCGCCGGGTCGTCGACGGCGATGCGCTCGGCCGAGGTGACAGCCTCTCCCCCGATCAGGGCGTGTTGGCGCAGAAGCTTCAGTCCGGCGTCTCGGGCGGCTGTGGTCATGTCCGGCGTCCTTGGGGAGGGGTCGGCTGGAGGAACGCGTCAGGTCTCGATCGTATGCAGGTCGCGACCCTTGGTCTCGGGCAGCCAGATCAGGCTGACGATCACCGCCACGAGCGTGAAGGCCACCGAATACCACAGGCCGAAATAGATGTTCCCGGACGCGGCGACGAGGGCGAAGCTGGCCGCCGGCAGCAGCCCCCCGACCCACCCGGTGCCGATGTTGTACGGCAGGCTCATCGCCGTGTAGCGCACGCGCGTGGGGAACAACTCGACCAACGCGGCAGCTTGCGGCCCGTACAGGGCCGTGGCCGCGACCATGAAGATCATCAGGATGCCGAACACCAGCGGCATGTTGATCCGCGCGGGATCGGCCATGGCCGGGTAGCCGGCTGCGGCCAGCGCCGCCTTGATGCGGGTCTCGACGTCGGCGCGCGCCGCCTTCAGATCGGCGGGGGCCATGCCCGTTCCCTCGACTGAAGCCACCTCGGTCGCGCCGATGCGAACCGTGGCCGGAGAGCCGGCGATCGCCTCGGCGTTGCTGTAGGACACGCCCGCGTTCGACAGCACGCTCTTGGCGATGTCGCAGGAGCTGGCGAAGGCGGCCTTGCCGATCGGGTCGAACTGAAGAGCGCAGGTCGCCGGGTCGGCGACCACCGTCACGGGCGCCGCGGCCTGCGCCTCGGCCAGCGCGGGGTTCGCCGCCTTGGTCAGGGCGTGGAAGCCGGGGAAGAATGCGACCAGCGCCAGGATCATCCCGAACAGCATCACCGGTTTGCGGCCCAGCCGGTCTGACAGCCAGCCGAAGAAGACGTACAATCCAGCCGACGCGATGGTGACGGCCAGCACCAGCTGGTCGACCGTGTTGGTGTCGATCTTCAGCACCCGCTCCATGAAGAACCGGGTGTAGAAATAGCCGCAGTACCAGACCGCGCCCTGGGCGATCATGATGCCGAACAGGGCGATCAGGACGAACCGCCCGTTGCCCCACCGGAAGAAGGCTTCCTTGTACGGCGCGCGGTGGTCGTCGTCCGCCGCCTCGGCCTCCATCTGCTGGTAGGCCGGGCTCTCGTGGAGCTTCAGCCGGATCCACAGCGACACCGCCAGCAGCAGGGCCGACAGCAGGAAGGGGATGCGCCAGCCCCATTCGTCGAAGGCCTCGGTCCCAACGATGGCGCGGGTGATCAGGATCACCGCCAGGGCGCCGATCAGACCCATGGCGGCGGTCGTCTGGATCCAGCCGGTCAGCAGGCCGCGCCTCTTCGGCGGCGAGTGCTCGGCCACATAGATGGCCGCCCCGCCGTATTCGCCGCCGAGGGCGAAGCCCTGCAGCACGCGCATGATCAGCAGCAGGATCGGCGCGGCCAGCCCGATCTGGCCGTAGTCGGGCAGCAGGCCGATCGCCACGGTCGCCAGCCCCATCAGGGTGATGGTGACGAGGAAGGTCTTCTTGCGCCCGGTCCGGTCCCCGAACCAGCCGAACACCAGCGCGCCGAGCGGCCGGACCACGAAGCCGAGGCCGAAGGTCAGCAGGGCGAGGATGTAGGCGACCGTCTCTCCCGCGTCGGCGAAGAAGTGGCGGGCGATGATGGTGGTCAGCGAGCCGAAGACGAAGAAGTCGTACCACTCGAACGCCGTGCCCGCGGCCGAGGCCGTGACGACCGTCCTGAGCCCGGGGCCCGTCTTGGCGTCCGCCGTGTCCGTCATGTTTTTCCCCGCCCGCGTCCGCGCCTCTGGGGGCGCCTGGACGGGATGCTAGCGCGCCGCGTCAGCGGAGCAAGGGGAAGCAGGCGTCAAACAAATGAAGGCCCGCCGGCGGGGGGATGCCGGCGGGCCCTCTTCAACCGATCCGCGTGTCGGGGGGGAAGCGCGGTCGGGAACGGGTCGGCTGGTCGGAAACCAGCTTAGCAGGCGCGGCCTTCAGCGCAGTTTTCAACGGCGCGGCCCACGGCCTGACCGTCTTCGGCCACACCCGCGACCGTGTTGCAGGCGGCGGTGGTGAGGGCGGCGGCGGCGGCGAACAGAACGAAAATCTTGCGCATCAGACGAACTCCTTGACGTCCGGGTGGTGGCGTCTGGGCAATCAACGCTGCGGCGCCGTACGGGTTCCAAGGTCGTCGGGGTCTGTCGGCACGACCGCCTCGGGCGTCGCGAACGTCAGGCGGGCGATCGTTCCGCCGCCCGGAGCGGGGGTCACCTCGACCGCTCCCCTCAGCTGTTTGGCGAACGCGCCCATCAGGGTCCGACCGACGCCGGCCCGGAAGGTGTCGCTGACGCCCGGGCCGTCGTCCTGCACCTCCAGAACGCTGACGTCCCCCTGAACCTTGAAGCGAACCTTCAGGTCGCCGCCTCTTCCGGCGAAGGCGTGCTTCTGCGCATTGGTGACGGCCTCGACCAGCCACAGCGCGAGCGGGGCCAGCTTGTCCGGATCGACCACGAGCGAGTCGGCGTCGACGGACGAGGTCACCGTCGTCCCTCTGCCGGCCTCGCTGGCCACCAGCTGGCCGACGAGATCGTTCAGGAAGATGCGGGCGTCCGCATAGCGCAGGTCGTCGCTCTGGTAGAGGGTGCGATAGATTAGGGCGAGGGCCGAAATCCTCTGCCGGGTGTCGCCCACGGCGGCCTTGGACGCGGGATCGGTCAGCGCCCGCTGCTGCATCGACAGCAGGGACGAGATGATCTGCAGGTTGTTCTTCACCCGGTGGTGAATCTCCCGCATCAGCGCGTCCTTCTCGGCCAGCGACGCGGTCAGGGCGGCGTCGCGGGTGGCGATGGACTCCGCCAGTTCGTCCAGCGTCCGCGCCAGCACCCTGATCTCGGCCGGGGCGTTCATGGCCTGCACGGGCCGCACCGTGAACCGGCCCTTGGCGTAGATGGAGGCGACCCGCTCCAGATAGTCGAGCCAGCGGACGATGATGCGCTCGCTGACGAGAATGGCCGCGCCGAAGGCGATGAACCAGGCGAGGATCGGCATGAACAGCGCGCCGACCGGGTTCAGCCGCGCCCACGACAGCAGCCCAGGGGCCGGGGCGGACAGCAGCGCATAGACGTCCCGGCCAGCCAGAGCCGCGCCCGCATAGACGCGCTGTCGGCCGTTTGCGTCATGGGCTTCGAAGATGGCCGAGGCTCCGGATCGGGCGCGGCCGACCCACCCGGTCAGGCTCTGCGGCCCCGACAGGGTGAAGGCGGCGGCGTCCGTGACGGTCAGCAGCCGCCCCTCGCCATCGGTCAGCGCGGCCTCCGAGCCCTGGGGCAAGCCGGGATCGTCGACGTCCGGCTGCAGGCTGGACAGGGGAATGACGGCGACCATGGCTCCGTCGAAAGCGCCGAGCGGACGTTCGAGGCGGATCGCGACGATCAGGCCGGGGGCTTGGCCCGACGCGGCCGACGCCCGCGCCAACACCACGCCTTCGCCCGACCGCAGGCGCAGGAACCACTCGCTCGACGCGGCGCCCGCCATCCATGGCGGGCCGGCCTCGGTCAGGCCGCGTGAGGCGCAGACCGTCTGGCCGTTGGCGGCAACGCGGGCGAGCCCGTCGAGATTGTCCAGCCGCCGCACCAGGTCTGTGAGCCGCGGCTCGCAATAGACCTCAAGCTGCTCAGGGCGCAGCGCCTGAAGCAGGACGCCGGTGCTGTCCAGCTGGGCCTTGGCGGTGGACGCCGAGCGTTCGGCGGCGAGCTGCAGGTCCTGCCGCCGCTCCACATCCTGCGTCCGGAAATCAGCCTGCGCCTGTATGGCCCCCAGCACGAGGACCGGCAGCAGAGCGATGGCCATCGCCGAGCCCAGCCGAAACCGAATGCCATGGAATCGTGACGGGCGCAGCCCCCGACCCACGCCCTTGGACAGCGCTCGTCCGAACCGGACCACCCGTCAGTCCTGCCGGACGCTGCTCAGGCGGTCGGCGGCGGCGAGAATGGAACGCATCGCGTCGCCCGCGGCGCGTCCGTCACGGGCGTAGCCGCCGCGCTCCAGCGTCGCCTGCAGGGCCTTGCGCGCCCGGGACACACGGCTCTTCACCGTTCCGACGGCGCACTGGCAGATTTCCGCGGCCTCTTCATAGGCGAAGCCGCCGGCGCCGACGAGGATCAGGGCTTCCCGCTGCTCCTCCGGCAGGGTGGCCAGAGCGAGCCGCAGCTCATCCAGCGCCACCGGTGATTCCGGATCGTCCACGGCCACGAGGGTGCGCTCGGCGGCCTCCTGATCCAGTTGCGACTGGCGCCATGACCGGCGCTTCTCGGAATAGAACTGGTTGCGCAGGATCATGAAGGTCCAGGCCTTCATGTTCGTGCCCATCTGATAGCTGGCGCGCGCGTCCCACGCCTTCATCATGGCGTCCTGCGCCAGATCGTCGGCTGCCGTCGGATCGCCGGTCAGGGTGCGCGCGAACGCCCGCAGATGCGGGATCAGCGCGACCAGTTCCCTCTTGAAGGCGTTGTCGTCTGCTGAAGGGGGCTTGGGCGGGGACTGTTGCGCCCCACTCATGCGCCGCTCCCGCCCGACGAACGCTCGTCGGCCCGGCGCAGGATCTCCAGGAACTCGTCCGGAACCTGCTCGTTCACGACCTCGTCGAACATGTGCCTCAGTTTCACGCCGATGGCCTGCTGGCGCAGACGCGCTTCCTCCAGGCTGGCGCCGCCCTTGGGCGGGCCCTTGCCCGGTGGGTTCGAATTATCTGTCATTGAATAAACGGCCGCCACCCTGACGATGCTTGTTGCGAGAGGCCAAACGCCACGCCTCGGGGCCGGTTCCTAGGTTACCGCGGATTAATGCTCAAGCTTGATCCGTCGGCCGGAACCGTGGCTCATTTGGTACGTTGACCGGACTTGCCAAGGTTCCGCTTCTGCGGACCGTTTTCTGTCGGGGATTATTCTACATGAGTTTGCTGGCCCGCCTTGCGCCGCACCTGCCGTACGTCCGTCGCTATGCGCGCGCGCTGACCGGTGATCAGACGACCGGCGACAACTATGTGCGGGTCGCGCTCGAGGCCCTGGCCGCCGGCGAGCGGCAGCTTCCGGCCGACATGACGCCGCGCGTCGCCCTCTACCATGTGTTCCACGCCATCTGGGCCACCACCGGGGCCCAGCTGGAAGACAAGAGCGGGCTTGAAGGCCGCAGCGACGACGCCTCACGCCGTCTGATGCGCATCGCCCCCCGTTCGCGGCAGGCCTTCCTGCTGACGGCGCTGGAAGGGTTCACGCCGTCGGAAGCGGCGCAGATCCTCGACGCCGACGCCTTCGACGTCGAACGCCTGATCTCCGAGGCACAGTCGGACATCGACGCCGAACTGGCCACCGACGTCCTGATCATCGAGGACGAAGCCATCATTTCGGCCGACATCGAAAGCCTGGTGAAGGAGCTGGGTCACCGCGTCACCGGCACCGCCACCACCCATGACGAGGCCGTCGACGCCGTCGCCCGCCACCGCCCGGGTCTGGTCCTGGCCGACATCCAGCTGGCCGACGGCTCGTCCGGCATCGACGCGGTGAAGGACATCCTCAAGCGGATCGACGTGCCGGTGATCTTCATCACCGCCTTCCCCGAGCGGCTGCTGACCGGAGAGCGTCCGGAGCCGACCTTCCTGATCACCAAGCCGTTCCAGCCCGAGACGGTGAAGGCCGCCATCAGCCAGGCCCTGTTCTTCCACCCCTCGCGCCAGAAGGTCGCCGCCTGACGGCGAGACGCCGTCGCACACACGGAAAAGCCCCGGTCTCACGACCGGGGCTTTTTTGTACCGCCGTGGGCGACGGTTACTGCACGTTCGAGGGCTGGGCCGAAACGGTCGGGGCGTTGACGTTGGGGGCCTCTCCGGTCGGCGGGTTGGTCGGCTCGCCCTCGGGGGTCGTCGGCGCGTCGGCGGCCGGAGCGGGCGCGGGGGCCGCGGTGGAGCGATCGTCGTTGCTGAAGGCGCGGGAATCAACGACCTGATCGCCGTCATTGGAATTGGTGCTCGCCAGCGGACCTGCGGAGAAGGCGTAGATCAGGGCGAAACAGATCGCCACCAGCGCCAGTCCCCCGACCAGCACCAGCAGAATCCGCTTTCCGCCGCGGCCCCCACGTACATACTGCGCCTCGACCGGGCGGCCCTCGTGCACCGCGTCGGTAGCCTTGTCGTGAGGGGACTGGTGGGACATCGGTGGGCTCCGTCGCGGGCTGGGGGTCGGGCTGATAACGTCCTGTCAGGCTCGGCCGTTCCGCTCTCTCCCGATGGCCCGCATTTCTCGCCTTTTTCGTCGGAACCGATCGAAGCGACCTCCGTTATCGGTCTGCGGAGGCGGCGACGCCCCCCCGACTTGAGACCGGCGAAAGCCGGTCTGTCGCCTCCGCGCCTCATTCTCGATGATGCGACTTCAAGGCGGACCTCCGGGTCCGCCTTTTTCTTTTCCCGCGCTGGACAGGCGGCTCCGCCTCGTCACTATGCGGGTCCAGAAAGAAAACCTGCATCGCCAGAGAGGAAACCGCCATGGCTCGCGTCAATCGTCAGTGGGTGCTGCGTCAACGTCCCAAGGGCCTGATCCAGCCGGGCGACCTGGAACTGGTCGAGGCGCCCCTGCCGGCCCTGAACGAGTCCCAGGTGCTGGTCCGCACCGTCTATCTGTCGCTGGACCCCACCAACCGCACATGGATGAACGACGCCGAGGGCTATTTGCCGCCGGTGCCGCTGGGCGGCGTCATGCGCGGCCTGACGCTGGGCGTGGTCGAGGAAAGCCGCTCCAGCCGCTTCAAGGCCGGCGATGTCGTCACGCCCCTCTCCGGCGGCTGGTCAGACTACGTCGTCGTCAACGAGATGGAGCTCCGCCCTGTCCACCGCGCCCCCGGCATGCCCCTGACCGCCAACCTCAGCGTCCTCGGCATGACCGGCATGACCGCCTATTTCGGGGTCACCGACGTCCTGAAGGTCCAGCCCGGTGAGACGCTGGTGATCTCGGCTGCGGCGGGCGCCGTCGGCTCAATCGCCGGTCAGGTGGCCAAGGCGCGCGGCGCACGGGTCATCGGCATCGCCGGCGGCCCTGACAAATGCCGCTGGCTGACCGAGGAGCTCGGCTTCGACGCCGCCGTCGACTACAAGAATGAGGACGTCGGCGAGGCGCTGGACCGGCTGGCTCCGGACGGGATCGACCTCAACTTCGAGAACGTCGGCGGCGACATCATGATCGCCGTCTACAACCGGCTGAAGACCCACGGCCGCATGGCCGTCTGCGGCCTGATCTCGGCCTACAACGCCACCCGCATGCCGCCCTCGCCCAACTTCGCGCGCATCATCACGCACCGGCTGAACATCCAGGGCTTCCTCGTGCTCGACTACGCCCACAGGGGCCGCGAGATGGTGGCCGAGATGGGCCCCTGGCTCGCCGACGGCCGGGTGAAATGGAAGGTCCACGTAGACGACGGGCTGGAGGGCGCGGTGGACTCGCTCAACCGCTTGTTCACCGGCGACCATGACGGCAAGCTGCTGGTCCGCGTCTCCGAAGAACCCGCGGGCTGACAGGACCTCACAGATGACCGAACCGCTGCACGTCCATTTCGAAGACCTGGGCGTGGGCGAGGTGATCTCTCTCGGCGCCTGCATGGTGGACGCCGGCGCGCTCGACGTCTTCATTGAGCGGTTCTCGCCCGGATGGGACGCCTCGTACGGGGCGCCCGACGCCATGGTCTACGCCCTGTGGAGCCGGCTGTTCGCCGACAAGTCCTCGGGCTGGGCCCAGTCGAAGGTGCTGGCCGTCGACGGCCTGCGCTACATGCGCAATCCCCCGGCCGGCGAGCTGATGCGCGGGCGCGTCACCATCATGGGCAAGGACCCGGTCGGCGACGACAAGGGGATCGTCATCGCCCAGCACGATCTGCTCGACGAAGCCGGCCGGCTGGTCTTCTCGTGCCTGACGCGGGCGCTGTTGGCGCGGAGGTAGGGACTAGGGACTAGGGACTAGGGACAGGGGCCAATCCCTAATCCCTCATCCCTAATCCCTAATCCCTCGTCTCAGGCGTTCCCCGCCGCCGGCTGCGCAGCCGCGGCGCGCAGGAAGGTCATCGCGATCAGGCGATCCCAGCCCAGCAGCGACACCAGATGGGCGTAGATCTGGCCCAGGGCGCCGTTGTCGCGCAGCTCGGCCAGCTTCTCGGCCGGAAGGGCCTTCAGCTTGTCTTCCGAGACCGCGAAATACTCGGCGATCTTCTGGGGGGCGCCGGGGGTGCCGTCGGGATTGCGCGGCGTGAACAGGGCTTCGCGCGTGTCCAGCAGGTCCAGCTCCTTGATCAAGGCAAGAAAGGATTCGGTGCGCTGACGCTCCTGCTCGAAATTATTGCAGAACTCCATGGCCTGCTCGACGTAGGGCGAGGGTTTGCCGTCGACGAACAGGGGCGTGGCGCCGCCTTCGCGCAGGAAGGGCGCGGCGCGGTCGACGCACAGGATCATGCGCTGCTGCACTTCGTCGTTGGCGAAGACGAACGGATAGCGGCGCACATAGGCGGGTATGTAAGCCTCCGGGCGGAACTCGCCGTCTTCGCTGACGAACAGGTTCTCGCCGCCGCGCAGGGCCATGACCGCGACGGGTTGCTTGTTGTCGCCGATGAAGATCACCGGATAGGACAGCGCCGCCGGTGCGAATTCGGTGACCATCACCGGCACGAGGTTCGTCTGGGCGACGAAGCCGTAGGGCTTGTCTACGGGGTCCGCGCCGAGGGCGCCGTGCAGGTCGGCCGACAGAGGCTCCGGGTTCACGTACAAAAGGACGTTGCCGGACAGGGGCGAGGCGGCTGTGGTGTCGGTCATGGACGCGCTGGAGCTCTGAGAGAAAGGAAGGCGGCGCTTCTACCCTGTTCGCCCCGGAGCCGCAAACCGCTCTGCTGCAAGCGCCGGCTCAGAAGCGGTAAGTCACGCCGACCCGCAGATTTCGCCCCGGCATCGGTGCGATATCCTTCAGGAAACTGACGTGTTCGCGCGCCTCCTCGTCGGTCAGGTTGCGCGCCTCCGCGAACACCGTGACGTTCCGGTCGGCGAAGGGCCGCACCGCGGCGCGCAGGTTCACCAGCGTATAGCCTTCGGTCGGCAGCTCGAACTCCGCCACACGCTCCTGCTCGCCCACCCGGCGCACCTCCAGCCCCGCATCGAACAGGCGCGAGCTGTACTCCAGACCAACCGTCGCCGACCACGGCGGGATACGCGCCGCCGGGCCGAGGTCGGTTTCGGCCCGCACCCAGTCGGCGGCGCCCTTGAGCGCCAGGGTGCGATCGCCAGAGGCCCACAGGTCGTACTGGCCCTCCAGCTCGAAGCCGCGGAAACTGGCGCCGGTCTGGACGTAGCGGAAGATCGGCAGCTCCGAACCGGCGTCGTCCAGCCCCGTGGGGCGCAGATCGATGAAGCCGTCATAGCTGGCGTAATAGGCGTGCAGGTCGATCTCCAGCGGCCCCCTGGCGAAGTGGGCGGTGGCCTCGATCGAGGTCGCCACCTCGCTGTCGAGATCGACATCGCCCACCTCGAACGCGCCGGTCGCGACGTGCGCCCCCTCGGCGAACAATTCGACCTCGCTCGGCGCCCGCTCGTTGCGCGCGACGCTCAGCCCCACGAACAGCTCTTTCGTCGGCCGGGCGAACAGGCCGGCGGACGCCGAGACATTGGTGAAGTCGCGGCCGGCGGCGGCGCTCTCCAGCTCGCGTTTGTCGACCCGCAGCCCGCCCTCGAAGCCGACGGCGCCGCGGTCGAACCGCTGGACGGTGTAGAAGCCCTGCTCGGCGATTTCAGTGCGCGGCACATAGGCTTCGTCGCCGATGGCGTCGAAGGTGCGGTCCAGAGCCTGCACCCCGACCACGCCCTGCCAGCCGTTGCGCTCGCGCTGGATCAGTTCGAACCGGGCCTCATAGCCGTGAGAGAAAAACTGCGTGCCGATCTCGTCGCCCTCGAATTCGGTGTGCTGATAGTCGGCGTACCCCGCCGACAGCCGCGCCGAGCTGAACGGGCCCGCGTCGAACCGCAGCTCGCCGCGAACGTCGTAACGGGTCTGCTCAAGGCCGATGGAGACCGCCTCCGCGCCGTGCGCCTCCTCCTCCTCTTCCTCCGCGTGCTCATGACCATGGCCCGGTACGCCGTAGGTGGTGTCCACCTGCTTGACCGAGGCTCCGAAATAGCCGCGCGACCCGATCCAGCTGACGCCCGCGCCGTACTGGTCCAGCCGCACGAATGTATTCTCGACCGTCCGCTCCTCGCCCGCCGCCTCGCCCTCGGCTTCGAGCAGGCGCTGCGACTCCGGGAAGACCGGCACGGCGTAGTCGGAGGCGTCGCGGGTGAACCCGTCCAGCGTCAGGACCAGCGGACCGGCGTTGACCTTCAGCCGCGCGCCCAGGCTGGTCCCGTCGTCGACCGTCGAATGCTGGGCCGAGACGTGGCCGTCCACGCCCTCCGGCCGTTCCTCGGGAATCCGGTCGTCGATGATGTTGACCACGCCGCCGATGGCGGAGCCGCCGAACACCAGGGTGGAGGGACCGCGCACGATCTCGATGCGCCGCGCCTCCGCCGGATCGACCGCGACCTGGTGGTCGGGGGACACCGAACTGGCGTCGATCATGCCTAGGCCGTTGGTGAGCACCTGCACGCGCGGACCCGCGAGGCCGCGGATCACTGGGCGACTGGCGCCCGGCGCGAAGCTGGTGCTGCGCACGCCGGGCAGGCCGCTGACCAGATCGCCGAGGGTGACCGACGGCGCGACGGCCAGATCCTCCTCATCCAGCACATCGACCGCCAGCAGACTGGCGCGGTCGGTGACCCCGAAGGGCGCGCCGGTGACGATGACGTCCGCGAGCGTGGCCGCCGGAGCCTGACCGGCGGGAGCCTGTGCCGTGGAAGTCTGGGCTTGCGCCGCCGCCGCGCCAGTCAGCGACGTAAGGCTCAGCGTGGTCAGGAGCGCGGCGCGGGAAACGAGGGTCAGGGTCATGCGGAGATCCACTACGAGATGCGCTTCTGTTATGAGATAACATCACAGTGCGTCAAGCCGCTTGGTTGCGGCGGCGACGGCGAGGGCTTAGCTCTGCCCGATGAGCGAATCCTGCGGTCACCACCACGCCGACGGGCCGCCCGGCTACGCCGAGGTGGCGCGGGCGATGCAGGACGCCGACGTCCGGCTGACGGCCGCGGGCGAGCGGATGACCGCGGCGCGGCTGCGCGTGCTGGAGTTGCTGCTGGCCGCCGGCGAGCCGGTCAAGGCCTACGACCTGATCGCGCGCTTCGGCGAGGACGGCCAGCCGGCCAAGCCTCCCACGGTCTATCGCGCGCTGGAGTTCCTCGAGCGCAAGGGCCTCGCCCACCGCATCGCCTCGATCAGCGCCTATGTCGCCTGCACCTCTGGCGCCGCCGATCATGCCGCCGCCTTCCTGATCTGCGACTGCTGCGGGTCCACGCGCGAGGTGTCCGCGCCGGTCACGGACGATCTGGGCCGCGCCGCGCGCGAGGCCGGCTATGTCATCGCCCGCACCACCATCGAGGCCCACGGCCGCTGCCCGGCCTGCGCCTGACCTTCCCTCGGGTGAACTGGCGCGACTCCGGCCGACCGACTATCTGCCCGTGATGGATGCGACCCGGCTCTCCCCGCCCCGCCGATTCCGCCTGCCGGTCTCCAACCGCTGGGGCTCCGGCGAACTGAACGTGCTGGATTTCGGTGTCGCGGATCGACCCGTCGA